>CAKUND010000011.1 GCA_934668295.1 uncultured Oscillospiraceae bacterium
ATTGACGGCGGCTTTCTGCAGGAGGCGGGCATCCAGATCACGGAGATGAACTCCGGCTGCATCTGCTGCTCGCTGGTCGGCGATTTCGGCCGCGCGCTCAAAAAGGTCATCGCAGAGTATGCGCCTGACCGTATCCTGATCGAGCCGTCCGGCGTCGGCAAGCTGTCCGACGTCATCGGCGCCGTGCGCAAGGTCACGTCCGACGATGTGCAGCTCGGCAATTTTGTGACCGTGGCGGACGCGACGAAGTGCAAAATGTATATGAAAAACTTCGGCGAGTTCTACAACAACCAGATCGAGACGGCCAACACCATCATCCTCAGCCGCACTGACGGCATGACGGAGGAGAAGCTTGACCAGTGCGTCAATATGATCCGCGAGCACAACAAGGACGCCGTGATCGTCACGACCCCGTGGCCGGAGCTCACCGGCGAGCAGCTGATGGAGGCCATGGAGCAGCGCAGCACCATCGCCATTGAGCTTGCGAAGCTCGAGGAAGAAGCGCACCACCATCATGATGAGGATGACGACGAAGACAAGCACGAGCATCATCACCATCATCACGACGAGGACGACGAGGACGAATGTGACGACCCGGACTGTGCCTGCCACCATCATCATGACGACGATGATGACGACGAGCATGAACACCACCATCATCACCATCACCACGGCCATGACGCCGACGAGGTCTTCATCAGCTGGGGCGAGGAAACGCACAAGAAATTCACGAAGGCCGAGATCGAGCACATCCTGCAGGCACTCGAGGACACGGAAGTCTACGGGATCGTCCTGCGCGCGAAGGGCTATGTGGCAAACGCAGAGGGCGAAAAGTGGATCCACTTCGACTATGTCCCCGGCGAGCCGGATATCCGCGACGGCGGCGCGATGGTCACGGGCCGCATCTGCGTGATCGGTTCGAGGCTGAACGAGGAAGCTGTCGCAAAGATCTTCGGCGTGGAAAAGCAGTAAGGAGTTCTCTCTATGGCTATGCCTGATATCCCCATGTACGTCTTTACCGGCTTTCTGGAGTCCGGCAAGACGAAGTTCATTCAGGAAACGCTCGAGGACGAGCGTTTCAACACCGGCGAGCGGACACTGCTGCTGGTTTTCGAGGAGGGCGAGGAGGAGTACGACATCTCGGCCTACCCGCACAAGGAGGTCTATGAGCAGATCCTGGACTATGAAGACCTGAGTCCTGAAATGCTGACGGACCTGCAGAAGAAATACCGGGCCGAGCGCGTGGTCGTGGAGCTCAACGGCATGCACCTCGCGGCGGATTTCTATCTCAAAACGCCGGATCACTGGAAGATCGCGCAGGAGGTCATGTTCGCAGACGCCTCGACCTTCCTCAGCTACAACGCCAACATGCGCCAGCTTGTCGTGGATAAGCTGGCAGGGGCGGAAATGCTGGTCTTAAATCGCATGGCCCCCGGCACGGACGTAATGCCGTATCACAAGATCGCCCGCGCCGTGAACCGGAAGATCGACATTCTGTATGAGTATACCGACGGCTCAACGCACTATGACGACATCGAGGATCCGCTGCCGTTCGACCTGAACGCGCCCGTGGTCGAGATCAAAGACGAGGATTACGCCCTGTTCTACCGCGATATCACCGAGGAGCCCAAGAAATACGCGGGCAAGACCGTGAAATTCAAGGGTCAGGTCGCACGTCTGCGCCGGGAAAAGGAGGGCATGTTTGCCCCCGGCCGGTTCGTTATGACCTGCTGCGAGGCGGATATCACATTTATGGGCCTGCCGTGCAGATTCGCGGCGGCCTCCGGCCTGGCAGCCAGAAGCTGGGTCTGGGTGACGGCGACGGTCGAGGTCAAGTATCACACGCTCTACAAGGGCGTCGGCCCCATTCTGACGGCTGTGAACGTGCAGCCGGCTGAGCCTGCTGCGCAAAACGTCGCAACCTTCTGACAACCGCATACCGATCTGCTGCATCGCATCAGTCCTTCAGCAAGTACCGCGCATCAAACAGCCGGCAGAACCATTCTGCCGGCTGTTTTTGTTCGCAAGGTGCCTGCTAAAAATAAGAAATTGAGGGAAACAGAGGGAGAAAGTATGAAAATGATTCAAAAGACGGCGCTGCTGCTGGCGCTTGTCCTGCTGCTGAGCACGGCAGCGCTGGCCGCGGGCGTTACGACCGCGGCAGAGACCATCGGCGGCGCGGCGGAGTTCTGCGAAGGCCGCGGCATTGACCCGGCCTCTGCCTCGTTCTCGGATACTGCCGACGCGGATATCCGCCTGATCGCGGCGACCGGCATCGTGACCGGCTATTCGGACGGCACGTTCCGCCCCGACGCTGCCATCGTCCGGCAGGACGCGGCCATCATGCTCAAACGTCTGGCGGCTCTGTTTGACGTGCAGACCGCCGGAGGCGGCCAGAGCTTTACCGACGCCGCACAGATCAGCGAGTATGCAAAGGACGGTGTTTCGTTCGCGGCGGCGCTCGGCCTCATGAACGGCCACGCCAACGGCTCCTTCGCGCCCCGCGCGCAAATCACGCGCGAGCAGGCCGTTATCACTGTTATGAACGCCTGGCGCAAGCTGGGCTGACCCACAAAAACCGGCGTGCCTCCGGCGGCCCCTTCTTTTCCGCCTTGCCGGAAAAGAAGGGGAAGAAAAAGGGCGCTGGTTACGGTTTGGTGCGTGCTGCGGGTGCAATTCAGGCAGGTACCAATATTTCAATCGTTACGAACACACATACTCACCCTACGGGCGCTTTGGTACGCGCCGCCTGTCACGGTATGGCCAAATTTGTGAGCAGTTGCCGTTAAATGGCTGCAGTAAATCAGCTTTGCGCTCGAAATTTGCAAAGCAGTCCGAATTCGCCGAGACCCCGCAGGGGCCGATGCCCGCATCGGCCCGTTAGGTAACTGCAAATTTGTTGAAGATCTCCGCAAAACAACACGCACCCAAGGCTCCCCCGTTATTCAAAGAGGAGCCTTGGGTGCGGGAACTTATTTCTGTATGCCGATTTTCTGATAGCTGTGCGCTGTCAGATCGATCTGATATCCGCCGCCGGGACTGGGCTGCCAGTCGTAGGCGGTCTTTTTTTCCTCCGGGAACAGCGCCTGCATGATCGTGAGCACCGTTCCGCCGTGCACGACGGCGAGAATGTCTTCCTCCTGCGCCTGCATGCGGGCCAGCGCGGATAAGATACGCGTCTCCGCCTGCGCGAAGGATTCCCCGCCCGGCGGGACATTTTGGAACCAGTCGCCCGCGAGCCATGCCTCATACTCGGCCCGGCCCTTCAGTTCATCGTAGGCCTTTCCTTCGAATACGCCGAAGCTGACCTCGCGCAGCTCGGGCCAGACCTCGTGGGGCACGTCGCCGCAGATCAGGCGCAGCGTCTGCTCCGTGCGGAGCATCCCGCTCGTCAGAACGCGTTCGCCGCTGTATGGAGGATACAGGCCGCCTGCGGCGGCCTCCTGAATCGCGGTCTTTCCTGCCTCGCACAGAGGAAGATCGAGCGCGCCGTAATACCATCGGCGGACGTTCCCCTCCGTCAGCCCGTGGCGGATGAGCGTGAGATGTCTCATCGCTTCAGCTCCATCGGAAGCCCGCAGAAGATGCGCGTGACGGTGTCCGCACGCGCGGCCAGCGCCGCGTTCATGCGCCCGACGGCCTCGCGCCATTCGCGCGTTTCCGCGTCCATCGGCACAACGCCGCAGGAAATGTCCTCACAGATCAGGATTTTTCCGCGCAGGTCAAGTCCGGCCAGCACAGCCGCAGGCTCCTTCCCTGCCCGAACGCAGGCGCGCGCGAAGCGCTCCAGATGCCGGAGGCAGCGGGCGGACAGGTTCAGCGCTTCGCCAGAACAGGTAAAAATGTCCGTATCCTGTATTCCGTATGTTTGTTTCGCGTATGCTGTTTTTCCCTGATACGCGCCGCCGATGATCAGAACCATATCGTATTCTCCTTAAAAAATCGCCAGGATCAGAAGGCTGGACAGCTCGCCCAGCGTGATGGAAAAGCCCGCGATGTCGCCGGACATGCCGCCTAAGTTTTTCTGCGCCAGACGGCAGGATAGAATGGTCACGAGTCCTGCCCATGCGACGGCCAGCGCGCAGCTGGGCCGCGAGAACAGGAACACGAACACCGCCAGCATAACGGCAAGATACATGCCGAGCAGGACAGTCCGCTGCCGCCTCGTTTTCCCGGCTTCGAAGGTGCCGGCATACTGGCTCGTCTTCATAGGCGCGAAGGACTCCACCGCGACGCCCGCCATGCACCGCGTCACGACCGGAATGAGCAGCAGCGCCCGCCAGATATACGCGAAGTCGCAGTCCGCCAGCGCCGCGAATGAAAACAGGAACAGCAAAATCGCGCACACGACCGCGAACGCGCCGACGCGCGAATCCTTGAGGATCTTCTGCCGCGTTTGAAGATCGCGCCGCGATAAGATCGCGTCGCAGCAGTCAAGAAATCCGTCCAGATGGAAAAAGCCTGTCACGAGAAACGGCAGCGCCGTCAAGATCGCGGCAGCCAGAAGCCCGGTAAACCGGAAATGGGCAAAAAGCGCCGCGCACAGCGCCCACAGCCCGCCCACGATCAGCCCCACCGGCGGCAGGCACACGATCTGCCACGGACGCAGCGCATCGTCCCAGACCTTATACGGGCACGGGATCGCCAGATACGTCCCCCACGCCATCATGAATGCCGTCAGGGGCTTTTTGAGCTTGGCTTTCATCCAGAAAATCCTCCTTTGTACCAGAATGGAACCGCGCAGCAAAGCTCTGCGGCGTTTTCGCACACCGCCGCCAGCGCCCGGTCGAGCCGAGCAAGGCCCCGGCGGTAGCATTCCGTCCATTCGTCATACTGCCCGCCGTCGGCGTAAATGTAATCGCTCACGAACACGCAGCAGCGCATGCGGCGGGAGAACTCCAGCAGCTCCGCCTCCAGACGCGCCGGGGCGGAGGCATCCATCGTGCCGTCTGCGCGGAACATCTCGTTTGACAGGAGCGCCGTCACGCTGTCGAGCAGCACCGCGCCGTCGGGCTCCATCTGCGAAAGCGAGGAGAGAATGTCCGTTCCGCATTCGACGGTCTGAAAGCCGAGTCCCGCGCGGTTATCCAGATGCCGCTGAATGCGCAGCCGGTCCTCGTCGTCGTGCGGGATCATGGTCGCAAGATAATAGTGCGGCCCGCCCTGCGCGCAGACGATCTGCTGCGCAAGAGACGATTTTCCGTTTTTCGCGCCGCCGGAAAGAAAATAGTTCATACCGTAAAGCTGTCCTTTTCGCGTATTTCGGTCAGATATCCGTCGTCGATGGCCGCCTCCGGGAACGTCGCCATCGTATTCATCACCGCGCAGGCCGCCTCGACCACGCGGAAGGCCAGCGGGCACCCGCTGCCCTCGCCCAGCCGCATGCCGAGCTGCAGACAGGGCTTTAAGTCCAGCAGCCGGGCCGCGATCTCGTACCCGCGCTCATAGGACACGTGCGAGCCGATGAAATAGCCCTTCGCATCTTCGCACAGCCGGGCGGCGCAGAGCGCCGCGACGACGGAAATGAACCCGTCAACCACGACAGGCAGGCGCGCATGCGCCGCACCCAGAAACACGCCCGTCATCGCGCACAGATCGAACCCTCCGACCTTGTGCAGAACGTCAATGGGATCGTGCGCATCCGGCGCATTTACGGCCAGCGCCCGTTCAATGACCTGCTTTTTCTTCAAAAAGGCCGTGTCGGTCAGTCCGCCGCCGCGGCCGGTAACGGTCTCGACGGCTTCTCCGCTCAGGGCGCACAGGACGGCGGAGGACGTCGTCGTGTTGCCGATGCCCATTTCGCCTACGCCGAGAATCTGGATTCCGTCCCGCCTGGCCTGCGCGGCAAGCTCCATGCCGGTCAGGATGCCCTGTACGGCGGTCTGCCGCGCCATGGCCGGGCCTGCGGCGATGTTCGCTGTGCCTTTGCCGAGACTGCGGTTCAGGATCTCCGGGCAGGTATAGGACAGCGCGATGCCCATGTCGACGACCGTCAGGCCGTCATGAAAGTGCTTCGCCAGACACGACGCGCCGGTCAGACCGCGCGTCAGGTTGATCGCCTGCGCCCGCGTGACCGACTGCGGCGCGGACGAAACGCCTTCGCAGACCACGCCGTTGTCCGCCGCGAGCACGTAAATGCGGGTACGCGTGACTTCATTTTTGACGCGTCCGGTGATGCCTGCCAGCTGCACAGAAAGGTCTTCCAGCAGGCCAAGACTGCCGGGGGGCTTGGCAAGCGCATCCTGCCGGGCTTTCGCCTCGCGCATGGGCGCTTCGTACAATGGGGTAATTTCGGAAAGCAGCGAAAAAAGCTGCCGTTCATTCTGTTCCATAGGGTTTACTCCAAAAGGTGCTTTTTTTCGAGCCAGTCGAGGCTCGGTCTGTCCTGTGTCAGCTCCAGTGTGCACGTCGCCTGCGGGGAAAGCTCGTCCAGCATGGAAAGAAGCCCCGCGATGTCCATCACACCATCAAAGAGCGCCGCATGCAGGTCGCGATCGCCCTGGTTGTTGTGCAGGTGCACGTGGGACAGATACGGTGCGCAGGCACGCAGCCAGTCCTCCGGGGGGATTTCCGACGCACACGTGTTCGCGTGGCCGAGGTCGAGGCAGATGCGCAGGCGCGAGTCATGGACTGCCTCCATGATCGCCGTTAAAAGCTGCGGCTCCGGCTCCAGCACGTTTTCCAGACACACGGTCATCCCGTCCGGGATCTCACAGAGCAGCTCCCGCCATACGGCGGCGCTGCGGTCAATAAACCACTCCGGATAATAGACCAGCGGCAGAAAGCCCGCGTGCAGAACGAGCTTTTGAGTTCCCATTGCATACGCCTTTTTGATCGCCTGCCGGTACCGCTTCTTCGTCACGTCCAGCACCTGCGGGTCAATGGCCGCAGGCGTCAGCTCGTTGAACGGCCCATGCAGCACGAACCGGCTTGATGCAGACAGGCAGCGCTCCACCGGGATCTCCCACGGCTCCGCCGGCGCGCCATCGAGCCGGGCGGCTGTGCAGAACTGCGCAAGCTCGATGCCAAGGCCAAACTCCCGCGCAGCCTCGCAGCAGTCTTCGCCGATAGACGAGACGTATACCAGCTCCCGCCTCACGAGAGCTTCCCCTCCTGCAGCATACACCACACGCGAAGCGCGGCAGCCTGCGTTTTTGCGTCGGGAATTTCGCCGTTCAGAACCTTTTCGACCAGTTCGCGCAGCGGCAGGCGGAACACGTTCAGAAATTCGTCCTCATCCAGCTCCCGCTCCCCGAACGTCAGCCCGCGGGCCAGGAACATATGGATCACCTCGGTCGAATACGCGCAGGTGGGGTAAAACGGCCCGAGCGGGATGAGCTCGCTTGCGACCGCGCCCGTCTCCTCGCGCAGTTCGCGCAGCGCGGCCGCATGCGGATCCTCACCGATATAGTCGAGCTTTCCGGCGGGGATCTCCGTCAGCACCTCGCCCATCGCGTAGCGGAACTGCCGCTCGAGCAGAACATCGCCGTTTTCCAGCAGCGGCAGGATGCACACCGCGCCGTGATGCACGGTGTATTCCCGCGTGGAGGTCTTGCCGTTCGGCAGGCGGACGGTGTCCTTATAGATATGCAGCACATCGCCGTCGAAGATCGGCTGGGACGAGAGCTTTGTTTCCTGCAAATTTTTAAATTCTTCCATTGCTTTTTCGCTTCCTTCGCTTTTTCTTATCTTACCGGTTTGCGCCTGTAAAGTCAAATCTGTCCTTGTGTATTTTTCTTGCCCCTGCGCATACTATGGCCAGAGAGATCGTTGGCAAACGCTTTTGAGATGCTTTGTCCGCCGGATGATCCATACGCAGGTGCGCGTTTCGGTCAGACGCCGCGCTTCGCCGGAGCGGCAGAAGGCAGGCAGAACGGGGGTTCCGCGTCCCGCTGATCCGGGCGGAGTCCGAAAAGCAGCCGCCCGGTTTCTTCGCAGCCTCCTGCTCCGGCCGCACCGATTGACCGGAAGGGCTGTTTTTTCCGGCAAGAGCCGGGGAAGCGTCGACGCTTCCCCGGCTCTGTTCGTTTTTTGCTTTTCCCGGCCCTCAGCGCTTCTGCGCCAGCGGCTTGGATTTCTGCTGTGCCTCCAGAAGCTCCACCAGAATGGTGTTCGAGAGCATGAAGCCCTTCGGCGTCAGATGCCAGCGGCCGGAGGTGAACGCGGCGTATTCCTGCAGCTGCAGCCGGACAAGAATGTCCTCGATCGGCTCAAACGGCAGCAGGAACGAGCGGGTGTACTCGCCCTTTTCAATGCCGTCGACCGTCCGCAATCGGAGCATGAGATATTCCCCCGCACGTTCGCGCAGCGGGACAAGCTCAGACTCGGACAAGATCTGGCCCTTGCCCATCACGCCCTTGATATAGCCCTCGAGATCGGGCTTGATCGTAAACCGCCGCCCGGCAAAGTCGGACGCTGCGCACGGGCCGAAGCCCAGATACTCATCGCCGACCCAGTATTTCATGTTGTGGCGGCAGATGAAGCCGTCGTGGGCGAAATTGGAGATCTCATACTGATGATAGCCGAACTGCTCGAGCGTTTCAACGGCGTAGAAATACATATCCGCCTGCGCGTCGTCGTCCGGGAGATTGGCGCAGTCCTTGTACGTCCAGAGCTTTGTGCCGGGCTCGACCTTGAGCCCATAGCAGCTGATGTGGTCGGCCTTCAGGTCAATGACGTTGCGCAGTGTCTGCATCCACTGCTCACGGGACTGGTTCGGCAGGCCGAACATGAGGTCGACCGAGATATTGTCAAATCCCGCGCGCCGCGAGAGCGACACGGCCTGCTGCGCCTGCCGGTAATTGTGCGGGCGGCCGAGGGCTTTGAGCTGCGCGTCGTCGTCCGACTGCACGCCGATCGAGATGCGGTTAAAGCCCGCGCGGCGCAGCCGCGTGAGCATGGGCAGCGTCACGGAATCGGGATTGGCCTCGAGCGAGACCTCCGCGTCGCGGCTGACGTCGAAGCGGCGGTCGATCTCGGCGAAAATCTTCGCAAGCCCGCCGGCGCCGAAGAACGACGGTGTGCCTCCGCCAAAGTAGACGGTGTCGACCTCGTAGCCCGCCGCGCCCTGCGCCGCCTCACGGATGTGCAGGATCACGGCGTCGAGATACCGGTCCATCAGATCCCGGCTGCGTGCGCCGGGGATGGAATAAAAGTCACAGTATTCGCATTTGCTCCGGCAGAACGGGATATGGACGTAGATGCCGAGGCTTTTTTTCTTGTTTTCAACGATCTGAATGAGCGCCACGGAAAACCCCTCCTACGATTCGTCGTCGAGCTTCAGGACGGCCATGAACGCCTCGGACGGCACAGCGACCGTGCCGAACGTGCGCATGCGCTTTTTGCCCTCCTTCTGCTTTTCGAGCAGCTTCTTTTTGCGCGTGATATCACCGCCGTAGCACTTCGCGAGCACGTCCTTGCGCAGAGCCTTGATCGTCTCGCGGGCGATGATCTTGCCGCCGACGGCAGCCTGCACCGGGATCTCGAACATCTGGCGCGGGATATTGTCCTTCAGCTTTTCGCAGATCTTCCGGGCTCTTGCGTACGCGTTATCGGCAAAGAGGATGAAGCTCAGCGCGTCAACGATCTCGCCGTTCAGGAGAATGTCAAGCTTGACGAGCTTCGACGGACGGTAGCCCTCGAGCTCATAGTCCAGCGAGCCGTAGCCGCGCGTGCGGCTCTTGAGCGCATCAAAGAAGTCGTAGATGATCTCGTTGAGCGGCATGGAATAGTGCAGCTCGACGCGCGTGGGATCGAGATACTGCATATCCTTGAATTCGCCGCGCCGGTTCTGGCACAGATCCATGATCGCGCCGACGTATTCAGGCGGGGCGATGAGATTCGCTTTCGCATACGGCTCCTGTGCCTCGGCGATCTCGGCGGGGTCGGGGTAGTTGAGCGGGGTATAGACGTCGAGCTGTGTGCCGTCGGTCTTGGTGATCTTATAGACGACGTTCGGAGCCGTCGTGATGAGGTCGAGGTTATATTCGCGTTCAAGCCGCTCGAGAATGATCTCCATGTGCAAAAGGCCCAGGAAGCCGCACCGGAAGCCGAAGCCCAGCGCAATGGAGTTTTCCTGCGTAAAGCTCATGGAGGCGTCGTTCAGCTTCAGCTTTTCCAGCGCGTCGCGCAGATCGCCGTATTTCGAGCCGTCCGCCGGGTATACGCCCGAGAAGACCATCGGCTGCGCCTGATGATAGCCCGGCAGCGCTTCGGCTGCCGGATTTTCCACGCCCGTGATCGTGTCGCCCACGCGGGTGTCGGAGACAGTCTTGATGGAGGCCGTGAGATATCCGACCTCGCCCGCGCCGAGGCTTTCGGCCGGGATCATGCCCTTCGGGTGCAGGTATCCGACCTCCACGACCTTGTAAACAGCGCCGGAGGCCATCATGCGGATATCCATACCGGGATACACCGTGCCGTTGACCACGCGCAGATAGACGATCGCGCCGCGGTACGAGTCATACTGGCTGTCGAAGATCAGACACTGCAGGGGAGCTTCGCGGTCGCCCGTGGGCGCGGGGACGTGATTTACGATCATTTCCAGCACGGAATGGATGTTAATGCCGTTCTTGGCGGAAATTTCGGGCGCGTCCATGGCGGGAATGCCGATGACGTCCTCGATCTCCTTCTTGACCTCGGCGGGCCGTGCCGCCGGCAGGTCGATCTTATTGACGACTGGCAGGACCTCCAGCCCGTTGTCGACGGCCAGATACGTGTTTGCCAGCGTCTGGGCCTCGATGCCCTGTGACGCGTCAACGACCAGCACCGCGCCCTCACAGGCGGATAAGCTGCGGGAGACCTCGTAGTTAAAATCGACGTGGCCCGGCGTGTCGATCAAATTGAGTACATACGTCTCGCCGTCGTCCGCGCGGTAGTCCAGACGTACGGCGCGGGCCTTGATGGTGATGCCGCGCTCACGTTCAAGCTCCATGGAGTCGAGGATCTGATCCTCCATTTCACGCTTTTCAACGGAGTGGCACTCCTCCAGCAGCCGGTCTGCCAGCGTGGATTTGCCGTGGTCGATGTGGGCGATGATCGAAAAATTGCGGATATGCGAAAGGTCGGTCATGTGCGGTTCCTCTCTTAGTAAGCGATATTTTCAGTCGCGACAGTCTCATATTTGGTAGAGCTGGAGAAATAGGCGTCGAGAATGGGGATACAGACGTTCGCCAGATTGCCGCCCTGCGAGCCGCGCTCGACATAGACAGCAATGGCGATCTCGGGATCGTCCGCCGGAGCATAGAGCACGAACGAAGCGTGGTCAGAGCCGGAGAACGAGCCGGTGGAGGTCGTGCCCTGCCACTGCGCCGTGCCGGTCTTGCAGGCGATGGCAATGGGGTAGTCCTTGAGATACTGCTCCGCCGTGCCGATAGAGCCGGTCATGCGCATGCCCTGATCGAGCGCGTTCAGCGCCTTTTCGGAGATCTCCAGCGTGCTTGCCACGACAGGCTTGGATTCCTCGATCAGATCCTGATAGTCCCACGAGACGACGCGGGACAGAAGCGTCGCTTCATAGCGCGTGCCCTTGTTTGCCAGCGCAGAGGCATAGCAGGCCAGCTGCAGGGGGGAGAATTTGTTCAGGCTCTGGCCGATAACGGCCTGCAGCACGTCCGCGCCGAACCAGCCTGCGTCCTCGCCTGCGTACTGCTTGTTCTTCTCCTCCGCGTTTGCGCGCGAACCGGTGTCCTCCGGCAGCTCGATGCCCGTCGGCTCGCCGAGGCCGAGGGCCTTGGCAACGATATCGAACGGATTCTCGCCCGTCTGCTTCATATAGCTGTCGTAGGTCAGACGGCCGACCTCGTAGAAATAATAGTTGCAGGAATAGGCGATGGCCTCCATCAGATTGATCTTGCCGTGCGTGCGCGGGTTGGCAAGCGACCAGATGTGGCACTTGGGCTGGAAGGATTCGTAGAAGGTGTAAAGGCCCTTGTCCTCGATGATATAGCCGGGGTCGAAGCCGCCCATGTCGACTGCAGCGATGGACGTGACCATCTTGTAGACCGAGCCGGGCGGATAAGCCGCGAGCGCGCGGTTATACAGCGGCCGCATTTCGTCCTCGTCGAGCGCGGCATAATTCTGGTTGAACGTCGCGAGATCATAGGTTGGGTAGCTTGCGATGGCAAGAATTTCGCCCGTCTTGCACAGCTGCACGACGACTGCGCCGCCCTGCGCGTCCTTGCCCTCCTTGTTCCGGCCGACGCCGTTTTCGCGCAGATCGAGAATGACCTTCTCGAGCGCCTGTTCGGCCACAGCCTGCAGGGAGATGTCGATCGTCAGCTCAACGTTGTTGCCCGGCACGGGCTCCGTCACATAGTAGCGGTTCAGAACTTCGCCGGTCGAGGAGACGGTCGTTTTCTTAAGGCCGCTCGAACCATGCAGATATTCCTCAAATGCCTGCTCCACGCCGGATTTTCCGACGAGGGCGTTCAGGGAGTAGCCCTTGTCGCTGTACTCCGCGGCCTCCTCGCGCCAGATCGGGCCGATGTAGCCGAGAATATGCGCGGCATGGGTGGTGTTGTATTCGCGCACCGTGCCGTTTTCAACCACGACGCCCGGCACGGCCAGCTCCATCACGGCGGCCAGCGATTCCGCGTCGACGTCCTCGGCCAGCATATAGTTTTCCAGGCCGATCTCGTCGACCGAGCGCAGCTCCAGCTCGTAGCGGACGGAAATGACGCGGTAAACGTCCCGCTGGTTCCAGTCGTCGGGGATCTTATATTCGCTGCGCAGGCGCTTCATGAGCGTGGGCGCGGAGATATCGAGGTCATAGCTCCGGCTGGCAAGGAATTTGCGGAAATAGCCCTGCCAGGCGGTATCGTTCGTGTCGGTATAGGTATAGGGCCTGTCCTCAGAAACGGGGAAGTGCGATTCATACTGGATGCCAAGCTCGTCGCAGAGGTTCAGGACCTTCAGCAGATTCCCGTTCGGGTCTGGCGCGTTGAAAAAGACGAAGTTGATGATGACGAGGTTATAGCTTGCGCGGTTCGACACCAGCACGTTGCCGTTGCGGTCGAGAATGTTGCCGCGCGCAGCCTCGACCGTCGACTGATACGTCATGGAGTCAGCGTCTGCCGTGACAAGGGAATCCTCCGTAACGGCAGCCTGCGTCTTGTAAAGCCGCAGGGAGAACACGCCGATCATGGCCAGAATGACGACGATGAACACGATCATGCGGAAACGGGAAATTCGCTGCATTTATTTGGCACCAACCTTTCGGATCGCCCAGGCTCCGAGATACAGAAGCGGGCACGAGAGCAGGCTCAAGCCGATCTGAACCGGCAGAGCAGTGATCATGCCGATGTAAACCGTGCCGAGATAGCATTGAAGCAGAAACAGGATCGTCTGGCAGAATACGAGCGCCAGCAGGCTCATCAGAAGGGCGGACAGCAGCTGCCGCACCAGATACCGGTCGCAGAGATAGCCGATCACCGCGCCGCAGACGGTCAGCAGCACGATGTGCATCGCGCCGCCGCTTGTGCCCGTAAAGCACCAGACAGCGCCGCAGCAAAGCCCATAGAGCGCCCCGGCCTCAGCGCCCGCCAGCATGGAAACGCAGGCGATGCAGACGGGGATCAGCGTCAGCTTGACGCCAAAGAACCGCGCCCGGCCGAACACGACCGTCTGCAAAACGGCGATCAAAAGAAACAGCACGCCGTAAAGCGTCCACATCAGCGCATTTTTATAGGTCGCGTGCATCGCGCGGGCCTCCTTTCGGTCATATACACGTCAAGCTGCATTTTTGCAGGTCGTCTGTAGGGGCCGACGACTCTTCCGGCCCTGGAAATGTTGCGAATTCGCCGGAGATTTTCAAAAAAACGCTGCATTCTGCGGGCGGACAGAGACGTCCGCCCCTACAACAGTTCCTTGCGTCACTGCACATTATACTCCGTAATGATCGCGATCTGCTCCAGCTGGGACAGGTCGCAGGACGGCTCGAGCGTGGCGTATTTCGCGACGCCCGTCTCGTCAAGGCTGGCGTTTGTGATGTACCCCAGCAGCAGCCCGCGCGGGTAGAGCGTCGAGCCGGTGGTGACGACCTGGTCGTTATTTTTGACGATCGCGTCCGTCAGCAGATAGTTCATGCGCAGGATCTCCGTCCCATCCTCGAGGAACGTGCCCTGCACCACGCCCGTATAGCCGGACGAGGCGACGGAGGCGGAAATTTCGAGCGAGGAATCCATGATCGTCGTGATGGTGGCCCAGTTCGCGCCGACCTTGGTCACAAGGCCCACGACCTGCCCGTTTTCCGTCACGGCGCACATGCCTTCTTCCAGTCCCGCATTTGTGCCCTTGCCGATGGTAAAGGCGCTTTTATAGTCGGAGGAATCCCACGAAATGATGTACGATGTGAGGAATTTGTAATCCTCATGCTCCTCGGACAGCTTCAGAAGCGCCTTGAGCCATTCGTTCTCGCGCTGGAGCTGCTCTGCATCGCGGATATCCTCCTGCATGGCGAGGATCTGCTTTTCCATCTCCGCGTTTTCCGCCTCAAGCGTCTCATAGCGGAACATATAGTTATAATACCGCTCGGCCAGCCGGTCGATGGACGCGACGCCGGCGCGGATCGGAGACAGGATCGTCCCGACCACGTTTTCGATCGCGCTCGTTCCGCTCGTGATGGCAAGCGTCACGGCGGCGCAGATGGCGACGACGAGCGCAACGATCAGAATGGTCTTCAGACGGCCCGTCCAGAATTTTTTCTTCATGCCTGCGCCTCCTGCACGTTGAGAATGCGGACGCCGAACGCACGCAGCATCTGGCACAGCGGGCACAGCGGCAGACCCATGACGGAGAAATAGTCGCCCTCGATCCGGCTGACGAACATCGCCCCGTAGCCCTGGATGCCATAGCTTCCTGCCTTGTCCATGGGCTCGCCGGTCCTGACATAGGCGCGAAGCTCCTCCTCGCAGAGCGGGCGGAACGTCACCTTTGTCACCACGGCCTCGGACTCGATGTGCGTGCCTCTGCAGACGGACAGGACAGTCACGACCTCGTGCGTCCTGCCGGAGAGCAGGCGGAGCATGTCCAGCGCTTCGGCCTCGGAGTGCGGCTTTCCCAGCTCGCGGCCGTCAATGACCACGATGGTGTCGGCGGCAATGACAATATCGTCCGGCGACGCGCCGGCGGCGATGGCCTGCGCCTTTAACCGGCTGACGCGCGTGACCTCCTGCTGCACGGGAAGCGACTTGTCCATTGTTTCGTCGATATCCGCTGCGCGAACGGTAAACGGCAGGCCGGTGAGCTTCAGCAGCTCCTGTCTGCGGGGAGATTGTGATGCAAGGATGATCATAAGGAGTTCCTTCTTCTTTGCTTATTCCACGCCGCGCGAATACAGCCCGCGCGTATAGCTTCCGGCGTCGAAAACGGCCCGGCCCTGATAGTCCATCAGCACCTTGTCGATCTCGCCGGGGTTTTCCGTTGTAAACTGCAGGCGCAGCGCCCACAGGCCCATGCCGCGGAACGCGTCCTTCTTATCGAGCAGATACAGCTTTTTGCCGTTCAGCAGCACATTGCGGCACGTGCCGGGATCCTTGACGATGGGAAATTCCTCGCCCACGCGGTCGACCAGGCGGACCGTGCCGGTCTGACAGGTGCAGGTGCCGGTGCGGTTTTTGATGATGCAGTTTTCCATCACCATCAGCGGCAGCCGTCCGTAGATCAGGACCTCCGCCGGGACGGCCTTGGAGATATCGCGGATCTGCGGCAGCGTCAGCTCAAACGACAGCAGCTGCGAATCGAACCCCTGCTCACGCAGATACCGCATGGCGCGGGAGTTGACGATGTTGAGGCCGAAATCGCCCCGGACGGCGAAGCCCGCCGCACGGGCGATGTGCAGCTGTCCGAGATTCCCGGCCAGGACCTGCCGGACGCCCATGTCGTAGACCATGCGCAGCTGCCGCGCAACGGGGACAAGCTCTCCGCTCCAGATCACGCGCGGCAGAATGGCCGCGAGCTGCGTCTCGACGCCCACGCGCTGCCGCAGCTCCGGATGCTCTGCCAGCTCGGACAGCGGGACATAGAGCACCGTCGGCTTCATGGAGAGCATGCGGGAGGTGATCTGCTCCGCTGTGCGGACAGCGACGGTCAGCTGCGGCTCACCGGAGATGCCGTCGTAGCGCGGCGGCTCGTCGTAGGCGTTCAGATGCGCGGGCGCGGCGCGGCCGCGCTTTGCGGTGAGTTCGGCGATCACGTCGCGCCGCATGGCGTTGATGGCAGAGGCCGGGAGCATCAGATCGGGATCCAATGACGAGCGGACGCTGGTGCACAGATACGGCGTTCCGCCGGTTTTTTTCAGCTGCTGCTCCAGATCCTGCGGCGTGAGCGACCGGTAGACCGCCTGCTCCGGCACGGGGCCGTAGGTCCGGCAGAGATTGCCGTCCGGATCCTCGACGGCGAGCCGCGCGGGCTCACCGCGGCGGATCATGGCGTAAAACCGCACGCCGATGCGCTGCGTCTCGCCCTGCTCATAGGTGGCGCGGGCAGAGGCAAACAGCTCGCTCGTGTCCTCGCCCTCCTGCCGGCGGCCGAACATGTCGCTGCCGGTCTGGCCCTTGAAATAGCCGTCGGTGAAGCCCTGACGGGAGAACGCCGTCTCAAGCTCCTGCAGATCGGCCGGCGTCAGCTTCCCGCCGTTTAAAACCGTGCGGTAGGCGCGCGTGACGATGGCGACGTATTCGGGCCGCTTCATGCGGCCTTCGATCTTGATGGACGCAACGCCCATGCGCCGCAGCTCGTCCAGCTCATCCGCCAGACAGTTGTCCTTGAGGCTGAGCGGATAGCGCGTCGATTCGAACCGGCCGTAGCCGTAGGGCAGGCGGCAGGGCTGCGCGCACTGGCCCCGGTTGCCGGAGCGGCGGCCGATGACGGAGGACAGGTAGCACTGTCCGGAATAGCACATACACAAAGCACCGTGGACAAAAACCTCGATCTCGACCGGGCTTCTCTTGCAGATATGCGCGATCTCCTCCGCGGGCAGCTCCCGCGCGAGTACGACGCGGCTGCAGCCGAGCGCGGCAGCCTCCTGCACGCCCTCGAGCGAATGGATGCTCATCTGCGTGGAGGCGTGGACGGGCACGTCCGGCGCAAGCTGCCGGCACAGCGACACGACGCCCAGATCCTGCACGATAAACGCGTCAACGCCGCAGGTCGCGGCCATGCGGATGAGCTCCGCCGCGCGCGGCATCTCGCGGTCGAGCACGAGCGTGTTGAGCGTCAGGTGTACCTTAACGCCGCGCACATGGCAGTAGACAACGGCCTCCTGCAGATCGGCGGCGGAAAAATTGCGGGCGTTCATACGCGCGTTGAAGGTATCGGCGCCCAGATAAACGGCGTCTGCGCCGTTGCAGACGGCGGCGCGCAGCGCCTCCATCGAACCGGCGGGAGCGAGTAATTCCATGATGATCTTCCTTTATCTATCCAAATCTGCGCAACAGCATAAAAATCCGTATACATTGTACCACATACGGACACAACAGGAAAGTGCATTCATGCAAAAAATTGTTTCCGGCCTGTAAACTTTTTGTGCTGCGGCATAAAAACCGCCCCGGACAGCGGCGTCCGGGGCGGTACGCGTCATTTGAGCTTGAAGCGGATGTCGTCGCCGTAGAATTTGTACAGGCGGTACGCGCCGAGCAGGCGGGAATAGATCTGCGCGGAATAGCGCGGAGCAATATCCCCCAACGGAAGATTGGTCGAGACGATGGTGGGCCGGCTTTCGAGCAGACGGCTGTTCAGCAGCTGATAGAGCGCGGAGACGGCAAACTGCGTCGTCATTTCCGTGCCGAGATCGTCGAGGATCAGAAGATCGCTGGAAAAGTAATCTGCCGTGCGCGACACATCCGGCTGCGGGCGGAATTTGTCGTCCTCAAACGCGGCCAGCAGCTGCGCCACCGGCGCATAGCTGACGGAATATCCCCGGTCTGCGACCGTCCGCGCGATACAGGCGGATAAATACGTCTTGCCGAGGCCCGTCGCGCCGACAAACAGCAAAGACGGCGAAGCGCAGGTGAAGCTCTGCGCATAGCTGAGCGTGTCGCGGTACGTGCGCTCCATCAGCGTCCGGGGGCTGGTCTTCAGCCGCTCGTCATACTGCGCCGGATACAGATCGAGCCGGAAGCGCTCAAAGCTGTCAGAGCCAAACAGCGCGGCCAGCTCCTTCTTCTGCTCCTGCCGGCAGAGCTCCTTGAGGCATTCGCACATCGCTGCGCCCACGTAGCCTGTCCCGCCGCAGTTCGGGCAGAGCGGCTGGACGGTCAGATCGTCGGGCTCAAGTCCTTCCGCCTGCAGGATCCAGTCGCGCTCCTGCTGGAGCGCCAGATTCTCCTTTTTCAGCTGCTGCATGGCGGCTACAGGGTCGCCCTGGCGGCGGAACGCCGCAGCGAGCACGTGCGCGGCGGTCCGCCGCAGCTCACGCTCGATCTCGCCCAGACGCGGTTCCTTTTCATAGATCGCCGCGATGCGGGCGCGGGAGGACTGCTCGTTCTGCTCGTTTTCGCTCTGCAGGCGCTGCGCTGCGCGCTGCACGATGGATCGAGAATATGCCATGGTCAATCCTCCTTCTCATTCAGCAGACGGTCGACGGCGGCGCGCTCGAGCGCGCTCAGCTCGTCGTGGTGGCGCTGCACGCCGTAGCCGGGACGGCCGGAGGCGGGCTTTGCCGGTGCACGGTCGCCGGATTCGATCTGGCTGAGGGTGGTGAAGCCCTGCTCGTGCCAGCTGCGCAGGATGGAGTTGCAGTAGGGCCACTTGAGCCCACCGGTCGCCATGCAGGTTTTCTCGTAGGCAAGGCCGATCTCTTTCTCCCCGAAGCCCCAGGAGAGCCACGTCAGAATATAGTTTTCCTCGCCCGGCGTGAGCCTGCGGCCCGTCAGGCCGAACAGCTCCCGGATCTTTCCCAGCTGCGACTGCCGCAGCAGCTGGTTCTGCATATAAACGGCCGCCTGCTCCATCGTGTCGATGCCGTGGTCGGCCCAGTAATATGCCTCTTTTTCGATCGACCGCAGCGACGGCATGCGCGAAATGCCGCGCGAGCGCTGCCGCTGGATGCAGTAGTTGACGAGGATCGAGATGACCTCGCCGGGTAGCCCCAGATAGCGGTAGATCGACAGCAGGATTTTGAGTTCTTCATTGGACAGCACCCGGCCCAGCCGCCGCTGCGTTTCGCCGGTGATGGCTTCAAACTCGCGGCTGGTGCGCGTCTCGCGGATGACGTCCTGCTCGGTATAGACCGGGGCCTGCGACGCGTCGAGATGCAGCCTGGCCTCCTGCGGCCAGAGCCCCAGCTGCTGGAGCGTTGCGCAGGCCAGATCGTACCGCGCCTGCGTCATGCGCAGCGATGTCTGCGCGTCCGTGAGCGGGCGGTTTGTAAAAAGATAGAGATACAGCAGCGCAGCGTCGCCGTTGGCGGCTGCCAGCAGCCGCTGCGCGGCGTCAGCGGGGATGAGAAGCGGTTCCGCCAAGGCGAACGCCCCCTTTCGTAAAACCGGAATTATCCGAAATCAAACGCCAGATATACATCCGGCATGCGTGTGTCCGAGAGCCATCTGCACATGGCAAACGGCGCGGTGCCGCCCGCGGTGCGCACGCGGCACTGCTTTGCGGGAAGCTGCTTCAGAAGGGCAGGCAGAACAGAGCAGTCCGGCAGGATCTCGTCCACGACGAGCGTATCCCCCTCCGTATGCGCGCAGGCGCAGCCATAGTGCGTGCCGAGCTCCAGCCGGTAAAAGCCGGACATCGAAGCCTGATACCGAAGATCGGAAAGCGCATAACGCACATGCGGCAGATCATAGAGGATCGTCTCGCGCAGCCCGGCGTAGTCGACCGGATTCAGCGCCTCGCACACGCCGCGCGCCTCCGGCGCTTCGCCTTCGTCAAAAAAGGAGGCGTTCTGCGAGACAAAGCCCAGCGTCTCATAATACGCGCGCAGCGCGTCCGTCGCCGGGACGAGCATCAGGCAGTCAAAATACCGCTTTTTCAGTTCCTTTTCCGCGTAGGCCAGCAGCTTTGCGCAGATCCCGCGCTTCCGGAAGTCCGGATGCGTGGTCACGGCGTAAAGATACGCCGAGCGGCAGCTTTTTTCTCCCCATGCCAGCTCCTGCGGCATGGCGTAGGCGGCAGCGGCAAGTCTGCCGTCCTCCTCCGCGCAGAAGCCGGTCGCCGTAGGATAGGCAATGGCGAAAAACGCATCGATCTCCTGCTCCGTATCGCCGAAGCCGAGCGCCCAGAGCGCCTTCAGCTGCGGCAGATCCTCCGGATTTGTCCTGCGAAAGCGCATGGCTCAGCTCTCCTTCCAGTCAGCAGTGTATTTTTCCAGCAGCACCGTCGGCTGGTACGATTCCTTTGCGCGGCGCAGGCCCTCGGAGCCCATGTCGTCCTCGCGGTTGAGAAAGCGCACCTCCGGGTACTTCTCCGCGATCATGCGGGAAAACTCGCGGTTGATCATGGCGTAGGCCCCGTTCACATCCGGGAAGGCCTTTTCAAAGCCGACGTCATAATACTCCCGGTTCATGCGGCTGCCCATGGAGAAGGCAATGATGCGCTCGCCGTCGGACAGCAGCAGGCCGTCCATCTCCAGCTCGTCAAAATGGTCGAACGCGCGCTGCAGCGCGGCCTTTTCCAGCTGCAGCTGGTCGAGCTCCTGCGCATTCACGGCAGGCTCGTGCGTTTCATACCAGATGCGCAGCATCTCGTGACACTGCGGCAGATTCTCGTCCGTGATGGGTGCGGTGAACCAGTCGGGGAACTCGTCTTCAAAGCGGTTGCAGTGGTTGCGCTTGGACTGCAGCTTTTTCCCGTGCAGCTCGGAGAGCTCCTCAACGGTATAGATATAGTCGTAGGAATTGCGGCAGGCGGTAAACTCAAATTTTCCCGGATAGAGCGATTCGAGCTCCGCGCGCGTTTCGTTTGTCAGACTGCGCAGACGCATCGGGTTGCCGCGTTCGGCTGCGTCGTCGCGGATGGCCTCGATGGCCGTGCGCAGATCGCCGGTGCCGGCAGGATAGAGATAAACCTCGCGGCCGCGCCACGGCGCGTGCTGCGTCAGGCGCTCCCCCGCCCGGCCAAGCTCGCCGAAATAATCCGACCAGAGATACATGCAGCTGAACGCATACTCCGCACCGGGATATTCGCAGTTTTTCAGAATTTCATGCGCCCACGCGCGGTCGGCAGCCTCTGCCTTGTGAAAAGAGATCATAAAAAATCGGGACTCCTGTCTGTATTTCAAGTTATAGTTCAGTATACCACGGATGTCAAATATTTCGCAACAGCGTTGACAAAAATACGGGAAAAGGATAAAGTATAGTGTAACAGCCCTTCTTTCATTCGGAGTGGGCGGAAAAGAGGAAAAAATATGTGCCAAGCTTGCAAAAAACCATTCTATATCACCACGCCGATCTATTATCCGTCGGATAAGCTCCACATCGGCCATACCTACTGCACCGTCGCGACCGACGCCATGGCGCGTTATAAGCGCCTGCAGGGCTACGACGTCATGTTCCTGACCGGCACGGACGAACACGGCCAGAAGATCGAAGACAAGGCGAAGGCCGCCGGCGTCACGCCGCAGCAGTTTGTCGACAATATTGTCGCCGGGCCGAAGGGCATTCTTGATCTTTGGAAGCTCATGAACATCTCCAACGACCGGTTCATCCGCACCACGGACGATTACCACGTGGAGGCCATCCAGAAGATCTTCCGGAAGATGTATGAAAACGGCGATATCTATAAGGGCGAGTACAAGGGCAAATACTGCACGCCCTGCGAAAGCTTCTGGACGGAAAGCCAGCTCGTGGACGGCAAATGTCCCGACTGCGGCCGTGAGGTGCATGACGCGTCGGAGGAGGCTTATTTCTTCCGCCTCTCCAAATACGCCGGCCGCGTGCGCGAGCTGCTGACAACGACGGACTATCTGCAGCCGAAATCCCGCGTCAACGAAATGGTCAACAACTTCATCGATCCGGGCCTTGAAGACCTCTGTGTCTCCCGCACCAGCTTCACCTGGGGCGTCCCGGTCGATTTTGACCCGGGCCATGTGGTCTACGTCTGGGTCGACGCGCTGTTCAACTATACCACGGCGCTCGGCTTTATGAACGAAAAATACCATGATTACGAGAAGTACTGGCCCGCGGACGTGCACTTTGTCGGCAAGGAGATCGTGCGCTTCCACTCCATCATCTGGCCCGCCATGCTCATGAGCATGGGCATGCCGCTTCCGAAGCACGTCTACGGCCACGGCTGGCTTGTCATGGACGGCGGCAAGATGTCCAAATCCAAGGGCAACGTCGTAGACCCTTATATTCTGGCGGAAAAATTCGGCGTTGACGCGCTGCGCTTCTTCCTGCTGCGCACGTTCCCCTTCGGCTCCGACGGCAATTTCTCCAACGAGCTGCTGATCAACACCATCAATATCGATCTTGCCAACGATCTCGGCAACCTCGTCTCCCGTACGACGGCAATGGTCGAAAAATACTTCGGCGGAACGCTGCCGGAGGCGCGGCAGGCTGGCGAGATCGACGAGAGCCTGATCACGATGCTCTCCGGCCTGCGTGACCGCTATGAGGCGCAGATGGAGAAGTTCCAGTTCCAGAACGGACTGGACGAGATCTTCAAGTGCATCCAGCGCGCGAACAAGTATATCGACGAGAC
>CAKUND010000012.1 GCA_934668295.1 uncultured Oscillospiraceae bacterium
CACATCTATCTCTATCCGTTCTACTATATCAACTATACGCTCACGACCATGGGCGCGATGGAGTTCAAGAAGAAGTACGCCGAGGATAAAGCCACCGCGTGGCAGAACTATCTCAAGCTCTGCAAGACCGGCGGCAGCCGCAGCTATCTCGAAACGCTGCGCTATGCGGAGCTGTCCAATCCGTTTGAAGACGGCTCGGTTGCGCGCGCCTGCGGCTACGCGGAAAAAATCCTGCTCGCGCAGATCGCGGAGCAGGCGGGATAAAAGCCGTTTGGGGAATCCCCAAGCGCGGGAGTGCTTTATAGCGAACGAGGCGGAGAGCGCATGCTCTCCGCCTCGATTGTTTATTTCAGCTTCCACGCGAGGTCGTTCAGGAACAGCTCGTGTTCCAGAGCCTCGACCGTGGTATCCTTGGTGATGTGGACAAATTCAATTTCCATCATTCTTGCCCAGTCGCGCAGCTGCTCGGCGGTGACGTCGTAGCTGAGGACGGTATGATGTGCGCCGCCGGCGGTGATCCAGCACTCCACGCCCGTGGTGAGGTCGGGCATGGCACGCCACATAACGCGCGCGACCGGCAGGTTCGGCATGGGCATGATCGGCTTGACAGCCTCAATGTCCTGCACGATGAGGCGGAGTCTTCCACCCATGTCGATGAGGCTGACGACAACGCCCTTGCCAGCCTTGCCTTCAAAGACGAGACGGGCGGGGTCTTTTTCGTTCATGCCGATGCCGAGGAAGTGCGTCTCGATGCGCGGGCGGCCGGCTGCCACAGACGGGCAGACCTCGAGCATATGCGCGCCGAGGGAATATTCCTGCCCCTTGACGAGGTGGTAGGTATAGTCCTCCATGAACGCGGACGCGCCGTTGCCGTTTTCGCCCATGGCCTTCAGAATGGCAGTCATGGCCGCGACCTTCCAGTCGCCCTCGCCGCCGTAGCCGTAGCCCTGCGCCATCAGGTGCTGGGAGGCAAGGCCCGGCAGCTGCTCCATGCCGTAGAGGTCCTGGAACGTATTCGAGAACGCCTTGCAGCCCTCGGCGTCCATCATCTTCTTCATGGCAATTTCTTCGCGTGCCTGATAGCGGATGGCAGCGATATCGTCGGTCGCAATGTCATACTTTTCGCGGTAAACGGCCATGAGTTCGTCAATTTCCGCCTCTGTGACGGCGTTCATTTCCTTGACCAGATCACCGACGGCCCACGTGTTGACTTCCCAGCCGAGCTTCTTCTGGACTTCTACTTTATCGCCCTCGGTGACGGCGACGTTGCGCATGTTGTCGCCGAAGCGCATGACCTTCATGTTCTTGGACACGGCCACACCGATGGCAGCCTTCATCCAGCTGCCGATGCGCGCCTGCACGTCCTCGTCCTGCCAGTAGCCGGCAATGATCTTGCGCGGCTTGCGCAGGCGTGCGCCGATGAAGCCGTGCTCCCGGTCGCCGTGGGCAGCCTGGTTGAGATTCATGAAGTCCATGTCGATCTCCTCGTTGGGGATCTCACGGTTATACTGCGTGGCAAAATGCAGCCACGGCTTCTGGAGCAGATCCAGACCATTGATCCACATCTTGGACGGGCTGAACGTGTGGCACCACGTGACGATACCGGCGCAATTATCATCAAAATTGGCCTCTTTTACGACCTGCGTGATCTCGGCGCTGGATTTGGCCGTGACCTTGTATTTGAGCGGATACGGCAGCACGGCGGACAGCTTCTGCGCCATTTCCTCCGCGCGGTTGGCAACGGTGGTCAGAACATCCTCGCCGTAGAGTGTCTGCGAGCCGACGATAAACCAGAATTCGTAATGTTTCATAGTATACCTCCTATTAAAAATTGCGTGCAGCGGCACTTATTCGTCCTTGTTTTTGCGCGAGAGCACCAGACTCTGGATCACAAGGAACAGACATATCATAGCAGCAACCGTGATATTTGTCCACCATGCCTCGTCAAGTCCCAGCGAGGAGACGATGTTTTTGATCGTGCTCAGGGACAGCACGCCAAAGAGCGTGCCGATGATGTTGCCGACGCCGCCGGTCAGCATCGTGCCGCCGATGATGGAGGAGGCAATGGCGTTCATTTCCACGCCGCTTGCGTGCGACGGCGAGCCGGAGCCGACGGAAATATCCTGTCCGCCGGAGGCCGCCGTGACGAGCGTCATGCCGATGGCGAGTATGACAAGCTCGGAGGCATTGTCAAGGATCGTGATGAGGTTGCCCGTCAGAACGAGATCGCCGAGGTGTTTTCCTTCAGCGTACGGCCGTCACTCCCATGCGGCCGTACACCAGCCTTTGGAGCTTGAATTTCTAGGGTGTATCTGAAAACTCCCAACGCACCCGGGACAGCGGGTTTTTTGCGGTGCGCCGCGTCATTTTTCCTTGAAATACGTCAGTATTCCTGCGAAAAAATGTCTTGCGCAACACAAAAATCCCTCGCTGCCGGTCACATCATGAGTTTTCAGATACACCCTAGAGAGAAGGATGGAACTAACATGGCAAATCTGAGTGTTGATTTTGCGGGTGTACGCTTCCGGAATCCGCTGATCCTTGCCTCGGCTGCGCCTGGTCACGATGGGCAGGCACTTCGCATTGCAGGTGAGCGCGGGATCGGCGGTGTGATCCCCAAGACAATCGGCTCATTTGGCGAGTGGGTACAGCACCCGCGCAATGGACGGATGTATGTCTATCGTGTGGGCGGCAAGTCTGTCGGCATGATGGATCTGGAGCTGTTTACTACCAAACCCATCGAGGATTGGCTGGAGCGGGATATGGCTTGTGCCAAAGCAGGCGGCGCTGTGATGCAGTGCAGTATTCTGGCATTCCCAAATCCGTCAGAGACGGCGGAGCTGGCGAAAAGGCTCCAGACGACAGGGATGATCGATCTGTTCGAGATCAACGTTTCCTGTCCGATGCCCGCAAAGGATGTCGGCCAGAATATCGGCACAAACGCAGAGAAGGTTGCAGAGCAGGTTCGCGCGGTGAAAGCTGTGGCAAACTGTCCGGTTGTAATTAAGCTTACGCCGAATGTGACGGATATTGTTGCGATCGGCAGGGCTGCGCAGGAGGCCGGTGCGGATGGTGACGGAGCTTGCACGAGCGCTTGATATCCCGATCTCCGCCGCGGGAGGCGTGAGCTCCTATCAGGATCTTGTAGAATATGTTATGGCTGGCGCGACAACGGTGCAGTTCGCAACAGCCGTTCTCTGGAATGGGTATGAGATCATTGATAAAATCCTTTCTGACCTGAACGCGTGGATGGATGAAAAGGGCTACGGTTCCCTCGACGAATTCCGTGGCTGCGCGTTGAAATATATCACGACAACGGAAGAACTTGCGCGCGAGGACCCGCTGCATGCGGCAATTGACAAGAAACTCTGCGTTGGCTGTGGGAAGTGTCAGAAGGTCTGTATGTACCGTGCGGTCAGTAAGGACGGCGAACAGTATCGCGTGGATGCTGCGCTTTGCGACGGCTGCGGTATGTGTACGCAGTTTTGCGCAAAACAGGCGATCACGCTTGTGCGGTGAGCTGCTTTTCAGAGAAAGAAACAACGCTAAGTAAGCTTTTTCATGGGTTCATTCCCGCCCTTTTCCTATCATGCGAGAAGCGCCATCCATTTCGGATGGCGCTTCTTGTCAGCCTGACAAAATGCTTTATCTGTTTTATGCTGCGATTCTTCTGGTTTGCTTGCAGGGGCCGAGTGCATCGGCCCCTGCAGCTGCAAACGAGAGACTCAGCTGAGCGCTTCGAGAATGCTGCGGGCGGTGGCGTCTGCGCCGCGGGGGAGGCGTTTGGCGATGTGCCCCTCCTTCATGACGAGCACGGCGTCGCACAGGCCGGCAAGCTCGGCATAGTTGCTGCTGATGAGCAGGATGGACGCGCCGCCCAGCACGAACTGACAGACATAATTATACAGGTCGAGCAGCGCCGCCGGGGCGATGCCCTTGAAGGGCTCCTCCATGATGAGAATGGAGCAGTTGGCCTGCAGCCACTTGGCCACGTTGACCTTCTGCTGGTTGCCCCAGCTCAGCTGCGACACAGGCTGCTGCGGCGACTGGCAGTCGATGCGAAGCCGCTCCATATAGTCGCTGGCTGTGTGCGTGAACGAAGCGCGGCCGCAGCCGCAAAGCAGCCCCGGCGCAAGCAGCTGCGACATGCAGATGTTCTGCTCCACCGACATGGCGCCGATGAGCGCCTGCCGCTGTGTATCCTCCGGCAGATAGCCGATGTGCCGCTGGATGGAGCGGCGGGGACTGGCTGCCGTGTAGGCTGCGCCGCCGACCTGGATCGTCCCCTCCGACGGCGGCTCCAGCCCGAAAATGACCTGCGCCAGCGCATGCTTGCCGCTGTCGGCCGTGCCGGCGATGCCCAGGATCTCTCCCTTGCGCAGAGAAAAGCTCACATCCCGCAGACCGCTGGCGGTGGAAATATGATGCAGCGACAGCACGGTGCGACCCGGCGTGTGCGGGAGCGTGGGATACTGCACGCGCTCAGCGTCGAGGAGCGAAGCAAATGCTGCGTGGCCGCCGCTCGTTCCGGCAGCGGTGCGGACGATTTTGGAATCGCAGATAAACACGACCGTGCCGTCCTGCGGGAACCACGGCTCGAGCCGGTGCGAAAAACAGAGGACGGCGATGCCCTCCGCCAGCAGGCGCTGCAGGATCTGCTCCGCCAGCCGCATCAGCTCAGGCGGGAGGGAAATGAGGCAGTCGTCCAGAATGGCGATCTTGGGGTGCTTGCTGTACAGCCGCGCCAGCTCGACCATGCGGCGCTCGCCGTAGCCCAGCGCGCGGATCGGTTTGGATGCGTCCACAGGGATCTGCAGACTGTCCAGCAGCTGCTGCGCGCGGCGCACCCAGCGGCGGGGCGATACGAGCCCGAAGCCGTTTTTGCCGTCGTCGAAGCAGAGATTTTCGGCCACAGTGAGGTTCTCCGCCAGCGTTACATCCTGCCGGATGGAGTAGATGCCGTGCAGACGCGCCTGCAGCGGTGTAGCGATCGACACGGCCTCGCCGCCCAGAAGGATCGTTCCGCTGTCCTGCTGGCGGCGGCCGGTGAGTATATCGCTGAGCACGGTTTTTCCCGAGCCGTTCAGGCCGACCACACCCACAAAGCGTCCCTGCTCCACCGTCAGGCAGATGTCGCTGAGTACGACCATGCGTTCAATTGTCTTGGACAGATGCTCCAGCCGCAGAACTGGCCCGTTCATACCCGCACCACCTTCAGAATGTCAGATCGCGAAAGCTCGTATACAGCCGGATGCCGTTCTGGAAGCAGACTTCCTTGTAACAATCCGGGATCTGTACGCCGGTCATGACCGTTTTGATCTCCTCAAACGGACAGACGGGAAGCATGGCGAATGTATCAAAGCGCGACGATTCCATCGCCGCTACTGGCTGCTTCGTGTGCGCGATGAGCGAGCGGAAGATCGGAATTTCGTCGGCGTTGCTGTGAGAATACCCGCGTTCGAGCGATACGGCGTCCGGACATAAAAACGCCTTGCTGAAATAGAACTGCGACAACTGCTCGTTTGTGAAATGGCCGCAGAGCGTCATGTCGCGCTGCGTGGGATCAAGATCGCCGCCGGTGACAAAGACCTTGATAAACGGCTGGCCGAACAGCGTCTGCGCCACGGACAGGTTGTTCGTGACGACCTGAATGCCGCGCTTGTTCTGCAGATTGCGGGCAATGAGACGGTTGATCTGGCCCGAGCCGAGATAGATCCGGTCGCCCGGTTCGATGCACTGCGCGCAAAGCGCCGCGATCTGCATACTCTCCGGGTCATTGGCCGGCACGGCAGGCTGCAGAGGCAGCGCCTCCGTCTCCGGGCGGTTCAGGATCGCGCCGCCGTGCGCCTTGGTGAGAAAGCCCTCGCGCTCCAGCCGGTCCAGATCGCGCCGCACCGTGGTGATGGACGCGTCGAGCAGCGACGTGAGCGTATTGATGTCCACGTGCTCATATTCCAGCAGGATCTCTTTGATTTTCCGGATTCGTTCTTCAGCAAACATATTGCGTCACCGTTTTTTTCACATTTAGTTAAATACAGTATACCAAGCTATTGAGCCGCTTGCAAGAGAAACCTGCGAAAAAGCCCGCTTTCTGTGTGGGAAAGCGGGCTGCGTGCTGCGCTTAAAATTCGGAAAACACAAGCTGCTCTATGAGTCTGGCGATGCAGGAATCCGCACCGCCGATGTCGGCGCGGTTCATCCGTAACATCGCACAGAACGCCGCTGCGCGGCTGACACAGGCGCGCAAGACCTTGTGTGCTGTCCGGAAAGCCGGTGCGCACCATGCCGAGCGGGGCAAGCACGGTTTCCCGCAGCAGCGCGTCCAGCGGCTTTCCGTCGGCCAGCTCCAGAATGCGCCCCAGCAGCTCAAAGCCCACGACCGGACTGTAGGCCGCCGCGGTGCCCGGCTGGAAATCCGCCGGGATGGTCTGCCCGGACCAGCGCGTCATGCGCTCTGCCAGCGTGTCATCCAGACGGCTGTGCGCCAGCGCCCAGCTTGTGCCGTCCAGGCTCATGCCAAGACCGCTGCTGTGCGTCAGCAGATCGCGTACAGTGACCGGGCGCATCAACGGCTCGCCGTTTACCGCCGCATGCAGCTCCGGTAAAAACGCTGTGACCGGCACGTCCAGCTCCAGCAGCCCGCGCTCTGCCAGCGACAGCGCGCAGACGGCTGCGATCGGCTTTGTCATGGAGGCCAGCTGCCACAGTGTTTCACCGGTGACGGGCTGCGTTTGTGCACAGTCGGCCCAGCCCCATGTGCCGCGCCAGAGCTCCTCACTGCCGCGGTTGACTGCCAATGCGGCGACGGTCAGCTCCCCGCGCTGCACAAGCTGCCGCATGGCCTGATGGATCTGTTCATGAACCAAGGCTTACGCCTCCAGATAATATCTGGCTGCGGAGATGACGAAGGCGAGGCCGTCCTCTGCCAGCTGCTCGATGTTTTCGGGAATGATGGAGCGTTCTTCGACGGACAACGTATTGAGATACCACTCCCGGAAGAACCAGTGCTCCAGAAAGCCATGGCTCGCTTCGGGGAACTTTCGTGCCAGCACGGGCACGCCCGCCTGCAAAAAGTGCTGCACCATCTCCTCCGCTTCCATGTGCAGCGGGTCGTTGCCGCAGATGACGATGGCCGCGGGCGCTGCGCCGCGCAGCTCGTCCGCTGTGGCGTGGATGGGGGAGAGGTACCTGCCGTACCGCGTTTCGCGGTCGGCGTAAATTTCGTTCATGGAGTCGAGTAGACCCGCGGTGAGCCCTGTGGAGCTGGTCGTCTTTTCGATGCCGGGCTTGTACGCGTCGAGATACGGATAGTCCAGCAGCTGCGCGCGCAGGCGGAAGCGGCCGGTGTCTCTGGCCATGAGCGCCAGCACGCAGGCAAAGTTGCCGCCCGCGCTGTGGCCCCAGGTGGCAAGGCGATCTGTGTCGATGCCGTATTCGGCAGCGTGGTCGCAGAAGTAGCACACGGCGTCAAATACGTCCTCCAGACCGCAGGGATACGGATGCTCGGGGCTTTTGCGGTAGTCCAGACCGATGACGTGGTAGCCCGTCGCGTCGCGCATCCGTGTGCGCATTCGGTCGTTGTTCGCAACGTAGCCCTGCGAGAAGCAGCCGCCGTAGATCTCAAAGATCGTCGGGCGCACGCCGTCGCCGCCGGAATAGAAAATGGCGTCCCGCAGACCGCTGCGGCAGGGGATCTGCAGCTTTTTGCCGTGCAGCTCCATGTGCTCCGTAAAGGCCAGATTTTCTGCGACCTTCTGTTTGGACAGCTCACCAAAGGCCTTGGCTTCGTTTGACAGCATAGCAGTTCCTCCTTATCGGGCGGCGCGCTTGTTTTTGATGATGTCGAGCACCACGGCCAGCACGAGCACCACGCCGGAAATGACCTGCTGCCAATAGGTGTGGATGTTCAGCATGACCATGCCGTTTGACAGCGTGCCCAGCAGCAGCGCGCCGAACAGCGCGCCCACGATGGAGCCCTTGCCGCCGGAAAGGCTGGCGCCGCCGAGAATGACCGCGGAGATCACGTCAAATTCCATGCCGGTCGCGTTCGTCGGCATGGCCGCGCCCAGCTGCGAGCAGTAGACGACGGAAGCGAGGCCGCACATCACGCCGTTGATGACGAACAGGGCCATGAGCGTGCCGCTGACATTGATGCCGGACAGGTACGCGACCTGGCCGCTGCCGCCGATGACGAAAATGCGGCGGCCGAAGACGGTATAGCGGGCCAGCAGCGTAAAGAGCACGACCGTAATGAGCATGATGATGACCGCGTTCGGGATGCCCAGCGTATAGCTGCGGCCGATGGTTTTGATGACGTCGTTCGTGATGGTCACGGCCTTGCCGTTTGTGACAAGATACGTTGCGCCGCGGAAAATTTCCATGCCGGCCAGCGTGGTGATGAAGGCGTTGATGCCGATCTTGGTGATCAGAATACCGTTATACACGCCGGTCAGCGCACCGACGAGCAGGCAGGCCAGAATGGCGAGGCCGGTCGGCACGCCCTTGTTGAGCAGCGTGCCCATCACGATGCCGGACAGGGCAATGACCGAGCCGATGGACAGGTCGATGTGCCCGGCGACGATGATAAGCGTCATCGTGCATGCCAGAATGCCGACGTTGGAGGCATAGAGCGCGATGTTCAGGAAATTGTTCATGTTGAAGAAATGCGGGGAACGGATGGCGAAGAACACGATGACGATCAGATAGGCGATCACCAGCGGGATAAAATCAATGGATGAAAGCTTTTTCAGACTTGCTTTGAATTTCTGCATCTTGGCTCAACCTCCTATGGCAGCGGTCATGATATTGGTTTCAGTCAGCTCGTCCTGCGAAAACGCAGCCTGCAGCTTGTGGTCGTGCATGACGATCACGTGGTCAGACATGGCCAGCAGCTCCGGCATTTCGGACGTGATCATGATGATGGACACGCCCTCGGCGCACAGCCGGTCCAGAAGCCGGTAAATTTCCGATTTGCTGCCCACGTCGATGCCGCGGGTCGGCTCGTTCATGATGATGACGTCGGGCTTGATCTCCAGCCATTTGGCCAGCACGACCTTCTGCTGGTTGCCGCCGGAGAGCGTCGCCGCCTTGGCGTGCGGGCCGGGCGTTTTGATCATCAGCTCGCGGATCCAGTGCGAGACGATCTGATCGGTGTTTTTCCCGTGCACGAAAAAGCCGTTTTTGCCGTTTTCATAGTAGGCCGTCATGATATTGTCGGACACGGACTGGATCTGCACCAGACCCTCCTGCTTGCGCTCACTCGGGATAAAGGCAAACCCGTTTTTCAGGCACTGCTTGGGGTTCGAGAGCTTCTGCCTGACGCCGCTGAGGCTGACCGTGCCCTGCGTGTTGGGGAAGCAGCCGAACAGCGTTTTGCCGAGCTCCAGATGGCCGGAGCCCATCAGACCATAGACGCCCAGGATCTCGCCCCTGCGCAGCTGGAACGATACATCGTGGATGTAGCGGTTATGCAGGTTTTCGACTGTGAGCACCGGTTCGCCGGGCGTGTGCGTGCGCTCCGGGTACATATTTTTGATTTCGCGGCCAACCATAAGGTTGATGAGCTGGGACTCCGTAATGTCGGAAATGGGCATGTCGGCGACCGATACGCCGTCGCGCAGAATCGTCACATGGTCGGATACCGCGAAAATTTCGTCCATTTTATGTGTGATGAAGATGATCCCGACGCCCTTGTCGCGCAGCTTGCGGATGTTTTCCAGCAAATGCTGCGTCTCCGCGTCGTTCAGCGCGGACGTCGGCTCGTCGAGGATGAGTACCTTTGCGTTCTCGTAAATTGCGCGTGCAATTTCGATCTGCTGCTTTTCCGCCACGGTGCAGTGGCTCATCTGCCTGTGTACGTCAATGTTCAGATCAATGGCGGCAACGATCTTTTCCGCTTCCTGATAGAGCTGGTTCCAGTTCAGAAATTTTGTCTTGCCGCTGTAGCGGTTGATGAACAGATTTTCGGCTACCGTGAGCTCGGAAACATTGGCCAGCTCCTGATATACGACCGCGATGCCGGCCTCCTTGGCGTCCATCGGGTTGCGGAAGTGGACGGGCCGGCCGTCCAGCGTGATGCTGCCGGAGTTCGGCGGCTGCACGCCGGCCAGAATTTTGATGAGCGTCGATTTGCCGGCGCCGTTTTCGCCGAGCAGCGCCAGCACCTCATGCGAGCGCAGCTCCAATGTCACGCCGTCCAGCGCCTTGACGCCGGGAAACGTTTTTGTAATGTTTTCTGCCTTCAGAATCACGTGATCGTCCATAAATTCTCCTTCCTGTCGGATAGGGGAGCTGCCGTTCGGCAGCTCCCCCCGGCTCCGCGCTTTGTACGCGGAGGATTACGAGCCCGGCGCTTGTGTCAGCGTGTCATCAGCCGGCCAGATAATCCGCGAACCACTGCTCGGCGTTCTCGCGGGTGATGACGGTGTGATCAACATAAATGGGGTTTTCTACCTGCTCGCCCTTGATGAGGCTGATGATGGCGGGCACGGTGTATTCGCCGTAGCGGTTGAAGAAGAACGCAACGCCGCCGACCCAGACTTCGTTTTCCGGTGCGTTGGGCGTGGACTTGATGTAGTCCAGATAGCCGTATTCGTTCTCGGCGACCATGATGCAGTCCGCCTCGCGGCCGGCCGTTTCAATGGCAGCCAGCGTGGACGTGGCGATGACGTCGTTGAAGGTGTTGATGGCGATCTTGTGATAGTCGGGATGTGCGGACAGGAAGTCGGAAACGGCCTTCTGGGCGCTGGCTGCGTCCGTGCCGGAGTCGAGGCGGATGATCTTATCGTCTGCAAAGTCCGGGAACACTTCGCGCAGGCCCTCCGGCGTGCACTCGGTGCGCTGCAGGGCGGTCTCGCCGGACGTGGAGTCCTCGACGAGCAGCAGGCAGTCGGGCTCGGCGCCCCAGCGCTCCTGCGCCACATCGCCCAGACGCTTGCCGCCGACCTGGCCGGCCAGCGCGTTGTTGGCACCGAAGAACGTTGCGCCGTCCATACCGATGTCAACTGCCACGACGGGGATCCCGGCGCCGTTCATCTTTTCCATGATGACCGGGCCGACGCTCTCGTCGATGTTGAACTCGATGAAGCCGTCGATGCCCTGGCTGATCATGTTGTCGGCGATCTCAACGGCCTTTGCACCGTCGTAGTTGTTGTCGGCGGTGATGAGCTTGACGCCGGCTTCGGCAGCGGCCTTTTCGATGCTCTCGCGCACCTGGATCTGCAGCTCGACCTGCTCGGCGATGTTGGCAAAGCCGATGACAAGCTGCTTGTCCTCAGCGGGGGCCGCAGCGTCGTCAGCGGGGGCCGCAGCGTCGTCAGCGGGCGCGGTGGTCGTGGTGTCGGCCGCTGCCGGCTGCTGCGTGTCGGTCGAAGGTGTGGCTGCGCAGGCCGCAAGACCCAGCAGCAGAACGGCTGCAAGCAGCAAAGCAATGATCTTTTTCATGATGTTCCTCCTGATTTATTTTTCTTTTTGGAGCATTATTTTCTTTTTTGCTCTTTTTTAATTCTAGCCATTTGTGAATTAGTTGTCAATATCTATCGATTCTCAACATGATTTTTGTAGTATTACTACAATTTTAACTCTTTCCTTTGTGCAACTCGCTCTGTCTTCAAGCGCGCAGCATTTAAAATGGCGTATTTTGAACGTTCCTGAACGCTTCTGCGCGCCGTGTTTTGATCGGGCACCGCGGCGGAATGCCCGGACAATACGCGCACCCTTCCGACGGACAGTGCCGTTGAAAAAGATGCGCTTACTATGTGATATAATTAGGTTATTCTGCAGACTATGTGTTTCTGCGCCTGGATGGATTTGTGCATTTTGCTGGATTTACACCGTTAAAGTCTCGTTAAGATTGAGCAGATTGCCTTTACCAACTATCCGTTTTATGGTATATTGAATGCAATCTGAGGAATATCCTCAAAAAAGAAAGGGAGATTTGTATGAAAGAAAAGAAGAAGCTCAGTCTGCCGGCATGGATCTTTATCGGCATGCTTGCCGGTATCGCTGCCGGTCTCATCTTCGCGTTCGCCGGCCTCGGCGATTTTACCACGGAGTGGATCAAGCCCATCGGCACGATCTACGTCAACCTCCTGAAGTTCCTGGTCGTCCCGGTCGTCCTGTTCTCGATCGCTGACGGCGTCGTCAGCCTGAAGGACCTCAAGCGCGTTGGCTCCGTCGGCCTGAAGACCTTCGTGTATTACATGATCACGACCGCGCTGGCCGTCGTCATCGGCCTTGTGCTCGTCAACCTGTTCAAGGGCAGCTTCACTCCGCTGCCGTCGGCTGACCTTGGCGCGCTGGAATATGAGGCGAAGGAAGCCCCGTCCGTTATGCAGGTCATCGTGAACATCTTCCCGTCCAACCTGCTGCAGCCGATGGTCTCCTCTGACATGCTGCCGGTCATCGTCACCGCCATTTTCCTCGGCGCGGGCGTTCTGGCTGCAGGCGAAAAGGGCCAGAAGATCGGCGAACTGATCAACTGCTGCGAAGAAGTCATCATGCAGATCATGATGATGATCATCAAGTTCACCCCGATTGGCGTCTTCTGCCTCATGACCAACGTTGTCGCTGTCAACGGTGCCGACATCATCGGCAAGCTGGCGCTCATCATCGGTGTTGCATACCTCGGCTACATTGTCCACGTCGTCGTGGTTTATGGTCTATCCGTCAAGTTCCTGTCCAAGATGAGCCCCATCAAGTTCTTCAAGGGTCTGGCTCCTGCCATGATCACTGCGTTCACCACCACATCCTCCAATGCGACGCTGCCTGTTAACATCGAGTGCTGCAACAAGATGGGCGCGGAGCCTGAGATCAGCTCCTTCGTTCTGCCGCTCGGCGCGACGATCAATATGGATGGCACCGCCATCTATCAGGCCGTCTGCGCGGTCTTCATCGCGTGCTGCTACGGCGTTCAGCTGACGCTCGGTGATATGGCCATGATCGTCCTGACCGCGACCCTCGCCTCCGTCGGCACGGCCGGCGTTTCCGGTGCAGGCATGATCATGCTGGCGATGGTTCTGACGCAGGTCGGCCTGCCGGTCGAGGGCATTGCGATCATCGCGGGCGTCGACAAGATCTTCGACATGGGCCGCACGACGCTGAACATCACCGGCGACGCGACCTGCGCGCTGTTCATCTCCCGCCTCGAGCGTGAGAAGGCCGCCAAGAAGGCTGCAAAGGCTGCAAAGTAACCCTGTCTCTTAAAAACCGCTCCCCTGGCCATCCAGGGGAGCGGTTTTTGCGCAAGTCAAAGCCTCCGCTTGCCGTGCTCCGTGCGGTAAGGGGCAATGTCATCAACTTAAGACCGGTGCGTTTGTTTTATGCGAAAAACCGGCAAAACATATGCAGTTGGTAGGGGCGGGGCTCTCATCGGCCCGTTAGGAAGTTACGAATTCGCCGCAGATTTCCATAAAACCGGCATATTCTGCGGGCGGACAGAGTCGTCCGCCCCCACGAGATACGGGAAGCGATTGAAGCCTTTCCGTAGGGGCCGACGACTCTGTCCGTCCATTTGGCAGATACGAATTCGCCGCAGAGTTCCGTAAAAACGGGTGCGTCCTGCCGGACCGATGTGTACCGGCAAGCGGCAGACCCACATCCGTAACGCTCCTTCGTCGCGAACGGCTGTGACCGGCATCGGCCCCTACACAAAGCAAACTGCTGCTTATGAATTCGCCGATAGGTTTTCGTTTATCGCTTCTGCCCACCGCAACCCCTCAGGCGCTGCGCGCCAGCTCCCCTTTCAGTGGAGCCCTGGGGGCTCCGTATGGGTTACACGCTGCCGGAATTTGGGGCCTCCGGTGCGCCGTCTGGTTTTTTGGGAGGCGTGCCGCCGTCAGACGGCTCCGGCATGGAGCTGCCGTCCGGCTTCTCAGGGGGCGTGCCGCCGTCGTCAGGTAGTGCAGGCGGCGTTTCACCGTTTGGCATGCCGGCGGGCGCTTCGCCGTTCGGGTCAAAGCTGCCTGGTCTGCCGCCCGGCATATCGCCGAAGCCGGACCGGCTCTCGCTCGTCTGTGCGTCGGCAGCTGCCCAGCGTTGATGGCGTCGTTGACCGGTGCATCGATCGTCAGCGTCAGCTCCCGGATGGTGAGACTGGCTTCACCGTCTTCGTCCGTCGAAGCGCCGGATTTGATCCCGTTTTTGCTGTTGGCCGTGATGGTGAGCGCGCCGGTTCCGCAGAGCGTCACCTGGGAGCCGTCCTTGCATTTGAGGACGGCATTTTCCGCGTTCTCGTTTGTGGGATACATGTCGTCGTTGTTCTGCTCGCTGTCGGAAAGCATATTGACCGTTCCGGCAGCCGCCTCGATCGTGACCTGCGAGGATCTGCCGCAGGTGATGGACGCGGTGTCCGCGCTCGTGAGCGTCAGATCGTCCAGGATCAGCGTCACGTCCGCCCGTGCCATTTTTGACCTTGACGGAGCCGTCGGCACAGCTTCCGGACAGGTGGTAGACGCCGCCCTCGGAGATGGTCAGTGCCGTCCCGTCCGCCTCACAGCCGCTGCCGGATATCCTTGCTTTTTTTTGCCCGTTGTTGTCGATGTCGGACAGAGCCGTTGCATGCGAAAAGCGGGGCGTCTATAATCAGAACAGAACAAACGCAAAAGGAGGGCGGAGCCGGTGCAGCAGGCTGTTTTATACTTTGCAAACTGGAATCTGAACCGAAGACCGGCGCGGAAGGGCGAGGTCTGCGCGCTGCCGTGGGACTGCGCAACGTATCTGAATCACGCGTTCTGGGCGCTCGAACCGGCGGAGGGGAAGCGGGAAACGTCGTTTGCCCGCTGCGCAGAAAGCAAACCCGCGCGGGCGGACTGGCGCATCGTCTCGCTGCACCCGGAGTGCGACACGGACGACACCTCACCCAGCGCGCTCGAGCCGGAGCTTCCGCGCAATCACTTCGCGCAGTATGCGGCGATGCACAAACGCTGTCCGGCGGTAAAGATCCTTCTTTCTATCGGCGGCTGGACGCGCTGCGGGTATTTCTCCGAAATGGCATACACAAAAATGGGCCGTGAGAGCTTCATCAACTGCTGCCTCGCGCTTCTGCGCCGGTACGAGTGGCTGGCCGGGTTCGACATCGACTGGGAGTATCCCGCCTGTGAGCGGCAGGGCAACCCCGCCGACCCCGACGGCGACGAGGGCTGCTGTGTCTTTGGAACGGAAGCGGAGGATCGGGAGAATTTCATTCTGCTGCTCGCGGAGCTCCGCGCTGCTATGGACAAGGCATTTGGCGCAGGAAAAAAAGCATTGACCGCCTGCGCCTCCGGCGCGCCGGATACGCTTGCGCGCCAGAACTGGGCGGAGGCTGCGCGGTATCTCGACCTCATCAATCTCATGACCTATGACCTCTGCGGCTGCTGGGCCGGCGTCAGCGGCCACGCTTCCAGTGCGGCGCAGGCAAAGCAGGCTGTGCAGTGCATACTGGCGCAGGGCGTGGCCCCCGGAACGATCTGCATCGGTTCGCCGTTTTACTGCACGGCCATGCGCCTGCGGGAAAAGCCGGCGTCCATACAGGCCGCGCTCGGCGCGCCGGTCGAGCCGGAGCGCCCGACGTGGGACACGCTTGCACAGGAGGACTTATTGGAGCTTTTACAGACGCCCGGCTGGCACAGCGCCTATGACGCGAAGGCCGGCGGCGCGTATCTCGTCTACGACGGGCCGGACAAAACGTTCGACCGCTGGTTTTTGTCGGTGGAAACGGCGCGTTCGCTCGGACAGAAGCTCGATCTCATCCGCAATGCGGAGCTGGCCGGGATCATCGTCTGGGAAGCAAGTCTTGACACGAAGAACCATTCCTTTGCCGCGCAGCTGCGCGATACATTATTAAGGTAAGGTGGGAAAGCTATGCAGTACGGCCATTTTGACAACCAAAGCCGCGAATATGTGATCGACCGTGTCGATCTGCCCGTCTCGTGGACGAACTATATCGGCGTTGGCGATCTGTACGGCGTGTTCAATCACACGGCGGGCGGCTATGTTCTGTACCGGTCGCCGGAATATCACCGCATCACACGCTTCCGTCCGAACGGCGTGCCGATGGACGGCCCCGGCCACTACATCTACATCCGCGACAACGATACCGGCGATTACTGGTCCGTCTCGTGGCAGCCGGTAGGCAAGGATAAAAAATTCTATTCCTGCCGCCATGGGCTGAGCTATGTGAAATATCTCTGTGACTACAGCGCGATCCACGCCGAGCAGAAGCTGTTCGCCGCCATGGATGAGCCGGTCGAGCTCTGGGACGTGCTGCTCCGCAACGACTCCGGCAAGCCCCGCAATTTATCCGTTTTTTCCTATCTGGAATTCAGCTTCCATCAGATCCAGATGGACAACCAGAACTTCCAGATGAGCCTCTACGCCTCCGGCAGCCGGTACGCGGACGGCGTGATCGAAAACGATCTGTATTATGAGGAGACCGGCTATCAGTTCTTTACGTCCGATTTCACGCCCGACGGCTATGCCTGCCTGCGCGACCGCTTTCTCGGCCCTTACCGCACAGAACGGAACCCGCTTGCGGTCGAGACGGGCGTATGCGAAGTTCCCGGCCAGAAGGGCGGAAACCACTGCGGCGTGCTGCAAAAGAACGTGACGCTGGCTCCCGGCGAGGAAACGCGGCTGCTGTTCCTGCTCGGCGAGGGGGATCTGGAGGCCGGAAAAGCGGCCAAGGCCCGCTGGACGCCGGAAAAGGCAGACGAGGATTTCGCACGCCTCGCAAAATTCTGGGACAGCAAGCTCGCCTGCCTGCAGGTCAGCACCCCGAACGAGGGCATGAACACCGAGCTCAACATCTGGAACCTCTACCAGAGCGAGATCAACGTCATGTTCTCCCGCTTCACCTCGTTCATTGAGGTCGGCGGGCGCGTCGGCCTCGGCTACCGCGACACGGCGCAGGACGCGATGATGGTCCCGCATTCGAACCCCGAAAAATGCCGCAGCCGCCTGGTCGAGCTTCTGCGCGCGCTGACGAAGGAGGGCTACGGCCTGCACCTGTTCGAGCCGCGCTGGTTTGAAAAGGACGCGCCGCAGCAGTCGTTCAAGTCCCCCACGGTCGTTCCCACGCCCGACAAGAGCCAGATCGTCCACGGCCTGAAGGACGCGTGCGCGGACGACGCGCTCTGGCTCGTCCCGGCTGTTGTGCAGTATGTCAAAGAGACAGGCGAGCTGTCGTTCCTCGACGAGTCCGTGACCTACGCCGACGGCTGCGAGGAGACGGTCTACCGGCACCTGACGCGCATTCTCGATTTCTCCGCCCGTCAGGTAGGCGCGCACGGCATCTGCAAGGGTCTGCGCGCCGACTGGAACGACTGCCTGAATCTCGGCGGCGGCGAGAGCGCCATGGTGAGCTTCCTGCACGTCTGGGCGCTGGACAATTTTGTGCAGCTTGCGAACCGTCTCGGCCGCACGGTCGACGCGGCGCGCTATGAAAAGCTGCGGCAGTCCGTCACGAAGACCTGCGAAGAAGTCCTCTGGGACGGCAAATGGTACATCCGCGGCATCACCGCCGACGGCCGAAAGATCGGCACGCAGCGCGATACCGAGGGCCGCGTTCATATGGAGAGCAACACCTGGGCGGTCCTGTCCGGTGCTGCCAGCCGGGAACGGGGACTTGCCGCCATGGATGCCGTTGACGAATATCTCTACACCCCGTGGGGGCTGATGCTGAACGCCCCGTGCTTCACAAAGCCGGACGACGCCATCGGCTTTGTCACCCGCGTCTATCCGGGCCTGAAGGAAAACGGCTCCGTGTTCAGCCACCCGAATCCCTGGGCCTGGTGCGCTGAGGCAAAGCTCGGCAGGGGAGACAAGGCCATGAAATTCTACAACGCCCTCTGCCCGGCCCTGCAGAACGATAAGATCGAAACGCGCAAAGCCGAGCCTTATACCTATTGCCAGTTCATCTCCGGCAAGGATCACACGACCTACGGCGAGGCGCACCACCCGTTCATGACCGGCTCGTCCGGCTGGGCGTATTACGCCGCGACGCAGTACCTGCTCGGCGTGCAGCCGGATTTCGACTGCCTGCGCGTCGACCCGTGCATCCCGGCAGACTGGAAGGAATTTGCTGTCGTGCGCCGTTGGCGCGGCGCAGAGTATCACATTCACGTCACGAACCCGGACGGGGTGCAGAAGGGCATCAGCAAAATCCGGATAAACGGCAGGCCGGTCGAGGCGCTGCCGCTGCTGCCGGCAGGCAGCGTGTGCCATGCGGAAGTTAAGATGGGGAGGTAACAGCATGATCCATTTCGGTACCGGCGGCTGGAGAGCCGTCATTGCGGACGAATTTACAAAGGCGAATATCCGCCTGCTCATCGCGGGCCTGTGCAGTCTTATGCACAGGGAGGGGCACGACGGCGCTGAAGTTTGCGTCGGCTATGACCGCCGATTCTTATCCAAGGAATCGGCCCACTGGGCCGCGGAGGTCATGGCGGGCTATGGCTTCCGGCCCTATGTTATCAACCGCTCCTCGCCCACGCCGCTCATGATGTTCATGGTCAAAAAGCGCGGTATGCCCTACGGCATCGCTGTCACGGCCAGCCACAATCCGGCCATCTATAACGGCATCAAGGTTTTCACTGCCGGCGGCCGGGACGCCGACCGCACCGTTACGGACAAGATCGAGGCTGAGATCGCTAAAATAAGCCCGGACAGCATCAAATCCATGGATTACGACGCCGCCGTCGCCGCAGGCATCATCACCGAGCACAACCCGACGAACGAATACATCGACAGCATTCTGTCCGCCATCGATGTGGAGGCCATCAAGAACGCGCAGCTGCGCATTGCACTTGACCCCATGTACGGCGTCAGCCAGACGAGCCTGAGCATGATCCTCATGACCTGCCGCTGCGATCTCGAGATCATCCACGACCGCCATGACACGCTTTTCGGCGGCAAGCTCCCCGCGCCGAACGAGGACACGCTCGGCCCCCTCGCGGCGGTCGTTATGGATCGCTGGCGCTGCGATCTCGGCATTGCGACCGACGGCGACGCCGACCGCCTTGGCGTCATCGACGATCAGGGGCAGTTCGTCCACCCCAATAAGCTCCTCGTCCTGCTCTATTATTATCTCGTCAAATACCGCGGCTGGCAGGGGCCCTGCGTCCGCAACAATTCCACGACCGTCCTGCTCGACCGCGTTGCGGCGGGTCTCGGGCAGAAATGCTATGAGGTCCCCGTCGGCTTCAAGTGGGTGTCGGCAAAAATGACCGAGACGGACGCCATCATCGGCGGCGAATCGTCCGGCGGTCTGGCCGTCAAGGGACATATCTCCGGCAAGGACGGCATCTATGCCGCCGCGCTGCTCGTCGAGATGCTGGCCGTGACCGGCAAGAAGCTCTCCGAGCTCTACCGCGAGATCGAAGCGCAGTACGGCGCGCTCAGCTATGCCGAAGCGTCGTTCACCATGACACCGGCCCGTAAGTCCGAGCTGCAGCAGTACCTGTTTGAGCAGCTGGCCTGCCCGGAATTTGAACATGTCGATCATATCAGCCGCGGGGACGGCTGCAAGGTCTATTTCACCGACGGCAGCTGGGTCATCTGCCGCTTCTCCGGCACCGAACCGCTCCTGCGCATGGCAGCCGAGGCCGGGACAGACGAAAAAGCCCAGTCCTACATCCAAACCTGGAAAAAATTCCTGTCGCTCTGAAAGAAACGTCAGGGAGAGGAAGACAGAGAGCCCGCTGCGGCGCTATTTTTCCGCTAAAAATGCGTGAAAGGGCTTGAAAAAACGTGTAGTGTATGCTATCATTGGTACACATGCCAGTAGGGAGATCCCCTTCTCCCATATGGTGGCATTGGAATCGTTTTAACCCTCTCTCCTTCAAGCACATTCGGGCTTCCCCGTCCCCGCGGGGAAGCCCAACCCCTATCTTGACGAAGACAGCCCCATACAAAGAGGAAGTAAGAAGTAAAATGAAAAGTGAATAGGTGATGTGTGCTGCAAAGCGGCACGATCTCAATTCGCTGGCGAAGCCAGCACTACACTTCTTCACTTTTCACTATAACTTATTACCTGCTTCCCATCCGACCGTCGTGTTTTTTAACACACAGAAAAGACTCCCCTCGGAAGGGGAGTCTTTTCTGTGTGTTCAGATGTTCTGCGTGCTGCCGCTGCGTCAGATCATTTGTACAGCTGTCCGTCGCCGCCCATCAGCTGCGTCATTTCTTCGATGCGCTCGAGCGGGAAGGGCGGCTCGCACAGCGGCTTCATGGCGATGGACATCAGTTTCATGGGGTTGTCGTCCGCCGCTACGCGGTTGGAGCTGAGCGCGCCGCAGCGCCTGCAGCGGTGAATGATCGCCCATTCTCCGCCCCGGCGCACCCAGACGGCAATCGGTTCCATAATGCCGCCGCAGCTGCTTTCCCGGTCGCCGGGCTCCACGTCCAAGTGCAGGCTTGCAAGGCAGTTCGGGCAGTGATTGCGGTGGTCGGAGCCTGCGTTTTCCGGGACGACGGTTCTTCCGCAGACCTTGCAGACGAAGCTGTCGCGGCAGGCGTGGGTCTTGTAATATCCTTTTTCAAAAGTTTTGCGTTTGTTTTCGCGGTTCATTTTTGATCCTCCTGAAGATGCGGTTCCGATCCTTCGGGAGGAATGGCGTGTGTGCAGATTTGCCAGACCTCCCGGTCAGGCCACACGCTCCAGTGATAAAGCGGTAAGTTTCAAAAAAATCTCCTTTGATCAATTTAAACGCTGTATGCGTAAGTCCATATTTTAAGCGATACTGCCGGGAAAGTCAAGCAAGAGCTATAGTACCGTCTTGCTGCGCGGGTTCTCCTGCCTTTGCCTTCTTGATGTACCGGTAAATGCTCGCCTGTGAGCAGGAGAGCTTTTTGACCGTGAACTGCACCGCGCCGCGCAGCTCGAACATGCCCTGCTCGTGCAGCTGGGCGATGATGCGGGTGCGCTCGGCCTGCGTCAGCCGATCGAGCGGTACGTTGACGGATTTCGTGACCGTCTCAAACAGCTCCTCCATGAGACTGTTCATATCCGACTGGAAATGCTCCGCCGGGACGCTTGCTGCGTGCTGCGGCTGCATGGGCTGCTTGGCAGGCGCGTCGACAGGGAAGTAGTGGTGGTGAACGAAATCGTCCGGATGGATGAGCTTCAAAATGGCGTCGCTGATCTCATGGAACCGGCTGTCGTCAAAATTGATGCACAGCAGGCCCACCAGTTTGCCGCCGTCCTTGATAAACATCGTGCTCGAGCGGATGGTCTTTCCGTTTGCCAGCTGGCCGGTGTAGTTCAGATTATAGTCGCTCGTCTCATACTGCTTCTGCATGATCATGCGCAGCGCGGCGTTCGTGATCGGCGCGCCGACGCTGCGGCCGCTGATGGAGCCGTTGGCAATGGCGGCCACACGGCTGGTTTCCGGCAGGATCTCATGCAGCACGACCTCGTAATCCGGTCCAAGCGTCGCGCCGAGGTATTCGACCAACACGGTATACTGTCGAAGCATCTGTTCCGTCATGGGGGTGCCCTCCTTATGATGTGTCCGTGTTTCTCATACTAGCATAGTTTTTCCGCGAAAGCAACGAAATCAGGCCGCTTTTCTCACAATATTTTCTCATTACGAGAAATATTTTTTAACATACGAAAATCAAGGGATAAAATTGTGCGAAATGCACAATTTTAAGTTTTTATTATGCAGGTTTACAGTAATTATATTGACAACTGAAACTTGAAATGATAAACTCTTATCATAATGAGGAGGTGAGGACAGTTTATGAAAACCGTCATTTCTACTGAAAAGGCCCCCGCGGC
>CAKUND010000013.1 GCA_934668295.1 uncultured Oscillospiraceae bacterium
CCGACGCTCTACCGCCGTCTGCACGATAAGGAAAAGCTGTTCATGGCCCTCGGCGGCGTCTGGACGCTTGCTGTCGCGTTCTCCCGCCTGCGTATGGGCGCGCACTTCCTGTCCGATGTGAGCGTCTCGTCCATCCTGACCATCGCCCTCGGCGCCGTCGCCGTCTGGCTGTTCTATTTCAATAAGCCCTTCTTCAACAGGATCTGGGCCTTTGCCTCCGGTGAGACCAAGCCGGAACGAAAGCTGAAAAAGCCGGAAGAAGCGTAATACCAATGCGAATCCGCAGGCACCCGCCCCAACAATTGATATTCCCATCAACATTTCAGAAAGAGCAGGAAACGCATATGCGAATGAGAAGAAGAAACAATCTGGCCCCGCGGATGGAGGCCTGCGAAGCCGTCTGGATCCACGACCCGGAGGCGCTGCGCGGCAGCTGGCGCAGCTTAATGCCGGACTGCCGGGAGCTTCGCGTCGAGGTCGGCTGCGGCAAGGGCAAATTCACTGTCGAGACCGCCGAGGCCGAGCCGGACGTGCTGCTCATCGCCATTGAGCGCGTGCAGGACGCGCTCGTCCTCGCCATGGAGGCCGCGCTCCGCAAGGGGCTCAAAAACGTCTTTTTCGTCTCGCTCGACGCGGCAAATATCGACCAGTTTTTTGCCGACGACGAGATCGACCTGCTCTATATCAACTTCTGCGACCCATGGCCGCGCAAGAAGAACGCCAAACGCCGCCTGACGTACCATACCTTCCTCGAAAAATACAAGAAGGTGCTGAAGCTCGGCGGGCAGATCCAGTTCAAGACCGACAACGCGAATCTGTTCGCCTGGTCGCTGCCCGAGATGGAAAGCTGCTTCCTCGAGCTGCGGAACGTCACCGACGATCTGCACGCAAACGGGCCCGTCGGCATCATGACCGGCTACGAGGAAAAATTCTACGCGCTCGGCACGCCCATTCACCGCGTCGAAGCCGTCGTCACCACCAAACAACCCCGCCCGGCAGAGGAAAAGCCGGAGCCGGACGAAGCAGGGGAGTGAACCGCTGTTTCGGGGAATGTTACCACTTTGAAACCCCTTCGTGACCCATTTGAAACAAGGTGCATACAAGTTGGAAAATCGGTTGACATAAAATAATTAAGAATTCTTAAAAATTCGGTTTTTCCCGGATAAAGCAGACATTTCCCGAAAACCACCTATTGCGTTCTGTATCCCATTGTGCTACGATATCTATGTAAAAAAGGCAGAGACCGGGAAAATCCGGCCGCTGCAAAACAGCGCGTGCACGGGCAGACCTGTGGACGCGCAGGTGTTTCCGGCAGGGAACGCTGCCGGAAGAAACTGCAAGGAGGAAGCATTATGAAAAAACGTTTATTGGCGCTGGCCCTGTGCCTGGTCATGCTGATCGGCCTTGTGCCGACGGCGTTTGCGGATGGCGTGGTAACGCATACTGTTTCGTTCAACCCGGACGGAGGTACGCCCGCGCCTGCGAATCAGACTGTCGTGCACAACGGATTTGCGACCAAGCCCACCGTCTCGCTCGACGGCTATCGTCTGGACGGCTGGTATGCAGTGGGTGAGCAGAACCGCTGGTCGTTTGCGTATTCGCCGGTCACGACGGATCTCATACTGACGGCAAGATGGGAAAAGATGATCTCCTACAACGGCAATGCAGCGAACGCGACCGGCAGCTCGGAGTCGCAGATTGCCTACAAGGGCGACAGTGTCACGCTCAAGGCGAACGGCTTTACCCGCACCGGCTACAGGATGACCGGCTGGGCCACTGTACCGAATGCATCGGCCGCAGAGTATCAGGAAAATCAGACCGTGCAGGTCAGCGCGCTGCCGAAGGGCACGGACGGCGAGGTAACGCTGTATGCAGTCTGGCAGGACATCGATCCCACAGATTATTATACTGTGACCTATCGTCAGGTTGGCGCTCCCGGCGCTGACTACACGGTGCAGGTGCAGAAGGCCGTATCCGGCGCAACAACGTATACGGCGCTTGCCACGCTTCCGACTGTCGGCGGCTGGGAAACTCCGGTACACAAGGTGTTCGATGATAAATGGAAAAACGCAGCGACCGGCGAGGAGTATACGACGAATGAGCCGATCACGCTGACAGGCAATCTCGTTTTGAATCCGGTCTACAGAAACGACGCGGACGCGAAGTTCAGCGTGACCTATTACAATGACATCCGGTACGCAGGAACCGAGAAGACCGAGCAGATCGAATCCTACCCCTACAGAGTCAAGACCTATGCCGAAGCGAAGAACGGCGCAGCTACGGCCTGGACGCAGCCGACCGGAAAGAGCTTCCTGCGCTGGGAGACGATGAGCGGCGTCAGATATCTTCCGGGACAGCTGATCAATGAAGCGGAGCTGACGGGCGACCTTGCGCTGTATGCGGTCTATCAGGCAGATTCCTATACCATTACGTTCTACTGCTATACGGACGGAAAGAACGACCAGATCACAGTCCCGTATGGCGCAGCAATCCGGATCGATCCGAACGGCGGCTCCTATCAGGGAAGAACGACTGTCACGACGTTCCTTGCAGACGCGGATGCTGTCATCGCGGATGCGGATGCAGTCTACTCCGGACATACCTTCCGCGGCTGGTACGTCGCGCAGACCGGCAGCACCTACACGTTTACGGCGATGTGGTCGAAGGCTGGCGTCAGCTGCGATGTTTACTACTATGACTATGACGACGGCAAGTACGAGTACGCCCGGTTCACGACAGGCACCTATCTGATCATTGACCCGAACGGCGGCACGGCGAAGCTGGACAGCACGGCCTTCTCCAGCCAGAAGGGCTTCTACATCTATGACGATTATACCCTGTCCGATGCAGTCCGTACCGGCTACACCTTCTACGGCTGGTATCTGACGAAGTCCGGCAGCACCTACACCTTCACCGCCATGTGGTCGAAGTCCGCAAGCGATGTCCCGTACATGCTCAACGGTGAGGATCACTACGCCTACATCAAGGGCTACCCCAACGGCAGCTTCAAGCCCAACGCGACCATTACCCGTGCCGAGACGGCTGCCATCTTCTACCGCCTCCTGACCGACACGACCCGCAAGACCTATACCACCACGTATAACGCCTTCAAGGATGTCCCGGCCAAGGCCTGGTACAACACCGCCGTCTCCACCATGGCGAAGCTCGGCATTGTCACCGGCGATGCCAACGGCTACTTCCGTCCGTCCGACCCGATCACCCGTGCGGAGATCGCCGCGATGATCGCCCGCTGCGACGGCAGCTACTACGGCAGCAGCTACACGAACTTCTCCGATGTCAAGGGCCACTGGGCTGCGAGCTACATCGCAAGAGCCTATGAGCTCGGCTGGATCAACGGCTACGGCACGACCTATGCGCCCGACAAGTACATCACCCGCGCCGAGACCGTCGCCATTCTCAACCGCGTCCTGAACCGCGCGCCGCAGAACACCTCGGATCTGCTCAGCGGCCGCAACACCTTCAGCGATGTCGGCGCCGCATCCTGGTACTATCTCGATGTCGAGGAGGCTGCCAACAGCCACACCTACACCAGAAAGTCCAGCGGCTACGAGTACTGGAACAGACTCATCGCCGACCCGAGCTGGCTGTAATTCCTGACCCATCAGAGGGGCGGCACAAGCCGCCCCTCTTTCTCTATGTACCCCCACAAAAATCAAACGCTAAAACACCGTCACGATCTTCGCACGCTCCCGGCTCCCGTACCGCCACACATCCAGCCGGCCCCCCGTCTTTGTGAACAAAAGCGGCTGCGGCGGCAGCGTCCCAAGCCGGTGCAGGACGGTCAGCTTGATTTTAAGCGTCTCGGGATGAATGGCCTTGATGTACACGCACACCGGCTGCCCGGGCTCCAGCGTGTCATCCCGTTCCGCCAGCCCGCACAGATTCGGCGTCAGCGCGATAAACACACCGTACTCCGTCCTTGCCCGGACGACTCCGGGCACGGTCTGCCCCGCGCGAAAGTGCGCCGCGTTTTCCGCCCATGAACCAAGCAGCTCCCGGAGCGTCAGCCCCACGCGCCGCCGCACCGGATCGAGCGACTGGATCACGACCGGCAGCCGCTGCCCGACGTGCAGCAGCTCGCCCGGATGCGAAAGCCGGGATACGCACAGATCCCGCAGCCCGAGCAGCCCGACCGCGCCGCAGCCGATGTCGCAGAACGCGCCGAAGGGCGCAAGTCCCGTGACCACGGCGGGCAGAATATCGCCGGGCCGGTTTTCGCGGAAGACCAGCTCCAGCGCCGCCTCCTGCGCGCTGCGCCGCGATAAAAGCGCTGTCCCATCCGCCGTGAAGCCCAAAACGGTAAAGCATACGGGCCGTCCCACGCGTGATAAAATCGCGATATCCCGCGTTTCGCCCCCGAGAATGCCCCGCGCGGCCTCCGCCCGCGCGATATGCCCTCTGCAGCAGCCGAGCGAAACATGCAGATCATGCCGCTCGTCGCACTTGACTGCGGTCGCCTGCAGAATTTTCCCCTGCTGCATCGCCAGCAGCAATTCCTCTCTCGTATATCCCTCCGGCTGCGGGTGCAGCCCCTCCGGAAGAAACTGATCCATAAGATCCCCCCAATTCCTGCTCCAATATATGCAGGCAGGGGAAGGAAGGAGATAACCCCATGGACGTACAGGTCGGTGATATCCTCGTCATGAAAAAGGAGCATCCCTGCGGCGCAAAGCAGTGGCTCGTCCTGCGCAGCGGCATGGATTTCCGCCTGCGCTGCACCGGCTGCGGGCACGAGCTCATGCTGCCGCGCAGCAAGGCGGAGAAAAGTATCCGCCAGATTCTGCGCGACGGGAAGCAGATCTGACATTACAAGGAAAACATGACGAACGATAGGCCGCAATTCCGCTTGGAATTGCGACCTCTTTTTTTGCCCGCAGGGTGTACGCTTTGGAAGCACGGACAAACAGGGGAGGGGGAATGCGGATGACCGTCTATGCAGACGAGGCGTTTTTGCTCAACGGCGCGGTCGACTATCTGCTGCTCGTCTGCGCGGCGAAGCTTGGCGGCGGCAGGATCGCCCGGCTGCGCCTGCTGGCAGCAGCCGTGTTCGGCGGGCTGTATGCAGCTGCCGCACTGTTTGCGCCGCTGGGTGTTTTGCAGGGGCTTCCAACGAAGCTGATGAGCCTCGCCGTGATGCTCCTGATCGCCTTCGGCGTGAGCCGCGAGACACTTCGCACGGGGCTGCTGTTTCTCGCGGCCGTCTGTGCGTTCGCGGGAGCCGCGGTTTTGGCTGCGCAGCTGTTCGGGACAGGTGTTCTGGTGCTGCCAGGCGGCACATTCTACGCGGTAAGCGTTCTGGGGCTTCTGCTGCTGGCAGGGCTTTTGTATCTGCTCTGCTATACCGTCTTTTCCTGCACGGCCCAGCACGGCGGCGAGATCCGGCCCCTGACGCTCCTGTACGGGGGCAATCAGGCCCCGATTCGCGCGCTGCACGACACCGGCTGCACGCTCCGTGACCCCATGACCGGCGAACGCGTGCTCGTCGCGGAGGCGGGGGCGCTGCAGGCCCTTCTGCCGGACATCCCCATCACGCCCGCCGCGCTTGCAGACCCGGCAGAGCTGCTGCTGCGGCTGAAAACGCGCGATCCCGCGTTTCCGGCGCGGCTTCTGAGCTACAAATGCGTCGGCACGCAGGTGGGACTGCTTTTGTGTCTGCGCTGCGAGATAGAGGTCAAGCCGGGCGTCCGGAAGCGCTGCCTTGCAGCCTTTTCCCCGACGTCCGTTTCAGACGGAGGAAATTATGATGCGCTGATAGGAGGAACGATTGGATGAAACTAGAGGCTATTTTACAGAAGCTCGGCCTTTTGCAGCCGGGGAAGATCATGTACATCGGCGGCAGCGACGTGCTGCCCGCACCCCTGAAGCCGGAGCAGGAGCGGCAGGCCCTCGCAGCGCTGGAGCAGGGGGACGAGGCTGCCAAGCAGACGCTCATCGAGCACAATCTGCGCCTCGTCGTGTATATTGCGCGCCGGTTCGAAAACACCGGCGTCAATCTCGAGGATCTGATCTCCATCGGGACGATCGGACTCATCAAGGCCGTCAATACCTTCCGGCCCGACCGGAACATCAAGCTCGCGACATATTCGTCCCGCTGCATCGAAAACGAGATCCTGATGCACATCCGCAAGATCGCCAACCAGAAGACGGAGGTCTCGCTCGATGAGCCGATCAACACAGACTGGGACGGCAACGAGCTGCTGCTGTCCGATGTGCTCGGCACAGACAGCGATATCGTCATGCGGCCTCTGGAGGACGACGTCGACCACCAGCTGCTGCGCCAGGCGCTCGGCCGCCTCCCGGAACGGGAGAAGCAGATCGTCTCCATGCGCTTCGGCCTCGGCGGCCGGCAGGAGAAGACGCAGAAGGAGGTCGCGGACATTATGGGCATCTCACAGTCGTATATCTCCCGGCTCGAAAAGCGCATCATGGTGCGCCTGCGCCGCGAGATCACACGCCAGATCTGCAGCTGAGAGGGGACTTGCAAAATAAACGAAGATGTGATATATATTTATCGATAGTTTTTATCGATATCAAGCAAAGGAAGCGGTTCCATGGACAAAGAAATTTCCCACGCGACGCTCAAGCGCCTGCCGACCTATCTGGCTTATCTCAAGGGCATGCCTGAAAGCAGCGGCGTCAATATCTCCGCCACGGCGCTTGCGGCGGGGCTGCACATGGGCGAGGTGCAGGTGCGCAAGGATCTTGCGCTCGTCTCCTCCGGCGGCCGCCCGAAGATCGGCTATAACCGCGCGGCGCTGATCGCCGATATCGAGCAGTTCCTGGGCTACGGCAACACAAATGACGCCGTTCTCATCGGCGCGGGCAAGCTTGGCCGTGCGCTTCTGGGCTACTCCGGCTTCGCGGAATACGGCCTTAATATTGTCGCGGCATTCGATGAAAACGACGCCATCATCGGCACGTCCAAGAGCGGCAAGCCCATCATGCACCTGTCGCGTCTCGGCGAGGTCTGCCGCCGCGACCAGATCAAGATCGGCATCATCACCGTCCCGGCCGAGCAGGCCCAGAACGTCTGTGATCTGCTCATCAGCAATGGCATTCTCGCTATTTGGAACTTTGCCCCCAAGCACCTGAACGTGCCCGACCACATCCTTGTCCAGAACGAAAACATGGCTGCGTCCCTCGCGCTTCTATGCAAACACCTCAACGAGCAGATGAAAGCAGAAGAATAACGGGATCCCGGAAGTTTTTTCTTGAATTTCCGCGCGCCATGCTGTATAATAAACAGCAACGCCGGTGTGATGGAATTGGTAGACGTAGTGGACTCAAAATCCACCGCCAGCGATGGCGTGCCGGTTCGAGTCCGGCCACCGGCACCAGCTCGTCGCGAACTGCGCAAGTTCGCGACGACTTTTTATGCTCTGCATAAAAAGTCATCTCTCACTTGCTCCGCTGATCCTCGCTTCAAACCTGTGACCGCTTCGCTGGGTCACAGGTTTGTGCCGCCAACTTGGGAATTGATCCATGGTGTCCATATGACACATCGTCGCCGCGCACTGCGCAGGTCGGGGGCGGAGGCGCGTTCCAATTTCCGACAATGACGACGTTGTGTACTGGAAGTTACCTGTGGATATCTGCTGCAATCTCTTGTTAATGTGAAAATATGTTTGTACAGGATCGATTCTGCGGTGAAAAATCTAATAAATGAACAGTTGTATAGCCAATTAGTTAACATTTGCCGCAGAACTGAAATGATCCCTCCTTGACTGCGCGAAATCTTCTGGCTATACTATAGGTTCAGAGATAGAACTCCGCTGCAAGGGAGGAAACGCTTATGCGGAAGCTGAAAAAGCTGTCAGCCGTGTTATTCGCGCTGATTTTGATTCTTACATTGCCTGTTCCGTCGCTGGCCGCCGCAGCTATCGATACCGCACATCCCGTCAGCCTCACGATCCGTTATCAGCAGGATGGAACGCCTGTCTCCGGCGCGCCGTTCGCGCTTTACCGCGTAGCGGATATCGACGCGTATGCAGAGCTTACGCTGACCGGCGATTTTACGCAATATCCCGTCAGACTCGGCGGGCTGGACAGCGCTGCGTGGCGCGCGCTTGCGGAGACGCTGGCCGCCTATGCCCAGCGCGACCGGCTGACGCCTTTGGACAGCAGCGTGACCGACCAAAACGGCGAGCTGACCTTCCCGACGGAAGAGAAGACGCTCCTGCCGGGCCTGTATCTCGTGACCGGCCAGCCGTTTTCCGACGGGAGCAGTGTGTATAACACAGAGCCGTTCCTCATCTGCCTGCCGAATCTGGACGAGACGACTGATACTTGGCAGTATGATGTGACCGCCTCGCCCAAATTTACAAGCACGCCCATTCCCGCGCCGCCCCCAGACGACACGGAAAAGCGCAAGGTCCTGAAGGTCTGGAACGACGAGGGACAGACATGCGAGCGCCCGGAGACGATCACGATCCAGCTGCTGAAAAACGGTGAGATCTGGGATACCGTGACCCTCAGCGAGCGCAGCAGCTGGCGGTATACCTGGGATGAGCTTCCGAGGTACGACAAAAACGGCCTGATCATCGACTGGCGCGTCGTGGAGCTGACGCCGGAGGGCTATACCGTCTCCGTCTCGCAGGAGGCAGGAACCTTTGTCGTAACCAATACGCCGGTAGAGCTGCCTGTGAACCCGCCGTCCGAGCCGCCCACAGAGCCGACGCTCCCGCAGACCGGCACACTCTGGTGGCCCGTCCCCGTCCTTGCCGCGGCAGGTCTTCTGCTGATCGCGGCGGGAGCAGGCAAAAAACGAAAGACATGACAAATCGCCGCGCGGCAGATCTCTGCCGCGCGGCGATTCTGTATCCGGCGCGTTACGCCAGCTTATATTTTTCCTCAAACGTGTTGTACTGCATCAGGAACTCGTTGCTGCCGGATTTGACGTCGCCGAGGTACTTGTGCAGGTCGATGCGCTCGTTCTTCATGTCGAGCAGGCAGCCTGCGATGTTCGAGCAATGATCCGCCACACGCTCCAGATTCGTCAGCAGATCAGACAGCACGAAGCCTGCGGCCAGCGAGCATTCGCCGCGCTGGAGCCGGGCAATGTGATTTGTGCGCAGCTCGTCTTTCAGCTTGTCGATGACCTGCTCCAGCGGCTCGACCTGCCGCGCAAGCGTCAGATCGTCCTGCAAAAACGCCCGGCTCGTGAGATCGACGATCTCGCCCACGGCGTTCAGCATCGTCTGCAGCTCCTTTTTCGCGGAATCTGTGAACGAAACGCCCTTTTCCTTCAGCTCCTCCGCCGATTCGATGATGTTGACAGCGTGATCCGCAATGCGCTCAAAATCGCCGATCAGGTGCAGCAGCTTCGACGATTCCACGCTGTCCTGCTCGCTCATCGGCTGCGTAGCCAGATGCACGAGGAACGTGCCCAGCGTGTCCTCATAGCGGTCGGTATCGTCCTCCCGCTGCCGGACGGAGGCGGCCAGCTCCGGCGTGAAGCCGAGCACAGCCTGTAAGCTCTCGTGCAGCGCCAGCTCGGAGTCCGCCGCCATGCACTTTGCCAGCTCCTCACTCTTGACAAGGGCGATGGCAGGCGTCGCAAACAGGCGCTCGTCGAGCTCCGTCGTCGCGTCTGCGTGCTGTCCCTCCGGGATGACCTTATACGACAGCTTTTCCAGCAGTCCGCAGCACGGCAGCAGCATCAGCGTACAGGCCAGATTGAAGATCGAGTGAATGAGTGCGATATGAAACGTATCAATGGCGGTGGAAACAAAGGCAAAGCGGAAGATCGCGTTCGCCGCCTCAAACAGCGTCAGCCATACGACCGTGCCGATGATATTGAAGCTCAGGTGCACGACGGCCGCGCGCCGCGCGTTCTTGTTCGTGCCGACGGAGGACAGCATCGCGGTCACGCACGTGCCGATATTCTGACCCATGATGATAGGGATTGCCGCGCCGTAGCTGACAGCCCCGGTCGAGGACAGCGCCTGCAGAATACCGACCGACGCGGACGACGACTGCACAATGCCCGTCAGGATCGCGCCTGCCAGAACGCCCAGAACCGGGTTCGAGAACATCAGGAAGAATTTCGTGAAGTTCGGGTCGTTCCGCAGCCCGGAGACGGAGCCGGACAGCGATTCCATGCCGAACATCAGCGTCGCAAAGCCCAGCAGGATCAGACCCGTGTCCTTTTTCTTGCCCTTCGCGGTCAGATACAGAACAATGCCGATCACAGCCAGCACGGGCGTGAACGACGACGGCTTCAGAAGCTGTACGAACAAACTGTCCCCGCTGATGCCGGACAGCGACAGCAGCCACGCCGTTACAGTCGTGCCGATGTTCGCGCCCATAATGACGGGGATCGACTGCTTCAGGCTCAGAAGCCCGGAGTTGACAAAGCCCACGACCATGACCGTCGTAGCCGAGGAAGATTGAATGACTGCCGTGACGGCAAGACCGGTCAGAAGCCCGGAGAATTTCCCATTCGTAAGCTTCGCCAGAATGGCCTTCAAAGACCCGCCCGCCCGCTTTTCCAGCGCTGTTCCCATCACGCTCATGCCGAACAGGAACAGACTCAGCGAGCCGAGCAATGTTAAAAAGTTAAAAATCGTCATATCCACACACATCCCTTTCCAATTTCATTTCATCTGCAACTAAATATAGAAAGGCAATGTCAAATGCGCGTCCAGACTTACGTTAAATCTTTGTGATATTTCTCTGAAAATCTTAAATCCAAATCAATTCCCGGTTAAACCGTCGCCCCGCCCCTACCAACTGCGTTTGCATTTCAACGGTTTTCGCGTAAAACGAACAGTCTATGGCCTTAACCTCATAACATTGCCCTTCAAGGAGGCCTTTGCTGCGGTTGATTTTCCCGGGACAGCACGATATAATGAAGGAAAACAAAAAACGGTGGAATTGGAATGAAAAAGCAGCTCGCGCGGCTGCTGAGCGCAGCACTTTTGCTGCTTGCGCTGTGCATCGGCGCGTCGGCGGCGGGGACGAGCGGGAAGTGCGGCCCGTCCGCCTGCTGGTCATTTGACAGCAGCACCGGCACGCTGACCATCTCCGGCAGCGGCGCAATGAGCGATTATGTATTCGAGTGGGGCGAATCCGATCCCCGCCCGTGGAGCGCGTATCTGAGTGAGATCAAAACCGTTGTGATTGGGGATTCGATCACGAAGATCGGGAAAGAGGCGTTCTGTGGATATTCCTATTATGGAAGCGGTACGCTCGGCGCGTATTTCCTCGGCGCAGCGCCCCAGCTTGTCGGGAAGCTGAACGCCAACCGCTCGTTCCCATCGGACTGGACGCTCTATTATCTGCCTGGCACGTCCGGCTGGACGGGCGAGGCCTATGAGGGCTACCGGATCGCGCCGTGGGACGGCGAAACACGCTGGGATAATCTGCACACAAGGCGATTTGGCCGGGATAACAGGGGAGACGAGATCGGGACGTCGTGGGCCGTCAACACGGACACCGGAAAGATCACCCTGACCGACGATTTGAACGAAGGCTGCGCCGTCGCAGTCTCCTATGACGCGGAGGGCCGCGTCACACGCATCGGCGTCCTGCGTACCAAAACGGATTTCGTTGTACTCAACCTGCAGGATACCTGCCGCCTGTTCCTCCTGAGCGCGTCCTTCGCCCCGCGCCTGAACGCGCCGGTCATCATCAACGATTACTTGCCAATCTAAATATACAAAGACCCCCGTCCACCCGGACGGGGGTCTTGCACAAACGTGCGGCATTCTTTACTCTATTCCGCATACCAATCCGCCTGCGGGGCGATGGGCTGGGAGATATCATAATAGGTCAGGCCGGTCTCGCCGATGACGGACAGCTGCACGGCGGTGATGCTGTCCAGTGCGCAGAGCGTGGCGGCGATGGCGCGCACAGCGTTCGCTGCCTGCCGCGCCGAGGTATCACAGCTCATGAAATCACCGGACAGCACCACGCTGGCCGAGCCGTTTGTAACGGAAAGATCGAGCACCTGCGTCCGGTAGGGCACAGCTCGCGTCAGATTCACAGGCACCTCCCGGCTCACGAGCGCCTGCAGCGCAAGCAGCGGGAGCTGGTCTGCGTCGGCGGTGCGGACGACGGCCTCGCGCGCGGTGAGCAGCCCGTCCTTGTCCGGATAATACAGGCGCACGACATATTCCGGCTGGTCGGCGGATGTATCGTACAGCAAAAACTGATCTGCCGTATAGGTGGTTCCCGTCTGCCGGAGCGTGCGCACAAGCCGCACACGCTCCACACTGTCCAGCTGCGTCATCGTCAGCGTCAGACAGGCTGCCGCAAGAGACGCCGGAAGTCCCTCCGGCGCATTTTCGTCCAGAAGCAGCGTCAGTGTGCCGTCCTCGCAGGAATCGAACGAGCAGCTGCCGCTGAGCCCATCCGGAAGCGCACAGCCGGCTTCTGCAGGCGCGGTCAGGTACTGCTGCAGGACAGCGGCGGGACTTGTGTCCGGAACCGAGACCGGGCAGGGAACCAGTGCACCCGTCCCTGCGTCCGCATTCTCGCGGGCACAGTAATAAAACTGCAGATGCAGCTCCTCCGGCCCCCGGATATAGACCGACGCGGCACAGCCGCAGAGCATGCACACCGCCAGCAGCACAGCGGTCAGCCGCATTTTTTTACGCATCCGGATCCTCCTCCTCTCCAGAGCCGAAGCTCGGGAACGTGACCGTAAAGCACGAACCCTCGCCGACCGTGGAGCGGACTGTGATCGTGCCGAAATTCCGGCCGACCATCTCATGCACGATGGAAAGGCCAAGTCCCGCGCCGCCGGCCTGCCGGCTGCGGGCCTTATCGACGCGGTAGAAGCGGTTGAAAACGGAGTCCAGCGCGTTTTCAGGGATACCGCTGCCCGTGTCCTCCACATCAATGACGACAGTATCTTCGTCGTGCCGCACCCGCACATGAACGCTGCCGTTTTCGCGGTTATATTTGATGCCGTTTTCCACAAGATTGAACAGGATTTGATATGCGTCGTCCTCAAACGACAAGATCGTGCAGCCCTTTTCCACGCTGGCCGTCAGCTTGACCGACTGTCGGTCGGCCAGCGGCACAAGCATGCGGAACACGCGCGAGAGCGTCTGCCCGACGTCGACGACCTCGTGCTCGCCGCCCTCCGTCTCATCCGCAGAGGCCCGGCTGAGCGTGAGCAGCTTCTGCGCCATGCGCGTCAGCCGGTCGGATTCCGCGCCGATGTCGGCGACAAATTCCCGCATCGTGTCCGCATCCATCTCGTTTTGCAGGATAGAGTCGGACAGCAGCTTGATGGACGCCAGCGGCGTCTTGAGCTCGTGCGAGGCGTCGGAAACAAACTGCCGCTCGGTGATCTCCGTCTGCTGGAGCTTGTCGGTGAGCTTGTTGAACTCTGCCGCCAGCGTCGCGTATTCGTCCGAGCCGCGCATCTGGATCTTGTGGCTGTATTCGCCCTCGCGCACAAGACGCATGGAGGTCATGATCCGCCGCATGCGGCTCGAGCCGGTCACGGTAAAGACGACCGCGCACAGGAAGATGATCCCGATCAGCACCAGCGACCCGCGGAGGATCGTGCGCTCGAGACTCGCGATAATGCCGCCCTGCGAGGCGTCGTACTCCATCAGATATACGCAGCCCACGACCGTATCATGCACCAGAACCGGCGACGCGGCATAGCTTTTGAGCGTGCTGTTTTCATACACACAGTGAAAGAAGTCATTGCACCTCAGCGCCTGCACGACCGGCTCAAACAGGACAAATTTTCCCTCCGCGTTCTGACTGGGCACGGAATCATAGAGCGCCTGGCCTGCCGCGTCGGTCACGATCAGCCTCGTGACGTTCATATCGCCGATGACGGCGATGATCTGTTCCGCCGTCTCCTGCGTCAAGGCGTCCACACCGGAAAACGAGGACGTGACGACCTTCAGCTTGTCCTGCGCGGACGAGCATTTTGCCTTGAACATCAGATTGCGTGAGGCGGAGGCGGAATAAATATTCAAAAACACGAGCACGAGAACCGTAACGGCCATATACGCCAGAGCGTTGCGGATCTGCGAGCTTGACGGCATGAGCCGTCTGCGCCGTTCAGTACTTGAAATAGTAGCCAACTCCCCACTTGGTCAGAATATGCTCCGGCTGGGCAGGATTTTTTTCGAGCTTTTCGCGCAGACGCCGGATATGCACGTCCACCGTGCGGATCTCGCTGCTGACGTCATAGCCCCAGATCGCGTCGAGCAGCGTCTCGCGCGAATACACGCGGTTGGGGTTGCGCATCAGAAGCTCCATAAGATCGAATTCCTTCGCCGTCAGATCGACCGGAACGTCCTCGCGGAACGCGCTGCGGCTGCTGCGGTCAAGCGTGATGTGTCCGCAGACGAGCGTCTGCTCCGGCGTCTGCTTTTTCGCCGTACCGGCCCGCCGCAGAAGCGCCCGGATGCGCGCCTTGAGCTCAAGAATGTTGAACGGCTTCGTGAGATAGTCGTCCGCGCCGTGCTCAAAGCCCAGCAGCTTGTCCATGTCCTCGGATTTTGCGGTTAACATAATAATTGGGACCTGAGAAAACTCCCGGATCTTCGTGCAGGCCTCCAGCCCGTCGAGCCGGGGCATCATCAGATCGAGCACGATCAGATCCGGTGTTTCGCTCGCTGCCAGCTCCACGGCCTCCATGCCGTCGCAGCCAGTCACGACCTCATAGCCGTCGTTTTCCAGATTGAATTTTATGCCCTTGACGAGCAGCTTTTCGTCATCCACGACCAGAATTTTCATTCGATTTCCTCCACATAAACATACGGACGGAGCTTTTCAAGAAGTCCTTCGCCGATCCCCTCGACATCCAGAAGCTGCTCGACCGTGACAAATTTTCCGTACGTGTCCCGGTACGCCAGGATCCGCTCCGCCGTCTTTTCTCCCACGCCCGGAAGCGCCAGCAGCTCATCCGGCGTTGCGGTATTCAGACAGACGCGGCTGCTTCCCGCGGCGGCGGAGGCCGCCGTTTCCTCAGCTCTGCTGATCCAGTCGCTCTGCGCCGCAGCGCCGGACGAAGCACGCTGTGTCTCGAGTACCGGCCCGCGCAGCGTCGCGCGCCCGAGAAAGAACGCGCACACGAACAGAAGCACCGCTCCACTCCATAAAACCAGCGCCGGACAAACGCGCTTTTTCTGCATACAGCTGCCTCCATTTGACATACCGTGCTAATCTGTTATATAATACGCTCAGCGCTATCAGTATACCATATTTTTTTGATTCTGTACAATCCGAACAGAATAAAATGGAGATAAAAATGAAAAAAACGAAGTTCCTTTCTCTGCTTTTCGCCGTGCTGATGCTGCTTCAGCTTTTGGCGCTTCCGGTTTTTTCTGCCGCCGCAGAAGCAGCGCCCGGTCAGGATGAAGCACAGGCCGCCGGGGATACCGCTGCCGCAGAGGACGACAGCGTCCCGGAGGATCAGCTGCTCTCCTCGCGGGCAAGCTTTTCCGTTGCGGCCAAATCCGCGCTTCTCATCGACCTCAACACCGGACGCGTCGTCTATGAACAGGATGCGGACGAGCGCATCTATCCTGCCAGCCTCACCAAGATCATGACGTGCCTGATCGCACTGGAAAACGGCAACCTGTCCGATGTTGTGACCGTTTCGCCCGCCGCGCTCGACGATCTGGACGCGGATTCGAGCGTAGCGGGGCTTCAGATCGGCGAGCAGATGACGCTCGAGAACCTGCTGTACTGCATGATGGTCGTCTCCGGAAACGATGCCTGCAACGTCATCGCCGAGCATATTGCGGGCTCCGTGGCTGATTTTGTCCGTATGATGAACCAGCGCGCCTATGAGCTCGGCTGCCTCAACACCCACTTCAACAATCCCCACGGCCTGCACGACGAGAGCCACTATACCACCGCGCGCGACCTGTCCATTATTACGCAGGCTGCACTCAAGAGCGAAAACTTCCGCCAGATCGTTGACACCTACGAATATCAGCTGCCCGACGATAATATGCGGCAGAACATCCCCAAGCTCAAAACGACGAACATGCTGATCTACCGCTCCATGTCCAACGCGCTCTATTATCCGCGCGCACACGGCATCAAGACCGGTTATACCAGTCAGGCCGGCCGCTGCGTCATTTCCGAGGCGACAGGTGACGGACTGGATCTTCTCGGCATCGTCTGCGGCGCGAAGACGACGGTCCTGGAAAGCGGCGACCTGCTCATGGAGAGCTTCACCGAATGCGCAAGCCTGTTCGACTACGGCTTTGACAACTACTCGTACTTAACGCTCATGTCGCCCCTGTACCCCGTCGATCAGGTGAAGATCAACAATTCCGCCGGTGCGGAGGCCGTCGCCGTTGCGCCGCAGGACGAGATCAAGGTCCTGCTTCCAAACGATTACGACCCTGCCCAGCTGGTCACGGATATCCAGCTCAACAGTGACAGCGTCGACGCGCCTGTCCGCGAGGGCGACGTGCTTGGCTCCGCTACCGTCGCCTATGCCGGGGAAGTCCTCGGCCAGACAAAGCTGCTCGCCATCACCGACGTAGCGCGCTCCGAGATCTCCACCGCTGCTGCCGGCACGGGCGCGTATATCCAGAAAAACTGGTGGAAGTGGGTCGTGATCGCGATCTTTGCCGCCATCGGCGTGATTCTGGTGCTGATCCTGCTCTATCAGCTGCGCAAGCGCCGTTATCGCCGTATGCGCATGGAGCAGCGCCGCCGCGCGCTGGAGGATCGCCGCCGCCGCTTCCGCGAGGGCTACGATCTGCCGTTTGACGAGCTGGAACGAAAGTAAAGGAGGGCGCATCGCATGCTGAACTGGGAATCGCTTCAGACTGCCTGCCTGTCATGCACCAGCTGCCCGCTGTCGCAGACGCGGCACAACGTCGTTTTCGGCGTCGGCCCGCAGGACGCGGAGGTGCTGTTCGTCGGCGAGGGGCCGGGCGAAAATGAGGATCTGCAGGGTGAGCCGTTCGTTGGCGCGGCGGGAAAATTTCTCGACGAAATGCTCTCGATCATCGATCTGAGTCGGGAAAACTGCTATATCACGAACATCGTCAAGTGCCGCCCGCCGAAAAACCGCGATCCGATGCAGACCGAGCAGGACGCGTGCATCGGCTTTCTGCGCGCGCAGACAAAGCTGATCCAGCCGAAGATCATCGTCTGCCTCGGCCGTATCGCGGCCATGCGCCTCATCCGTCCGGATTTCAAGATCTCCCGCGAGCACGGACAGTTCACCGAAAAGGGCGGCATTCTCTTTACCGCGCTTTACCACCCGTCCGCCCTCCTGCGTGACGAAACCAGACGCCCGGACACCTTCTCAGACCTCAAAGCCCTCCAGGCAAAGATCCGCGAGGTCTGTACCAGAACCCCATAACCGCCAAAGGACGCGCCTTACAGCGCGTCCTTTTTGATCTGTGAGCTTCAACTCAGCAGGCGCAGTTGTGGAACAAAACAGCGCAGCCGGATCCGGCGGCTCCGTGGCCGTTGAAACCGGCGAACCGCTGGAGCCGAGCGCGGAATATGTCGCTGCCGGCATTCGCAGACAGAAAAACCTGTGGTACTATCAGGAGCAGCCCATCGCCATGGTTTTCGACGACAACGGCGGCATTTACATGGACGAGGAAGCCAAGGACGGCATTTATCTGCATGTCATACGGGACAGCAGCGGCGGCATTTCAGAGGCGGCCATTGTCACAAAGCAGCAGTTCCGTGAGCTGGCCGGCCGCCATATGAACGCCATGGAGATCGAGTACACGGAAAACACGCTCATGTCTTACGTCGACCCGACGGACGGCAAAACGTATTACAGCTTCGACGACGGCAAGACCTTTGAGCCGCTGACAAACGCGGAATTTGAAGCGCGCTTCCCGACGCCGGACGTCGAATGGTGGACCTATGACGAATACAAGGCGTGGCTCGACAACGAAAAGGTGCAGCTGCAGAGCCTGCTCGGCGAAGAAGCATGGACCAACAGCGACGGCAGCTTCATCTGGACACAGGAGAAGATCGACGAGACGATCGCCCTGTATGAAAGCATTCTGGAAGACATCCAAAACGGCATCCAATATTCCAAAACCGTGGACGGACAGGACGATGTGATGCTGAGCTTTAATCCTGCCGACATCAGCACCTCGGCAGACTGACAAAGATATCTGCACCAAACCCGCCCCCTGCCGCACAGAACGCGGCAGGGGGCGGGCTTTCGGCATCCGATTCAAGCTCCGTGCGCAGGGCGATACAGCGGTGCGGGAGAACGGCTCGATTTCAGGAGACCTTCCCGGACGGTGAAACGAACCACAGATAATCCGGCAGCGTGATGCGGTGGGAGACGAAGCTGCGCGGCACCTGATAAGGATCCATACCGGTCTGATAAGTCCAGCCGTCCATGCGCAGTGCAAACGCGTAATACTCCTTTGCCACATCCATCGTCAGATGGCTGTATTTGCCCTCCGGGTAGCACAGCACATACGGGATCTGCCCCGTCGCGGCGGCCAGCGCGGCGTTGGAGCGCTCCATTTCCTCCCGGAGCGCAGCTTCGTCCATGGCGCTGAGATTTCCGTGCGTGTAGGTATGGCTCTGGATGCTGACAAGGCCGGAGGCTGCCAGCTCATATACCTGCTCCTGCGTCATTTTGTGTGTGTTTCCCATGGCGTTGCCAATCACGAAGATGGTCGCCTTGGTCTGGTATTTTTCCAGCAGGGGATAAAGCACCGTATAATTGTCGTCATATCCGTCGTCAAAGGTCAGAATGACCGGCTTCTCATAGTCTTCGATATGCGTCAGATCCGAAAACCAGATCGGCTCATACCCATTGTCCTGCAGATACTGCAGCTGCTCCTCCATGCCGGCTTCGCTGACAAACAGATCGGAATAGCCCCAGATCTCGTCTCCAACAGCGTGGTACATGAGAACCGGTACGTTCCAGCCCTCCGGGATCTGACCGATCGTCTGCCGCTTTGCCAGATATCGCAGCCCGTCCGGTGCCTCGCCCCATTCCAGCCCGAGCTGCTGCACGGCGTCCTCCAGCGGAACATACGCCTGTGACTGAAAACGAACTGTCTCCAGTCCGGTCAGAAGCTCCGTATCGGCGTTTAAGGGCTCTGCCGCTTCCAGAACATCCGTCAGCGCGGCCCATTCTGTCCCATCCGCCTGATAAAGCTCTGTCATCCGTCCCAGCAGCCAGACCGGCTCCAACGGCAGCAGCGCATATTCCGGCTCCGGATCCTCTGCGGCAATATCATCTTCCGGCTGTATGACAGGCGCGGGCGGCGTTTCCAGAGCCTGCTCCGCTGCGGCGGGGGGCTCGGGCAGGGCTGCTTCCGGTGCGGCACAGGCACAGAGCAGCGCCAGCAGGTAAAGACAGGCGAGCAGGCGGAAAATACGCATATTTGGCTACCTCGTTTCTCTTTATGTACTAAGTTTATCATGATTTTTCGGCAGAAACAAGTCTGACAGGCAGTTTTTCTTGACGGCGGTGCGCCATCTGATTATAATATAGTGTATTCCAGAGAGGAGACGGCTTTCTGCTATGCTTCTATCATTTTTCCGCCGGCTCGGAAGGCCGTTCCGCACCATGCGCCCGGGACGGCTGATCGTGTTGGTTTTCCTCTTTATCATCCTGCTTGGCACGGGCCTTCTGTGCCTGCCTGCCGCGTCACGCTCCGGTGAGGCGACGCCGTTTCTGACGAGCCTGTTCACCGCGACCTCTGCGACCTGCGTGACCGGCCTCATCCGTGTCGACACCGGGACGCACTGGGCCATGTTCGGTCAGGTCGTCATTCTGCTGCTCATTCAGATCGGCGGCCTTGGCTTTATGACCATCGCGTGTCTGTTTTTCTTCGCGCTCCGCCGCAAGATCGGTTTGCGGGAGCGTATGGTTCTGGCGCAGGCTCTCGGCAGCGACAGCTACAGCGGCATCGTGAGCCTTGTGCGCAATATCCTGCGCGGCACAGCCGCAGTTGAGGGCGCGGGCGCACTCATCCTGTTTTTCCGCTTCCTGCCGGAGTTCGGCTTCGGAAGGGCTCTATGGTACGGCGTGTTCCATTCTGTCTCCGCGTTCTGCAACGCGGGCTTCGATGTGCTGGGCGACGTTGACGCAGGCGGAAGCCTCTGCCGCTATGTGACAGACCCGGTCGTAAATTTCACCATCATGGCGCTCATCATCATCGGCGGCCTCGGCTTTGCCGTCTGGGGCGACATCCGTCACAATCGCCGCTTTTCCCGCATGAGCGTCTATACGCGGCTGGTCATCCTCATCACAACAGTCCTGATTTTCGGCGGCGCGGGAATTTTTGCCGCGCTCGAATGGAACAATCCCGGCACGCTCGGCGGTCTGGCCCCGCCGCAGAAGCTGATGGCCGCGCTGTTCCAGTCGGTCACGCTCCGCACGGCGGGCTTCGCGACCTTCGACCAGAACGCGCTGTCAGACGTGTCAAAGGCCGCGGCGGATTTCCTGATGCTGATCGGCGGCTCGTCCGGCTCAACGGCGGGCGGCGTGAAGACCGTGACGGTCGGCGTGATCCTGCTTGCCGCGTGGTCGACCGCGCGCGGCAGGACAAGCGTGCAGATCATGAAGCGCCGGATCCCGCAGCAGGCCGTCGCGAACGCGTCCGCGCTGTTCATTCTGGTGCTGCTGCTGTCCGGCCTCGGCGCGGCGTTTCTGAGCATCGCAGATCATGTGAGTCTGGAAAATGCCCTGTACGAGACGATCTCCGCCCTGTGCACTGTCGGCCTGACGACCGGCATTACCAGCACCTTGTGCGCCGCGTCGCAGATCGTTCTGATCATTTTCATGTTTTTCGGCCGGCTCGGGATCATGACCATCAGCGTCGGCTTCCTGGCCGCCGACCGTGCCGAGGAACGCGTCAGCTACGCGGAAACAAAAATCATGATCGGCTGAATAGGAGAGTAATACCATGAAAAAAACATATATTGTAATTGGACTTGGACGCTTCGGCAGCGCGGTCGCGCAGCGGTTGTATGAGCTCGGCAGCGAGGTGCTCGCCATCGATCTGCACCCGGAGCTCGTGCAGAGGATGGAAAGCAAAGTCACCTGCGCCGCCGTGTGCGACGCGCGGGATGAGGACGCGCTGCGCGCGCTTGGCGTGCGGAATTACGACTGCGCCGTCGTTGCCATCGGCGGCGATCTGGCCACGAGCGTCGTAGCGACGCTGAACCTGAAGGAGCTCGGCGTTCAGACTGTCGTCTGCAAGGCGACGGATGAGACGCAGCGCCGCGCGCTGGAAAAGATCGGCGCAGATCATGTCGTCGTACCAGAGCGTGAGTCCGGCATCAAGCTGGCGCAGTCCCTGACCTCGTCGAGCATTCTGGACTTTATCGAGCTTTCGCCGGACTGCGGCATCGCCGAGCTGCAGACGCCGCCCGAATGGTGCGGCAAGAGCATCCGGGAGCTGGATATCCGCGCAAAATACGGCGTGAATGTCATCGCCGTGCGGGAAAACGGAAAGGTACACGTCACGCTGGACGCGAACCGCCCGCTGAACGAGCATATCACGCTTGTCCTGCTCGGCGAGAACGACCGGCTCGCGAGGGTGAATCCGTGATGGAGGAAACAATCACAAGCCGCCGGAACCCGCTTCTGACGCACACGAAAAAGCTGCTCACCTCGCGCGCCTACCGCGAAAAATCCGGCGAATTCGCCGCCGACGGCGTGAAGCTGCTGGCGGAGGC
>CAKUND010000014.1 GCA_934668295.1 uncultured Oscillospiraceae bacterium
TTCCTGCTGCCGTTCATGACGTGCCTGCGTGAGCTGTCGCTGTTCATGCTGCTGTGCGTGCAGGGCTTCATCCTCTCGACGACGCTGGACTACTTCGACGAGATGGGCCTCTACGCGTTCTCCAGCGGCATCAACCTGATCCTGATCGTGACCATTCTGGTCTGCAACACCCTCGTCAACAAAATCACGGGCGCAAGCCTCGACAAAGGAATCGGAGGATAAAGCCATGCCTGAAATCAAACTTGAACATATCACCAAGCGCTGGGGCAAATTCTATGCCGTCGAGGATCTGAACCTCGTGATCGCGGACAATGCGTTCGTGACGCTGCTCGGCCCGTCCGGCTGCGGCAAGACCACGACGCTGCGCATGATCGCGGGTCTGGAAACGCCGACGAGCGGCCGCATCACCATCGGCGACACCGTCGTCTTTGACAGCGACCTCGGCATCAATGTCCCGGCCAACAAGCGCAGGGTCGGCTTCCTGTTCCAGAACTATGCGCTCTGGCCCAACATGACGGTCTATGAAAATATCTCCTTTGGCCTGTCCAACATCAAAGAGCCGATGGCGAAGATCGACTTTGAGGCCAAAAACGCCGCGCGGCTGGCAGAAATTCTGAAAACGCCGGCCGAGGTCGTCTCCGTGCTCGACGAGTGCCGCGACAAGGACGGCAAGCTCGAGGAAAAGAAGGCCGTTCTGAAGCTGATCGACGCGTTCACGCTCTCGCAGTATACGGCAAAAAAGCTGTTTGACTATCATCTGGAGGCCAAACAGGACTGCCACGCCGTGATCGCTGCGCTCGAGGCAAAGGCCGAGGCTGCGCACAAGACCGCGCAGACCGCCGGCTGCACGCTGGACGCGGAATTCCGGTACTGCAAAGACGGGGAACCCGTCATGCAGACGCGCAAGCTGACGAAGGAGGAGATCGACCTGACCGTCCGCCGTGTCAGCCGCATCGTCAAGATCGGCATGTTCATGGATCGGTATCCGGCAGAGCTCTCCGGCGGCCAGCAGCAGCGTGTCGCCATCGCCAGAACGCTTGCGCCGGAGCCCACGGTGCTGTTCATGGACGAGCCGCTGTCCAACCTCGACGCGAAGCTGCGTCTGGAGATGCGCTATGAGCTGCAGCGCCTGCATGTCGAGACGGGCTCCACCTTTGTCTACGTCACGCACGACCAGATGGAGGCCATGACGCTTGCGACCCAGATCTGCCTGATCAACAACGGCGTCCTGCAGCAGTATGAAGCGCCGCTGGATGTGTACCATCACCCGGCAAACCTGTTTGTTGCAGACTTCGTCGGCAACCCGTCCATCAACTTTGTCGAGGTCAAGGGCAAACAGGCCGCCGACGGCTCCATCTCCATGACCATGCTTGGTGGCGTACAGGCGTCGTTCTGCCCGAAAAAGCCGGTCGAGCTTGCCGCGTGGTTTGCAGACCGCGACCGGGCTGAGGCCGAAAAGGCTGCCGCGCTCCGGGAAAAGGCGAAGGAAAAGGGCTACGTCGAAAAGGGCAACAAGGACGAGGTCTTCCACTATCACATCGCCAAGGTCGACGAGGAGGACGATTCGCTGCAGGACGCGCCCGAGATCACGAACGAGGATCTTGTGCTCGGCATCCGGCCCGAGTTCCTTGATATCGCCGACAACAGCAATCTGCGCGGCGAAATTTACGGCGCCATGCCCACCGGCATGGAATCGACCATTAAGGTCCGCGTCGGCGGCTTCCTGCTGACGGGCGTGATCTTCGGCAGCTCGCTGTTTACCATCGGCAGCGAGGTCCCGCTGTCCGTCACCGGTGACCAGATCATGCTCTTTGACCGGGGATCCGGCCGCTGCATCACATCGGGAAGTCTGACATTCTGAGGAAATACTTTCGCAAAACGATAGAAGGGGCTGCCTCCGGCGGCCCCTTCTTTTTCGTCTCGCGTTCGGGATCTGCAGGGCAGCGGGAATTTGCCGGGCCCCGCTTTTTGAAAAGTCAAGGAATGTTCACAATTCGTTCCTTGACTTTTCATATTTTTTGTGTATGATTTAGTTCAATATTGAACAGTTCGATATTGGAGGTCTTAACCATGCCGGAACCCCTTCTGACTGCGTCTGCCATGTTTGCCAACGCTGCGCGCTTTTCTGACGCCTATCATGCCGCGCTTTCGCCCCTGTGCGCGGAGACCGGCCTGCCGCCCGCGGCGGCGGATATTCTGCTGTTTCTGGCCAACAATTCCGGCTGCGAGACGGCAGGCGCGATCTGCCGGATGCGCGGGCTGAAGCCCGCGATCGTGTCGTTTCACATCGACCGGCTCGTGGGCGAAGGCTTTCTGCTGCGGCAGCCTGTTCCCGGCGACCGGCGCAAGACGGCGCTGGTGCTGACCGAAAAGGCAGAGCCTGTCGTTGCGCGGGGCCGCAGGCTGCAAAAGGCGTTTGCCGACAGGCTGACCGAGGGCCTGAGCGCGGAAGATCTGGCACACTTCCGCCGCTGCGTGGCGGCCTTTGAGCGTAATATCGAACGGATCCGCACGGAAAATCCCAAAGGAATGGAGATGCAGAACCCATGATCAAACTTCTCAAACGCATGCGCAGACGCGAAGCGCTGATGGCGCTTTTGTGCGCAGTTCTCGTTGTGGCGCAGGTCTATTTTGACCTGAAGCTGCCGGATTACATGACCCGGCTCACCACGCTCATCAAGACCCCCGGCAGTGTCACGGCGGATATCCTGTCCGTCGGCGGCGAAATGCTCCTGTGTACGCTGGCAAGCGCCGTATTGGCTGTCGGCTGCGGATATCTCGCGGCAAAGACAGCCTCCGGCTTCAGCTTTTCTGTCCGCGCTGACCTGTTCCACCATGTTATGGACGCGGGCAGCGAGGAAATGCAGTCCTTTTCCGTCCCCAGCCTGATCACCAGAACGACCAACGACATTACCCAGATCCAGATGATCGTCGCGATGGGGCTGCAGATGCTCATGAAGGCTCCGATCATGGCCGTCTGGGCCGTGATCAAGATCCTTGGCAAGAGCTGGACGCTCTCGGCGGTGACGGGCGGCTTCGTCGTGGTGATCGTCGCGGTGGTGCTGCTCATCATGTCCAGCTGTCTGCCCCGGTTCCGGCAGGTGCAGAAAAAGACCGACCAGATCAACCGCGTCGCGCGGGAAAACCTGACCGGCATCAACGTCGTCCATGCCTTCGACGCGGAGGACTATCAGAACCGGAAATTTGACGGCCCCAGCCGCGATATGATGAACCTGCAGCTGAAAAACCAGCGGCTGTTCGCCCTGCTCCAGCCAATGCTCGGGTTTGGCATGAATGGGCTTGCCCTTGCCATCTACTGGGTCGGCGCAGCGCTGGTCGAATCCATCGCACTGACGGACGCCGCCGCACGGCTGACGATGTTCACGAACGTGCTGGTGTTCAGCACCTACGCGACGTATGTGGTGATGTCCTTTATGATGCTTGTGATGATCTTCATGCTTGTGCCGCAGGCGCAGGTCTCGGCGGAGCGCATCAACGAGGTGCTGGACACGAAGCCGCACGTCGTCCCCGGCACGAGGACGAAAGGGGAGCAGACCGGCACGGTCGAGTTCCGCGACGTCTCCTTCCGCTATCCGGGTGCGGCGGCAGACGAGCTGGAGCACATCAGCTTCAAGGCAGGCAAGGGCCAGACGCTGGCCATCATCGGCGCGACCGGCAGCGGCAAGACGACGCTGGCCTCGCTCATCCCGCGCTTTTACGACGCGACGGCGGGCGCTGTCCTTGTAGACGGCGTGGACGTGCGCGAATACACGTTCGACGCGCTTTACAACAAGCTCGGCTATGTGACACAGAAGGCGGTTTTGTTCTCCGGCACGGTCGAGGACAATGTCTTCTTCGGCCAGAGCGCGGCAGAGAAGACGGACGCGGCGCTGCAGGACGCGCTTTCTCTGTCGCAGGCAGCGGAATTCGTGGACAACTATCCCGAAAAGGCCGCGCATCCGATCGCCCAGCTTGGCCGGAACGTTTCCGGCGGGCAGAAGCAGCGGCTTTCCATTGCGCGGGCGCTGGCAAGAAAGCCGGAAATTCTGATCTTCGACGATTCGTTCTCCGCGCTGGACTATAAGACCGACGCGGTGCTGCGTGAGGGGCTTACGAAGGAGCTGCCGGGCACGACGAAGATCATCGTCGCCCAGCGCATCAGCACCATCCGCAATGCCGATCAGATCCTCGTGCTCGACCGCGGCGAGATCGCGGGACTCGGTACGCATGACGAACTGATGGCGTCCTGTGGGGTCTATCGCGAGATCGCCATGTCGCAGCTGAGCGAGGAAGAACTCAAAAAAGGAGGTGCATCCAAATGAGACCCAATATGCGTCCAACGGAAAAAACAGACCTCAAAGGCGCTCTGAACGACCTGAGCGCGTATATGCGCAAGAGCCTCGGCGTCGTGCTTCTGGCGCTCGTGCTGGCGGCGCTCAGCGCTGTGCTCACGATCATCGGCCCGGATCAGGTCGGTAAGATCGCAACCATCATGTCCGATGGCCTGTTCAGCGGCATCGATCTGGCTGCCGTTGCCAGAGTCGGCGTTCTGCTTGCTGTCATTTACGGTCTGAGCGCCCTGTTTGGCTTCATCCAGCATTATATCATGGCGAGCGTTACGCTCAAAATGTCCTACCGCATGCGCGCGGAGCTGTCGGAAAAGATCAACCGCGTGCCGCAGAAATACTTCAATTTCCACGCGCAAGGCGATATTTTAAGCCGCATCACCAACGATGTCTCCACGCTCCAGCAGGGGCTGACCAACAGTCTGCCGACGATCATCTCCGCCGCCACGCAGTTTTTGGGCTGCCTCATCATGATGTTCGTGACGGAGTGGCGGCTGGCGCTTGCCGCGCTGGGCATTACGCTCGTGGGACTTCTGCTCGTCGTGCTCATCATGTCCCGTTCGCAGAAATACTTTACCGCCCGGCAGGAAAGCCTCGGCAAACTGAACGGCTATGTCGAGGAAATGTATTCCGGCCACGAGGTCGTGCGCATTTCACGTGCGGCAGAGCCTGTCGGCAAAGCCTTTGACGCGCTGAATGACGCGGTCTACGACGCCAACTGGCGCTCGCAGTTCCTGTCCGGCGTTATGCAGCCGCTCATGAATGTCATCGGCAACCTGTCCTATGTCGCCGTGTGCGTGCTGGGCTCGATCCTTGCGATCCAGGGCATCATCGACATCGGCGTGATCGTCTCGTTTATCCTGTACGTGCGCCTGTTTACCTCACCCCTGACGCAGATCGCACAGGGCATGACGAACCTGCAGACGGCCTCCGCCTCCGCACACCGTATCTTCGATTTCCTCGGCAGCGAGGAAATGCCGGATGAGACGGAAAAGCCCGAGCTGCCGCGCCCCGTGCGCGGCGAGGTCGACTTCGAGCACGTTCGCTTCAGCTACCCGGATTCGCCGGATAAGATCATCATCAAGGACTTTTCCGCCCATGTCGCGCCCGGCCAGAAGGTCGCCATCGTCGGCCCGACCGGCGCGGGCAAGACCACCATGGTCAACCTTCTCATGCGGTTCTATGAGATCGCCGACGGCTGCATCAGGATCGACGGCGTACCCTCGCAGGAGATCCGGCGCGAGGATGTGCACAAGCTGTTCGGCATGGTTCTGCAGGACACGTGGCTGTTTGAGGGGACCGTCCGGGAGAATCTTGTCTACAATCTGCCGGACGTAACGGACGAGCAATTAAACCGCGTCTGCCGCGCCTGCGGGCTGGATAAATTCGTCCGCTCGCTGCCGAACGGCTTCGATACCGTCCTGTCTGAGAGCACCAGCATCTCCGCCGGCCAGAAGCAGCTGCTGACCATCGCCCGCGCCATGCTCCAGAACGCGCCCATGCTGATTCTGGACGAGGCGACCAGCTCCGTCGATACGCGCACAGAGCTTCTGATCCAGCGCGCCATGGATAAGCTCACGGAGAACCGCACAAGCTTCGTCATTGCCCACCGCCTGTCGACAATTAAAAACGCCGACCTTATCCTTGTCATGAAGGACGGCGACGTCATTGAGAGCGGCACGCATGAAACGCTCATGCAGCAGAACGGCTTCTACGCCGCGCTTTACAACAGCCAGTTCGATCAGGCATCGTAAGCTCGTCCCGATACAAAACGCGCCCCGCAAAGCCATGCGGGGCGCGTTTTTTGCTTCTTTTACAGCTTTTCCAGCACCGCAGCCGGGACAGAGCAGTCGTCTGCGGTCAGGTCGGTCCGGAAGTCGAACTGCGCCGAGATCGACACCTGCGTGTCGACGACGCCAATTTGCACGCTGCCGCCGGTCGTGACGCGCAGCGCCGTGATCGTGCCGTCCTGCACATCAAGCTCCAGCGTGCCGGGCAGATACTGCACGTCCAGCTTCTCCGCCTCCGGCGCGATGGCGCAGGCGGCCTGCTGCGTCTGCTCGGCGCTGAGACTGAGCGTATAGCGCCAGCCGTTTTCCGTCTGCTCGCTCGCAGCGCTGTCCTCCAGACAGGCGCGGTAGGCCAGATCGATCAGATCCGCGCACTTGACCAGCGTCTGCTCGCTCGCGGCGGGGGAGCTCCCGTCCTTCGAGAGAACCGATCCTCCCGAGAAATAGAGCTCCAGCGCACCCGCGCGGATGCAGCCGACGGTCTTTCCGTCCTTTACGGTGCGGGTGTAATCCAGCGACGTATCGAAGATCACGGGGCCGCAGTTGGCGCTGAGCCTGATGCGGGCGGCGAGCGGGTCGCGCCTGCCAAGCTCGGAGGCGGCGGACAGCACGCGCAGCAGATCCTCCGTCAGCTCGAGCTTGCCCTGATAGCCGCCGTTTGCGATCGCGTCCGTCACAGCGGTGGGGACAGAATGTGCTGTTCCCGCGTCCGGCTGGACGGTGAGCTCAGCCCAGACGGTCATCGGCTGCGTCTGGCCGCCGCTGTTTTCTGCCTGGCAGCTGCCGGAGGCCTCGATCGAGCGGATCTCGCCGTCTTCGACGTGCATGCACAGATCAATGCTTTCGACGGCGCTGAGGGAATCCGCGATTGTCGGCGTCAGCAGGGAAAGCGCCTGCTCCGCGTCCTTGCCGTAGGCCGTCACGGAATAGACCTCCTCGCCGCCCTCGCGGGCATAGGTCACGTCGGTCGCGTTGTAAAGCTCCAGCAGATGTTCGCCGAGCGTGGAATAGTCCGGGAACAGGCCGCTCGTGCGGTAGGCGCTGCCGTTTTCGAGATAGATCGCGCCGTCATAATAGTACAGCTCCACGCCGTTGTCCTCGATGCAGAGAATGGCATTTCCATCCGCCTGCGTGCGGAACAGGCGCACGTCCGTCCGCAGCGTCTCGTCACCAAGCTCCATCTGCACGGACGCGGTCATGTCCAGCTCCTTCCGGCCGGAGAGGTTTTTCAGCAGCAGGAGCGCGTCGACGCTGCTCTTGAGGCTGGCCCGGTAGATGAAGATCCCGGCTGCGATCAAAATCACGATCACAAGCGCGATGATCCACCAGACGCGGCGTTTTTTCTTCATCTTCTGCAGCTGCTCCGGCGAAGCGGGCGGCTCCTGTGCCTCCGGGTCGATCACGCCGATGACGGCGTCGGTCGCGTTCTGCTCGTCCTGCATGGCCTTGCGCAGCGCCTGCATCTGGCGGCGGCGGGCCTTGCCGAGCTTATGGATCAGATGGATGATCAGCAGCACCAGCAGCGCCGCAAGCCCAGCCAGTACGATCCACACCCACCAGACGGGGAACGTGGACAGCACCGCAAGCTGCACAGTCTGCCCGGCGGCCTCGAAGGACAGATAGCTGCCGATCTCGGTCGTCTTTACTTTCTGCCAGACGCCGTTTTCGTTTTCCAGATAGATATCCAGCTTGCCGGACTGCCCATCGGGCGCACGGAAGCGGATGATGTGCGTGTCTGCGCCGTCGTCCGGCAGGCGGAGCTGCCACTGCTCAACGACAGAGCGCGCCACATGCGCGGCGGGCGCATGGCCGTTCGCGATATTTTCGCAGTATTTCCGGATGGCCTCCGGGATGCTGGCGGAGATCTCGCCGAAGGCGGCGGGCGTGATGGCCTGCGGCTGCGCCTGCAGGCGGTCGGCGCTTGTATACGCGCCCTCGGCCAGGAAGACGGGCCGGCCGTCGGCACGCTGCGCATCGCTCGGGAGCGCGTCGATGCTGGCGTGGTACTGCGCGGTCACGGTGGTGTCAAACTGAATATTTTCAAGCGTCTGCACGTCCCACTCGCCGTACTGTCCGTCGACGGCGGGGATGTCCGGGTACACGCTGTCCGGCAGGGAATCGCCGTACTTGACCGCGACGGTCTTGAGTACCGTATCGTTTGCGATAAACTGTACGGTAAAGGTTTGGAATTCGTCGGGCAGCGCCTCGTTTTCCAGCAGCGCTTCATACGCCACAGGCTCCGCCTGTCCGGCGGCGCTTGCGCCGTCGAGCCCGGCCAGCGTGTCGGAGACAAATACGTTGTCTGCAAATGCGCCCGCGCTGCTGCCGCTGATCGCGCCCGCGTACTGCGAATACTCCGTGATGGACACGAGCGACACGCAGCCGGAGACGGTGCTGCCGCTGCCGGTCACGCTGTCTGTCACGCCCGTGCCGGTGATGCCGCCGACATAGCGTCCGCCGGAAAGCGCGCACTTTGCCCGGCAGTTTTCGATCACCGCGCTGCAGATGCCCGCGACGCCGCCGACATAATCGCCGCTCTGGCTCTCGACGCTGCCGTAGGCCTCGCAGCCGCCGATCAGGCCGAGATCCATCCGGCCGCAGATCGCTGCGGCGCAGTCCTTCTTGGCTGTGACTGCGCCCGTGGAGACGCAGCGCTGCAAAACGGCGCGCAGCTCATACTGCTTGCGCTCGGTCGAGGACAGGCTCTGGCTGACGTCGCTTTCCGGGTCAGCGCCAGCCTCCATGCCCATCGCGCCCGCGATGCCGCCAACGTTGCGGTCGGCCTGCACCGCGCCGGTATTTTCACAGCCGCGCAGCGCGCCCATTGTGATGCTGTCGGGGTCGGTCTGCGAGCCGTCGGTCACAAGATCGCGGTTTTCCAGACTGTCCATGGCGTCAAAGACCGTCGTGCTGATCTCGTCCAGCTTGTCGCTGACGGCCTGCACGTCCTTTTGCAGCGTTTCGGACAGATTCGCGGCCTGCGAGCCGATGGAACGCATCTGCGCGCCCATACCGCTCAGCGCGCCTGCCAGCTCCGGCATGGAGGCGTCCGCGTTCATCTGCAGCGACGCGCTGAGCGCGCCGGAGCCGTCCGTGCCGCCGGAGATCGAAATGTCGGACGGGTCGATATATCCGCCCGCGCCCGCGCCGATCCCGGCGCCCTTGTGGCCTTCAATTTCCAGCGGGTGCGCATCAACGCTGACGCCGCCGTCCGCGCCTGCGCCGATCCCGGCGCCGATGCCCGCGGACGCGTCCCCGACGGTGAGGTCTGCTCCGCCGCTCACGCCGCCGTTTGCCAGCGCGCCTGCGTCGATGGTCGCGGTCGCGCGGAGGTTATTGGCCGCGTTTGCGGCGCTGTCCAGATAGGAACCCATTCCGGCCAGCTGCGCGCCAAGCGCACTTGCCGCACCGCCTGCGTCAGCGGTCGCCTGATCGGTGAGCGTTTTTAATTCCTGCAGCTGGCTTTGCAGCTGCTGCTTTGTGCTCTCGGAGACGGTCACGGCGACATACGGCTCGACCTGACCGGCGATGCCGCCGACGTCCTTGCGGCCGTAGATCGTGCCGGAGTTCGTATTATTGAGCAGATACCCGCTCGTCACGCCCGCAATGCCGCCGACGTTGTAGCCGACATGCTCATAGCCGACGGTGCCGGTGTTTTCGCAGACTGCGATCAGGCCAGTGTTCCGGCCCGCGACGCCGCCGGTGGCGGTCGTGGTGAGGAAGGTCTGCGTGGTGGCAAGATTGGCAAGATCAAGCGTGGTGTCGATCTGAATGTCGCTGAGGCTCAGCGCAGAGTCGATGTTGTCAATATTGACGCTGCCTGTATTCGTGCAGTGCCGGATGGCGCCCGCATTCTGGCCCGCAATGCCGCCGGTGGCGGTCGTGCCCTGCACCTTGCCCTCAAACGAGCAGCTGACGATCTGTCCGGACACCTGATTGCAGCCAACGATGCCGCCGATCTGCGTGTCGCCCTGCACCATGCCGGTAAATGTGCAGCAGACGATCTTGCCGTAGTTTTCGCCCGCGATGCCGCCGCAGGCGATCTTATCGCCGCCCGCAGCCACAGAGCCCGCGACGTTCAGATTTTCCACGCGGCCGCCGGGCAGGATCGTGCCGAATAGCCCGGCAGGGCTGGCGTTTTGGGTGAGATTGAAGTCGGAAATGGTGTGCCCGCGTCCATTAAACGTGCCGCCAAAGGCGGCCGCGGGCGTAAAGTCCACGCCGGAAAGCGAAATATCCGCGCGCAGGATAAAGGTCTTCCCCTGCGACCACGTGTCAAGCGAGCAGCTTTTCGCAAACGCGGCAAAATCGGCGGCGGAGTCCAGATAAACGGTCTGTGCGCTGTCTGCTGCTGCGGCGGCCGGAAGAATCGTGAGGCAAAGCGCCAGCACCAGCAGCACCGCGCACACGCGGGCCCGGAGCGTTCTGTGGTTATTCATGCGCTGTATCCTCCTTTTCCGCTGTCGCCGGTTCGCCCGGTGTATCAGGCTCCTCCGGCGGCGTCTCCGGCTCCGCGGAGCCGGAGAGCAGGCTGATATTGACGTCTCCCTCCACGACCGCGTGTACAACGCCGCTGATCTGGCCGTGAATTTCGCCGCGCACCATGCCGTCGATGCGCACGCGGCCGGAAGACTGGTGCGAGGAGACGGCGGAGGGCATGTCGAAGGCGGTCTTGTCAATGACCTTCTCGCCCAGAAGCAGGATCTGCGGGAGAATGAACATGACGATGAAGATCGTGAGGATCGTGCCGCGGCCAAGACTGTCGCCGATGCCGGCAATGGCCGCGTTGGAGGTCATCTGACCGATGAGGATCCCGGCGATGGCCATCATAAGGCCCGAGGTGATGATCGTCGGGAAGGACAGGTTCATCGTTTCAATGATCGCGTCCTTCTTGGGCATTTTGTCCTTGAGCTCCATAAAGCGGCTGGTCGTGACAATGGCGTAGTCGATGTTCGCGCCCATCTGGATGGACGAGACGACCAGATAGCTCAGGAAGAACAGGGGACTGTTCGTGATGGTCGGGATGCCGTAGTTGATCCAGATACTGCCCTGGATGACCAGGATCAGCAGCACCGGGATCCCCGCGGATTTGAACGTGAACAGCAGCACGACCAGAACGATCAGGATAGACAGGACTGACACGACGACATTGTCGTGCGAGAACGAGGTCTTGAAGTCCTGCTCGGACGAGGAATCGCCTACGACGTACACGCCGCCGTCCGGGTAATATTTGCGCGCGATAAGGCGCATCTGGTCGAGGAAGTCATACGTCTCGTCGCCGCCCACGGGCAGATTCAGATAGACGAGCATGCGGGTGTACTCGTCGGACTGCAGCTGCTTGCGTGCGTTGGTGATCTGGGAATAGGCGCTTTCCAGCGTCTCGGTCATATCGGCGTCAAGCGTGACATAGCCGTCCTGCATCTCGCCGTAGAGGAAGGTGAACATATCGATGAGCGGCACGGAATAATTGGGAAGGCCCCCGATGATCTTGCCGTAATTGCCGCCGTCGGCGGCATAGGCCGCGTAGAGAAGCTCCGCGACCTCGTAATCGAGATCGGTCAGCTCGGAAAACTGCCGGGGCGTCAGCGCGTCGGTCAGCATATAGCCGCCCATAGCCTCGACGTTGGAAAGGCCCAGCGTGGAATCGACCTCATCGTATGTCCCAAGCTCGTCCAGCAGTTTCTTTTCTGCCGTATAATCCCCAGCCGGAACCACGACGGCGACCATGTTCGTTGAGCCGAACGTCTCATCCATCAGATCATCCGCGATCTGCTGCTCCGAGCGCTTGGTCGTCTCCAGATAGCTGAAGCCGTATACATACGGGCAGTTATTTGCAAAGAGCATGGCGACGATGATGACCGCCAGAAAGATCGGCGGGACGATCTTCTTCGTTGCGTAGGCAAAGCGGCCGACAAACGGAATTTTGGGGACAAAATTCTTGTGCCGCGTCGCGTCGATCTTTTTGCCGAAAAGCATCAGAAGCCCCGGCATCAGGAAGAACACCGCGAACAGCGAGAAGAAGATGGACTTGATGAGGCAGATGCCAAGATCGAAGCCCAGCCGGAACTCCATAAAGAGCATCGCGACCAGACCGCCGATCGTCGTCAGGCTGCTGCCGCAGATCTCCGGCACGGCCTTGCTTAAAGCGACGATCACGGCCTCGCGGGTGGGAAGCGTCTCGTGTTCCTCCTTATAGCGGTTGCAGAAGATGATCGCGTAGTCCACGGACAGCGCCAGCTGCAGCACGATGGTAACGGAGTTTGACACGAACGAGATCGTGCCGAGCAGGAAATTCGTACCCATGTTCAAAAGCGCGGCCGCGATGAACGTGATGAGCAGCACCGGCACCTCCGCATAGGTCTGCGAGGTCAGAACCAGCACGGACACGACGACGATCGCCACGATGATGACGATCACGCCGATCTCCTGCGCCAGCGTCTTGGACGCCGTATCGCCGAAGGTCGCCGAGACGTACATGTCATAGCCGGACAGCTCGTCCTCGACCCGGCTCATGACCGTCTCGCACATGTCGTCGGTCTCGGAATAATCAAAGGTGATATTGTAGAGCGCGGAGGCGTTGGTATAGTGCTCCTTTGTGTCGTCAAACGTGACGCTCTGCACGCCGTCGACCGCCTCGAGCCGTTCGGACACGGCCTGCGCCTCGTCATAGGTCACGTTGACGAGCATGACCTTTGCCGTGCCGAAGGTGATGAATTCATCCTCCATCAGATGCAGGCCCCTGTACGTCTCCGAGTCCTTCGGCAGATACGCCGAAAGCTGATTCTCCACCTGCACCCAGTTCCGTGAGAACACGGAAAACACCAGCCCGATGGCGACGATCAGAAAGATCAGATTCCGTTTGTCGACAATAAAGCTGGCAAGCTTGTACATGAAGCTCTCCTCGCTGTGTTTCGGTTCCTGACTCATACTTCACACTCCTGTGTAGGTTTCTCCTGAAAATTCAATCCAGTTTAGCACAAAACAGCCGGAGTTGACAATAGGCAAGCGGAAACAGGTGTGTAAAAAATGCGCGTGCAAAGGACGGCAACGCGCGGCCGCAGCCGGCAGAGTCCTGTTCCTGCCGGACTGCACAAAACCCGGGCCATCCACCATGTGGACGGCCCGGGTCTGATTCCGTTCGTTCAGTCGACGATCTCGACGCTGACCTTCTGTCCGGTGCGCTGGGCAACGGACTTGATGATCGTGCGGATCTCCTTGGCAATGCGGCCCTGGCGGCCGATGAGCTTGCCCATATCCTCGGGGGCGACGCGAAGCTCAAGCACGGTCGTCTCGCCTTCTACCTCGGTGACCGTAACGCTGTCGGGATTGTCGACCAGACTTTTTGCCATATACAGCAAAAGATCCTTCATGCCGATACCCCTAAATTACAGGACGTTTGCCTTCTTGAGAAGACCGCGGACGGTATCGCTGGGCTGTGCGCCGTTCTTGATCCACTGCTTGGCCTTGTCGGCGTCGATGGTGATGGCGTTGGCCTCGTTCTTCGGGTCGTAGGTGCCGATCTCTTCGATGCAGCGGCCGTCACGCGGGAAGCGGGAATCGGCGACAACGATGCGGTAGTACGGCTCCTTCTTGGCGCCCATTCTTCTCAGTCTGATCTTAACCATGATTGTTCCTCCAAAAATAAATCAAGTTTTTCTTATTTCGTAAAGCCAAATCTGTTACGGCTGAAACGATGTGTTGACAGGATGCTTACAGGCCGGGGAAACCGCCCAGGCCTCCCATGCCGCCGAGCTTGCCCATGCGCTTCATCTTGCGCGAGGCGCCGGGGCCGGAGAACTGCTTCATCATCTGATTCATCATGTCAAACTGCTTAAGCAGCTTGTTGATGTCCTCGACCTTCACGCCGGAGCCGAGCGCGATGCGGCGCTTGCGGCTGGAGTTGAGTACGGACGGATTCTCGCGCTCGTACGGCGTCATGGACTGGATGATGGCGGCGGTGCGGGCCATGGCCTTTTCGTCGACCTGCGCGCCCTTGAGTGCGCCGGCGTTCATGCCGGGCATCATGGCCGCGATCTCGTCGAGCGAGCCCATATTTTTCAGCTGCGAGAGCTGATCGTAGAAATCGGAAAGGGTGAATTTATTGCTCTTGAGCTTCTGCTCGAGCTCGGCGGCCTTCTTCGCGTCGAACGCGGCCTCCGCCTTTTCGATCAGCGTGAGCATATCGCCCATGCCGAGAATGCGCGAGGCCATGCGGCCGGGGTGGAAGGGCTCGATCTGGTCGAGCTTTTCGCCGGTGCCGATGAATTTGATGGGCTTGCCGGTCACGGCCTTGATGGAGAGCGCTGCGCCGCCTCTTGCGTCGCCGTCAAGCTTGGAGAGCATGACGCCGGTGATATCGAGATATTCGTCAAAGGTCTTGGCCGCGCTGACGGCGTCCTGACCGGTCATCGCGTCGACCACGAGCAGAATCTCATCCGGGTTGACCGCGGCCTTGACGGCCTTCAGCTCGTCCATGAGCGCTTCGTCGACGTGCAGGCGGCCTGCTGTGTCGAGGAAGACCATGTCGTTGCCGTGGCGCACAGCGTGGGCGACGGCGGCCTTTGCGATGTCGACGGGGTTTGTCTGGCCCATTTCAAAAACGGGGATCCCAAGCTGTCCGCCGACGACCTGCAGCTGCTTGATGGCGGCGGGGCGGTAAATGTCGCAGGCCGCGAGCAGCGGATTTTTGTTCTGCTTTTTAAACAGGCCCGCGAGCTTCGCACCGTTGGTCGTCTTGCCTGCGCCCTGCAGGCCGACCAGCATGACGACGGTCGGCGGCTGGGAGGCGATCTTGATCTTCTGGTTTTCACTGCCCATGAGCGCGGTCAGTTCTTCGTTGACGATCTTGACGATCATCTGCGCGGGCGTGAGGCTTTCGAGCACGTCCGTGCCGACGCAGCGCTCGGTCGTCCGTTTGATGAAGTCCTTGACGACCTTGTAGTTGACGTCGGCCTCCAGCAGCGCCAGACGGATCTCGCGCATGGATTCCTTGACGTCGGCTTCAGACAGGCGGCCCTTGCCGCGCAGCCTTTTGAACGCGTTCGAGAGCTTTTCGGTTAAGCCTTCAAATGCCATGTGTTACTCCTTTATCTCCTGCACGGCGCGCAGGATCGCGCCGGCCTGCGGTGCGGCCTCCGGGATGGAGGCGAGCGTCTGCGCATGCTGTGTGATCGCCTCCAGCGCCTTTTGCAGCCGCCGGTCGCGCGCGATGCAGCCGAGCGCGCGTTCGTAGCCCTCGAGCAGCTCCCCGGCGCGGGCAAGCGTATCGTGGACGCCCTGCCGGCTGATCCCGGCGGCGGATGCGATCTCGCTGAGAGAATAGTCCTGATTATAATAGAGGTCGAACAGTTCGCGCTGCTTTTCGGTCAGCAGCTCGCCGTAATAGTCGTACAGCAGCGTCATGGTGAGCGCATCGGACCGCATGACAAGACCCCCAGATCAATCGTTCCGGTATACTATACAGGATTTTATCGCTGCTGTCAAGTGTTTTTCCTTGACAGCACTTTAAAAATGATGCTCTTTGCAGCAAGTCCAAGCATTCCCGGCGAGCCCAGCAAAGCGGTTCGACGGGAAAGAGGGGGAACGGGCTCAGAGGATAAGAGGCTTCGCGCATAGCGCAGAAAATATTTCTCCTTCGTGCACTCTTTACTTTTTTTGCACTTCATGTTAACATAATGCGTATCCCCTCACATTCCCCATTTTTCCCTGAAAGGAGACTTCAGAATCATGAAACACAAGCTGAAGCGGATCGCCGCGTCGGTGCTGACGCTGGCGCTGTTGGCCGTGCCGGCGCTGGCTGCGGCAGAGACAGTCGGAAGCAGCTCTTTGAATGTGGCGAACAACACGGTCTATACATACAGTACCCAGAGCGTCACCTCCGATTCCGGCAAGCAGACGAATCTGCATGAAAACATCTTTACCTATAAAAAAGAGGCACAGGTGCGCCCCGTCGTCGCCTTCGGCACGACGCTCTACGGCACCAGCCCCATGAACAAGACCATCAAGACGCTCGAGGAGCAGGGCTACAGCATGGTCGCGGGGATCAACGGCTCGTTCTTCGACCGGTCGACCGGCATCCCCTACGGCATTGTCGTCACGAACAGCATCCTGCGCTCGGGCGGCTCGGCCAATGCGGTCGGCTTCCTGGCCGACGGCTCGGCGCTCATCGGCGACCCGGCAGTCACTGTTACGCTCGATTACGGCGGCGATGTGCCGCTGCTGCTCAACTATAATAAAGCCATGACAACGCAGAACGGCGTGCTCCTGTATTCACGGGACTACGACACCCGTACCAAGAATACCATCGAGGGCTATCACGTTATCGTCCGCCCGGTCGGCTCGCGTGCGGCGGAGCTGCGGCTGGGACAGACGCTGACCGTCGAAGTCATCGGCATGGTCGAGGATACGAAGTCCTGCTCCATCCCGGAGGACAGCTTCCTGCTCGCCATCGCGAACGACACTGTGTATAAAAGCGCGCTCACCGCGCTTGAGAGCATGGTCATGGGCCAGCAGATGACGCTGCAGGTCACCTGTGCCTCCGGCTGGGAGAATGTGACCTCCGCCTGCGGCGGCGGCGACATGCTGGTAGAAAACGGGCAGGTCTGCACGGACTTCACGCTCGATTCCGCAAAGAAAATGGCGGCGCGCACGGCCATCGGCGTTGCGCGCGACGGCTCGCTCGTGCTGTATACCTGCGATGAGGCGGGCAATTCCGACGGTCTGACGCTTGCGCAGCTGGCCGAGCGGATGCTTGCGCTCGGCTGTCAGACGGCGCTGAATCTCGACGGCGGCGGCTCGACGGCGGCGGGCGTCACCTATCCCGGCTACGCCTCCGGCGCGACGGCAAACGTGCCGTCCGACGGCAAGCTGCGCGAATGCGCGAACTTCATCTTCCTCGTCCGCCAGAAGCAGGACGCGGAGAACGCCTCAAAGCTGTATCTGTATCCCTTCGGCGGCTATGCGCTGCCCGGGGCCAGGATCACCATGGCCGTCAAGGCGGCCGACAGCAGCTTTATGGCGGCTGCCGTTCCGACGAACGTGACCTTCGGCGGCACGAATGTCACGCAGACCTCCGGCAGCACGGTCACGGTCGAGCCCGGCGCGAGAGGCGCGGCGACCGTCACAGCGACGGCAGGCGGCCTGCGCGCGATGGCGGAGTTTGCGATCCCCGACGCGCCGACCTCCATCACCATCAAGCATGAGGGCAAGAACACGCCGCTGACCACGCTGCGCGTAGCGGGCGGAAGCACGACGGATCTGACGGCGACGGCATGGTACTACGGCAATCAGGTCTATTCCGTCGACGAGAGCTTCACCTGGGCTGTGTCGGACGGGATTGGTGAGATCAGTGAAAGCGGCGTCTTCACCGCCGCGAAGACCGGCACGGAGCTGACCGGCACGATCACTGCCTCCTATGGCGAAACGTCGTTCACGCTCAAGGTCACGGTCGGCTCGTCGCAGCCGTTTGCCGACACAAAGGGCCACTGGGCCGAAAGCTATATCACAGACCTCTATTACGCGGGCACGCTGCAGGGCTCGACGAAGGACGGCAAGCTCTATTACCGCCCCGACGCAAGTATGACGCGGCAGGAGTTCATCGTCGCCATGATGCGCTATCTCGGTACGGATCTGAGCGCGTATCAGAGCGTTTCGCTCCCGTTTGCCGACAGCGGCTCGATTGCCGACTGGGCGAAGTCCGCGATGCAGGCGGCGTATTCGCTCGGCTATCTCACGGGCTCGAAGACAAACGATCAGCTTCTGGCCAAGCCCGGCGCGACGATCTCGAGGCAGGAGGCCATGACGATCCTCTCGCGCACGAGGAAGTTCCCCGAGGCCGATCTCAACACGCTCTCTGCCTTCTCCGACAGCGGCAAGATCGCCGACTGGGCAAAGACCGCGCTTGCGCAGATGGCCCAGCAGAAGATCATCAGCGGCTCGAAGGGCAAGCTGAACCCCACCGGCAAGGTCACGCGCGCGGAGGTCGCAAAAATGCTCTACATGCTCTCGGAGCTGTAAGCCCGGAGCTTTTATACAGGCACGTTGTATATATACAGCGCGCCTGTATATTTTTTTGACGTGTGGAAGTGCGGAGCTCCCGCACAAAATGATGGAATCTAGGGAGAATTGTGCAAACTGCCGCTTTTGCGGACGCTTGTACCGATAGAGTTGTATGCTTTTTTATTCATTTTTGCTTGACAATATGCAATTCACGCGTATAATTATGAGCATACAAAACAACATAGCCGACGCAAAACGCGTCACAGGAGGAACTGAAATGAAAAAGTATCTTGCACTGCTGCTTGCAGCCATTCTGGCGCTGAGCCTCGCGGCCTGCGCTTCCACCGCAAAGACCGAAGAAACCGCTTCTGCTTCCGGGAAGCTGACCATGGCGACCGAAGCGACCTTCCCGCCGTATGAATACTATGACGGCGACGCCATCGTTGGCATCGACGTGGAGGTCGCACAGGCCATCGCCGACAAGCTCGGCATGGAGCTGGAGGTCACCGATATCGCGTTCGACTCCATCATCCCCGGCGTGCAGACCGGCAAGTATGACATGGGCATGGCCGGCATGACCGTGACCGACGAGCGTAAGGAGCAGGTCAACTTCTCCGACTCCTACGCCACGGGCGTGCAGGTCGTCATCGTCAAGGACGACAGCCCCATCACCTCGGTCGACGATCTGTTCGCGGACGGCGCCAGCACCGTCGTCGGCACGCAGGCAGGCACCACGGGCTTTATCTATGCCACGTCCGACATTGAAGACGCCGGTCTCGGCACCGTCAAGTCCTTCGGCAAGACGACCGACGCCGTCGAAGCGCTGAAGAACGGTCAGGTCGACTGCGTCATCCTCGACAACGAGCCTGCAAAGGCGCTGGTCGCGGCCAACGAGGGCCTGCACATCCTCGACACCGAATACGCCGTTGAGGACTATGCCATCGCCATTGCCAAGGAAAATACCGACCTTCTCGAGAAGGTCAACAAGGCCCTGTCCGAGCTGACTGCCGACGGCACGCTGCAGTCCATCGTTGACAAGTACATCGGCAAGTAATATCATTCATACAGGATCTTCGCAACGGGACGGAGCGATGCTCCGCCCCGCTGCTTCGTGCCATACGACTTTATAGAAAAGAGGGAGCGCTTCGCCCATGACAGAATGGTTTCGGACATGGATCGCAAAGGTCGCAAAGGACTTTGTCACCTGCTTCATCACCAAGGATCGCTGGAAATATATCGTAAAGGGTCTGGGCAACACGCTCCAGATCGCACTGGCTGCCGTGCTGCTGGGCATCCTGATCGGCACGATCGTCGCCATCATCCGCTCGACGCATGACAAGACGCACGAGACGATGCGTCCCGGCCTCGGCCGGACGCTTCTGAACATTGCCGACTGGCTGTGCAAGGTCTATCTGACCGTCATTCGCGGTACGCCTGCGATGATCCAGATCCTCATCATGTTCTTCGTCGTCTTCTCCACCGCGCGCAACGGTACGCCCGTTGCCATGCTGACGTTCGGCATCAACTCCGGCGCTTACGTCGCAGAGATCATCCGCGGCGGCATCATGGCCGTCGACGAGGGACAGAACGAGGCGGGCCGCTCGCTGGGGCTCAACTTTGCGCAGACGATGCTCTATATCATCATCCCGCAGGCGCTCAAAAACGTGCTGCCTGCGCTGGCAAACGAATTTATCGTGCTGCTGAAGGAAACGTCCGTCGCCTGCTATGTGGCTGTCAACGATCTGACCAAGGGCGGCGAGATCATCCGCTCGCAGACGTACATTCAGGCCATGCCGCTGCTGATCGTCGCGGTGCTGTATCTCATCATGGTCGTGTTCTTCTCGCATCTGGTAAGCAAGCTGGAAAGGAGGCTGCGCAGCAGTGACCACTGACGTTCTGATTCAGGTCCATGACCTGAAAAAGCATTTTACCGGCGCGTCGCCCATCAAGGCGCTCGACGGCGTTTCGGTCGATATCAAGAAGGGCGAGGTCGTTGTTGTGATCGGCCCGTCCGGCTCCGGCAAGTCCACGTTCCTGCGGTGTCTCAATCTGCTGGAGATCCCGACAGACGGGCAGATCCTGTTTAACGGCGTCGATATCACCGACAGGAGCTGCAACATCAACCTCCACCGGCAGAAGATGGGCATGGTGTTCCAGCATTTCAATCTTTTCCCGCATATGACCATCCTGCGCAATATGACTCTTGCGCCCGTCAAGCTCCTGCATAAGCCGCAGGAGGAGGCGGATGCGCAGGCGCTGAAGCTGCTGCAGCGCGTCGGCCTCGGCGATCGCGGCGGCGCATACCCCGCGCAGCTGTCCGGCGGACAGAAGCAGCGCGTGGCCATTGTCCGCGCGCTTATGATGGAGCCGGAGGTCATGCTCTTTGACGAGCCGACGAGCGCGCTCGACCCGGAGATGGTCGGCGAGGTTCTGGAGGTCATGAAGGAGCTGGCACACGACGGCATGACGATGGTCGTCGTCACGCACGAGATGGGCTTTGCCCGCGAGGTCGGCAGCCGCGTGCTGTTCATGGCTGATGGCAAGCTCGTTGAGCAGGGAAGCCCCGAGCAGATCTTCGAGCACCCCCAGAATCCCCGCCTGCAGGATTTTCTGGGAAAGGTCCTATAAAAGTCCGGCCTGCTGCAAGCTTTGTGCAGCGGGCCGGTGTTTGACAGAAAAAACCGCCCGCCGGATCATCCGGCGGGCGGCGTTTTGCGTTTTGGGAATCAGAACAGGTTCTTCTCGGTTTCCTTGTCGAAGAAGTGCATCAGCTCGGGCTTGAAGCTGTACTTCACGGGCTTGTGGCTGCCGTGGACAGCGTCGAGGTCGATGTCGGTCGTCGGGACGACGATGACGACGTCCTTGCCGTTGGAGTTGACGTGCAGATGCAGCTCGGAGCCCATCAGCTCGGAGACGTCGACCATGGCGTCGATGCCGTCCTGCGACAGATGGATGTGGACCGGGCGGACGCCGGCAACGATGTCGACGGGAACCTTGTCCATCTTCTTGAGCGCCTCCTGCTTGTCGGCGGGCAGCTCGAAGTCCTTGCCCTGCACGGTCGCGACGTACTTATCGCCCTTCTTGGACAGCGTCGCGTCAAAGAAGTTCATCTGCGGCGTGCCGATGAAGCCGGCGACAAAGAGGTTTGCCGGATGGTTGAAGACCTCCTGCGGGGTGCCGATCTGCTGGATGAAGCCGTCGCGCATGATGACGATGCGGTCGCCCAGCGTCATAGCCTCGACCTGGTCATGGGTGACGTAGATGAAGGTGGTGTCGATCTTCTCACGCAGCTTGATGATCTCGGCGCGCATCTGGTTGCGGAGCTTGGCGTCGAGGTTGGACAGCGGCTCGTCCATCAGGAAGACCTTCGGGTTCCGGACGATGGCGCGGCCGATGGCGACACGCTGGCGCTGGCCGCCGGACAGAGCCTTCGGCTTGCGGTTGAGGTACTG
>CAKUND010000015.1 GCA_934668295.1 uncultured Oscillospiraceae bacterium
GCGACAGCAAGCGTCCAGACGCCGCCGAGGGCCATGAACAGCTTTTCCTTATCGTGCAGACGGCGGTAGAGCGTCGGCAGCAGGATCAGGAGCATGGAGCAGGCAGCGCAGGCCGTATGGCCGGACGGGAACGAGCGGAACTCGTCAGACGCAACGCCGTCGGCGACAAGCTTTTTCTTGAGCGCCGTGCCGGCCTGCCACCAGTTGGAGAAGTAGGTGTCGTTGCCCGTGGCGTAGATCAGACGCATGCGGGCGCGGCCCCAAGGTACTTTTATAATGTTGATGAGCAGCATGATGCCGACGCAGACCACGATCACCGTGCAGATAAAGCGCAGAAGCGTCTTGGTCTGGCACTCGCGCGTCAGAAACAACAGTGCGAACGCCATGAGCGCGTCGACGAACACCGTCACGAGCAGCGCGACGGGCATGGGCAGGGCGGGCACGTTGTCTGTCGCCTCATGGACGGAGAGGAACATGCTCGCAAGCGCCAGGCAGATGCCGAAGGCAAGCAGGACAATGTTCAGCTCCGGACGGAACTTGGCGCGGTGGACGATCAGCAGGACGCCGCAGGCGGCCAGCAGGGAAAACGCAGGCAGTTCGCCAAAGGCGGCGAAAAACTGGCCGATCGAGCTTTCATGGCCGGGATAGAGAAATTTGGAGATCGGCAGATCCCAGATCGAGCCCGCGATCAGCATGACGAGCAGCACGATCGCCACCGTCAGCGCGCAGCGCGTATAGGTACGTTTGAGTTTTTTCATGAACGATCCTCTTTATGTTTCGATTGGTTCTGCCAGTATACCACAGATTTCCGCAAATGACAAGTTGACGCATGTTTCAAAAGCTGATATCATCGAAGAAGCAAGAAAAGAGGGTGCGCTATGAAGCATGTGCAATTTGATTATGTAAATGAATTTTCCTGTCTGGCGGGCGCATGTCCGGATACGTGCTGCAAGGACTGGCAGATCATTCTGGACGAGGACGCCATCGCGCGCTACGCTTCCCTGCCCGGCGAGCTGGGCGAACGAGTGCGCGCGGCCATGCTGACAGAAAACGGCGAGACGCGCTTCCGGGAGCAGGACGGGAACTGCGTTCTGCTGCGCGAGGACGGGCTGTGCCCGCTTCAGGCCGCGTATGGCGCGGAAATGCTCTGCCGCACGTGCTTTACGCACCCGCGCTTTACCGAGGAATACGGCCAGACGGCGGAGCTGACGCTCTCCGCCTCGTGCCCGGAGGCGGCACGGCTCCTGCTGGAGCACGATGCGCCGCTGGTACTGACAGAGACGGACGACGGCGGGCCGGTCGTACCGAACGAGCTTGATCCGGAGCTGTATCCTGCGCTGCTGGCCGCGCGGACGGCGTCGATCCGGCTGGCGCAGGATCGTGCGCGGCCGATCGCGGATCGGCTGGCGCTCATTCTGCTGCTGGCGCGGCGGGTGCAGCGGCTGCTGGACGAGGGGCGGGACGAGCTTGTCCCGGTGCTGGCGCGGCGGTTCCTTGGAGCGCGGTATCAGGATCGGAGCCTTATCCGGCTGGCGCGGCTGCGCAGCAGGAGCGGCCGGTTTTTCCCGTGCTGGATGGTGCTCAACAATATGGAGCATCTGACGCGCCGGTTTGAGGGGATGCTGGACGCGGCTGTGAGTCAGGATACGCCGCCCGCCTCCTTCCGGGACGCGTTTTCTGTCCAGTATGAAAATCTGCTGGTCTATTTTCTGTTCCGCTATGCGCTCAAGGCTGTGAATGACCGGCAGTATCTGGCGCGGATCGAGCAGTGCGTGTTCCACCTGCTCTGCCTGCGAGAGCTTGGCGCGGATGCGAAGTCTGTGCAGGAGCTGGCCCCGGTCGTGAGCCTGTACAGCAAGGAGGTCGAGCACTCGGAGGAGAATCAGGCGCTGCTGCTGAAGCTTTTCCGGCGCGGGACGCTTCGCTGGCAGTATCTGGTGTCGATTCTGGATCTTTGAGTGCCTGCGCGCCGGGGACGGGCAGCCGCACTTCCCTTTTGACCAGAAATTTATGGCTTTTTTCGTGTAAAGCGACGAATTTACAAAATTCCGCTTTACTTTCAAGCACTAAAGTGTTACCATAATTAAACCTGAACACTACCATTATAGAAGGAGATATCCCACCTTGAACAATCGAAACAAGCGTTCTGACCCCGACAGCGAACTCTACAGCGCCATTTTGAAGCTGCAGACTGTTGAGGAGTGCTACGATTTCTTTACCGACCTGTGCACATTTTCCGAGCTTAAGGCCATGGAGCAGCGCTTCGAGCTGGCGAAGCTGCTGAACGATGGTCTGATCTACAACGATATTCTGGAAAAGACCGGTGCGTCCAGCGCGACCATCAGCCGCGTCAACCGCAGTCTCAACTACGGCATGGGCGCATACCGCATCATCTTCGACCGCATGAAGGAAGAAGAAAAGAACAGGCAGAAGGAGCAGCAGGCGTGAGCGCATATGAATCGCTCGCGGCCTGCTATGACGAGCTGACCTACGATATCCGATACGAAAAAACGCTGACCTTTTTTGAGCGGCTGTGCGCGCGTGAGCATGTACAGCCGCATTCGGTTCTTGATCTGGCCTGCGGGACGGGGTCGCTGTCCATGCTGCTGGCCGGGCGCGGATACCGGGTGATCGGCGCGGATCTGTCGGCGGAAATGCTGGCTGAGGCAGAGCGGAAGGCGCGGGAGCTGCCGGAGGAAAACCGCCCGTTTCTGATCTGCCAGCCGATGCAGCGGCTTCGGCTGGCGGAGCCGGTCGACGCGGTCATCTGCGCGCTGGACAGTCTCAACTATCTCTCGCGTCCGGACGACTGCCGGAAAACGTTCCGGCGCGTATATGACGCATTGAAGCCCGGCGGGCTGTTCGTGTTCGATATCAATACGCCCGCAAAGCTGCGCGGGCTGGACGGACAGGTATTTCTGGACGAGACGGACGACACCTACTGTGTCTGGCGGACGGAGTTTGACGAAAAGAAGCGGCTGTGCTATTATGGCATGGACATTTTCCGGCTGGACGGCGCGCACTGGGCGCGCTCGTTTGAGGAGCATATCGAATATGCCTATGAGCCGGACGAGCTTCTCCGCTGGCTCGAAGACGCCGGGTTTACACGCATCCGGCAGTACGGCGACCGCGTGCTGCGCGCGCCGAAGGAGAACGAGCAGCGCATTTATTTTTCCGCAAAGAAGGACTGACTATGAAAGACGAACTTGTACGCGCCATGACAAAGGACGGCTTTGTGAACGCCGTCGCCGTCACTACGACCGGCATTGTCGAGCGTGCGCGGCAGATCCATAAAACACTCCCGACCGCGACGGCGGCGCTCGGCCGGCTTTTGACCGCAGCGTCCATGATGGGCAACATGCAGAAGGTCGACGACGGCTCCATCACGCTGCAGCTTAAGGGAAACGGGCCGCTGGGGCGGCTGCTGGCCGTGTCGGACGCAGAGGGCAACGTGCGCGGCTGGGTCGAGAACCCGCAGATCTCCATGCTGGAAAAGGGCCCCGGCAAGCTGGACGTCGGTGCGGCTGTCGGCACGGACGGAACGCTCACCGTGATCCGGGATCTGCGCATGAAGGAGCCATATATCGGCACGATCGACCTTGTCTCCGGCGAGATTGCCGAGGATATCACATCATATTTTGCCCAGAGCGAGCAGATCCCGACGGCCTGCGCGCTTGGCGTTCTGGTCGGGAAGGATCAGTCTGTCACGGCGGCGGGCGGCTATATTATCCAGCTGCTGCCCGGCGCGCCGGATGATATCATCGACAAGATCGAGGCGGGCATCCAGAACGCGGGCGCGGTCAGCCGATTGCTGGCGGCGGGGATGGATGGTCAGGTCGTGCTGGAGACTGTGCTGCACGGATTTGACCTGGAAATTCTTGAAACGCAGCCGGTCGAATACCGCTGCTACTGCTCACGCGACCGCGTGACGCGGACGCTCATCAGTCTGGGCCGCACGGAGCTGCAGTCCATCGCCGACGACGGCAAGGATATCCACATCGACTGCCAGTTCTGCGACAAAATTTACGATTACACCCCCGATCAGGTGCGGCAGATCCTGAAATCGCTTGACGAATAAAACAAAAATGGCACGCCCGCTGCGGCGTGCCGTTTCGCTATGGAGGATTTTTATGATTGTTTCTTACAAGACCGGAACAGAGCTTTTGCAGGATAATCAGGCGTATCTGCAGACAAATCCCTATCTTTCCACATTTTTTACGCTGGACGCGCCGCTTCTGAAGCGGGCTGACAAGATCAATTATGCGCTGCGCTGTGAGCAGGGAGAACAGCGGCTGCTGGCGCTGAAGGTCGAGCCGTATAATCTGCTGCTGTTCGGCGAGGAGGATCGCGTACCGGAGCTGCTGCGGTTTCTGTTTGACGGCGGCTATGAGGTCAAAAATTATCTGTGCGCGTCGGAGCTCGGTTATGTGCTGATGCGTGAGCTGGCTGCGTATGGCCGGTGCTATGAGGAAGCGCTTGCTATGGACTTTATGGAGGCGCGGAGCGTTACCGAGCCGTCCGCGCCGGAGGTCGAGACAGCCCGGGAAGACGATCTGGATGAGGTCTTTGACTGCGCGCAGCGGTTTGTCGCCGACTGCGGACTGCTGGACAAGCCGGAAAAGGAGCCGTTCCGGAAGATTCTCGATTCGATCCGGGTCATCCGGGCAGACGGAAAAATCGTCAGCATGGCGCGCATCGCACCGGCCACAGGGGATGATCTGCGGCTCGTGCTCGTCTATACGCGCAGCGAATACCGCGGAAGGGGCTATGCGCGCAAGGTAGTCAACAGTGCGAAAAACGAGATTTTGGCCTCCGGGAAACGCGCCACGCTGAACGTTGACCGGAAAAATCCGGTTTCGTATCATCTGTATCTGTCGCTTGGCTTCGAGCGGATGTTCTCGCAGGGAGAATTCAGGCGGGTGGAATAAGATTTCAGAGAGAACGGAACAGAAGCTGATCGATATGGAAAAAAGAAAATTCGTTTGATCGTCGGCGTTGTGATAGGCGTCGTGGTCTTATTTTATATCGGCGCTATGTTTGGATTCTTCCCGTTTACCGTTTGTGATGATCTGGTCATACGGGCAGTTGCCTTCTGCACGCTGATCATCTGTCTGGTCATTGCGGTCTGTACCTGTTTTATTATTGATTTTCTGGATAAAAAATAGCACCCTGTAGGGGCGGACGACTCTGTCCGCCCGCAGGACGCAGCGCTTTTTTCGGAAATCCGCGGCAAATTCGCAACATTTTCAGGGCCGACAGAGTCGTCGGCCCCTACAGAGTTCTATGCAGATTTGCGGCTGCCAGCGGGCAGAGCAGGGCCCCGCTCCTACCAACATATTACATATGAACAGCCACGTCCGGTATGGGCGTGGCTGTTTTGGTTATTCGAGCTCGAATGCGCCGGTGTAGAGCTGATAATAGGTGCCCTTCTGGGCGATCAGGTCGTCGTGGGTGCCGCGTTCGATGATGCGGCCGTGGTCGAGGACCATAATCGCGTCGGAATTCTGCACGGTCGACAGGCGATGTGCAATGACAAAGACCGTACGTCCCTTCATAAGCGCGTCCATGCCGCGCTGTACCAGAAGCTCTGTGCGCGTGTCGATGGAGCTGGTTGCTTCGTCGAGGATCATGACGGGCGGGTCGGCGACCGCCGCGCGGGCGATGGACAGCAGCTGACGCTGGCCCTGCGAGAGATTTGCGCCGTTGGCCGTGAGCATGGTGTTGTAGCCGTCCGGCAGGCGCGTGATAAAATCGTGTGCATTGGCAAGCTTTGCCGCCGCGATGCACTCCTCGTCCGTCGCGTCGAGCTTGCCGTAGCGGATATTGTCCATGACCGTGCCGGTAAAGAGGTTCACATCCTGCAGGACAATGCCGAGCGAGTGGCGCAGATCGGCCTTTTTGATATGGTTGATGTTGATGCCGTCGTAGCGGATCTTGCCGTCGGCAAGGTCATAGAAGCGGTTGATGAGATTCGTGATCGTGGTCTTGCCCGCGCCTGTTGCGCCGACGAAGGCCAGCTTCTGGCCTGGCTTGGCGTAGAGCGTGATATCATGCAGGACCGGCTTTTCCGGGTCATAGGCAAAGTCCACGTCAAAGAAGCGCACGTCGCCGCAGAGCTTGACAAGCTTGCTGCTGCCGTCCTCCTGCGGACATTTCCATGCCCAGACGCCGGTGCGCGCAGCGCTTTCCGTCAGCGTGCCGTCCGGCGCTTCCGACGCATAGACCAGCGTGACGCGGCCGTTGTCGTCCTCTGGCTTCTGGTCGATCAGCTCAAAGACGCGGCTTGCGCCGGCGGCGGCCATGACGATGGCGTTGATCTGCTGGGAGACCTGCGAGACGTTGCCGGTAAACTGCTTCGTCATGCCGAGGAACGACGCGACGACCGCAATTTTCAAGGGCGCGAGCATGCTGCCCGTCTCGAACAGGTTCTGGAAGGACAGGTTCGGGATGCTCCCGCCCGAACAGATGAGGATACCGCCGAGGAACGCCGTGAGCACATAGAGGATATTGCCGATGTTGCCCATGATGGGCATGAAGATATTCGCGTAGCGCTGCGCGTGGTTGGCGTCGCTGAACAGCTGGTCGTTGATGGCGTCAAACTCGCGCTCCGCCGCTTCCTCGTGGCAGAAGACCTTGACGACCTTCTGGCCGTTCATCATTTCTTCGATATAGCCCTCGACCTTGCCGAGCGATTTCTGCTGGCTGAGGAAGTATTTGGCCGATTTGCCGCCGACGTTTTTCGTGACCTTCGTCATGCAGAAAATGCCGAGGAAGACGATGAGCATCAGCGGGATAGAGAAATAGAACATGAACAGCAGCAGACCGATCACCGTCAGGCCCGCGGCAAACAGCTGCGGCAGGCTCTGCGAGACCAGCTGACGGAGCGTATCGATATCATTCGTATAATAGCTCATGATATCGCCGCGGCTGTTCTGGTCAAAATAGCGGATGGGCAGCTTCTGCATGCCCGCGAACATGCGGGTGCGGAGCTTGTGCAAAAACCCCTGCGTCACGTGCGCCATCAGCTGCGTATAGACTGCCGTGCAGGCAAGGCCCGCAAGATAGATGCAGACCATGGTGACGAGCGCATGCAGGATCCTGCCGCGCACGCCGTCCCAGCCAAGGCTCAGGCCATCTTCAATGTAGCTGGTGATGGTTTCAATATAGATTGCGGGCAGGATGCCGACGATCGCGCTGATGATGATGCAGACCATGACCGCGATGAGCATGGCGGGATAATCCTGAAACAGCATCCGGATCACTCTGCCGAGCGGCTTCATGTCTGCCTTTGCGCCGACCATCGGCGCACGGGGCGCTCTGCCGGGATGATTAGCCATTGTCCGCACCTCCCGTTCTGTTCTGAGAATAATAGACCTCCTGATAGATCTGGTTCGAAGCCAGAAGCGACGCATGCGTGCCCATGCCGTTGATCGCGCCGCCGTCCAGCACGAGGATCAGATCCGCGTCCTGAATAGAGGAAATACGCTGGGCAATGATGAATTTCGTCGTCTCCGGGATCTCGGTGCGCAGGGCCGCGCGGATCTTCGCGTCGGTCTTCGTATCGACGGCGGAGGTCGAGTCGTCAAGGATCAGGATCTTCGGCTTTTTCAGCAGCGCCCGCGCGATGCACAGCCGCTGCTTCTGGCCGCCGGAGACGTTTGAGCCGCCCTGCTCGATATAGGTGTCGTATTTGTCCGGCATCTGCTGGATGAATTCATCCGCGCAGGCCAGCTCGCAGGCGCGCTGCAGCTCTGCATCCGTGGCATTCGCATCGCCCCAGCGCAGGTTTTCCTTGATCGTGCCGGAGAAAAGCACGTTCTTCTGGAGGACGACCGCGACCTGATTGCGGAGCGTTTCAAGATCGTACTCGCGCACGTCGCGTCCGCCGACTCTCACGCTGCCGGCCGTCACGTCATACAGGCGGCAAATGAGCTGCACCAGCGTCGTTTTGGCCGAGCCGGTACCGCCGATGATGCCGACGGTCTGGCCGGACTTCACATGGAAGTCGATATCGGACAGCGCGCTGCGCTTTGCAGAGGCGGAATACTTGAATTCCACATGGTCAAAATCGACAGCGCCGTTCGGAACCTCGTAAACCGGAGTCTCCGGGTTGTGGAGGCTGCTCGTCTCGCCCAGCACCTCGCAGATGCGCTTGCCGGAGGCCTGCGCCATGGTGAGCATGACGAAGATCATGGAGAGCATCATCAGACTCATGAGGATCTGCATGGAATAGGTGATCATGCTCGTCAGACTGCCGACGCCGAGATACGTGCCGCCAGATGTGACAATAAGCTTCGCGGCAAAGAAGGAAATGAGGATCATCGACGTGTACACGCAGAACTGCATGACCGGGCTGTTGAGGGCGAGGATCTTCTCGGCCTTCAGGAAGTCTGCGCGGACGGAATCGGATGCGGCGGAGAATTTCTGCGTCTCATAATCCTCGCGCACGAAGCTCTTGACCACGCGCATGCCCTGCACGTTTTCCTGCACGGAGTTATTGAGGGCGTCGTATTTCTTGAAGACCGCCTTGAACAGCGGCAGCGCGCTGCGGATCATGAAAAACAGCGCAAGGCCGAGGATCGGAACAGTTCCCGCAAAAATAAACGCAAGCTGCTTGCCCACGCGGATGGACATGACGACGGCGAACACCAGCATCATGGGCGCGCGGACAGCGATGCGGATGCACATCATGAACGCGTTCTGGATGTTGGTCACGTCTGTTGTCAGGCGGGTGACAAGAGAGGACGTGGAGAAGCGGTCGATGTTCGCGAAGGAAAAGCTCTGCACCTGATAATAGAGGTCATGGCGCAGATTTTTCGCAAAGCCCGCCGCAGCCTCCGCCGCAAACCAGCCGGAGAGCGCGCCGAAGCCCAGCGACAGCATCGCGATCACGAACAGCTTAAGGCCAAAGAGCAGGATCGTGCGCAGATCGCAGCCGTTTTGGATCGAGTTGATGAGATCCGCTGTCAGCAGCGGGATGGTGCATTCACAGACGACCTCGCCCACCATGCAGGTCGGCGTCAGGATCGTCTGTTTTTTGTATTCCCGGATGCAGGCGGAAAGACGTTTGATCATAGATCGGATACCTCCATTTCCTGTGTGGCGCGCAGATTGTCTGCGGCCAGATCGAGAAGACGCAGGAGCGTCTGCTGCTCCTCGCCGCTCATGCCGGAGCACATGACGCGCTCAAGCGTTTCGAACGCCTGGCCGACGGCAGCGTCGCACTGCCGTGCGCGGTCGGTCAGGCGGATGCGCTTGCAGCGGCGGTCGTCCCGATCCGGCTCAAGCACGACAAAGTCCTTTGCTTCCAGCCGCTGCAGCACGCCGGAGACGGTCGGGTGCGTCAGGTGGAAGCGCTTTTCAATGTCCTTCGGGTACAAATGCTCGCCCTCGTGCAGCACCAGATAATGCAGAATGAACGACTGCGTCGACGTCAGGTCGAGCGCAAGAAACTGCTGATCCATATACTGCGTGATGCGGTTGCTGAGATGCCGCAGACGCGGGCCGAGATTCTGAGAGCAATCCTTCATCGGAACCTCCTGATTAAAAAACGTAGCACGCTACGTGTTTAAGTAGCATGCTACATTCTAGCAGATTTTATGAAAAAAGCAAGTGGCAATTCCGCCAAACTCCCCTGTCCCGCCGCCGGAACCGGATGGGCATTGTGCACGGAATTTTTTATATGCTTATTGTATTAAGCGAGCCCAGTAAGCATTAAGGTCGCGGAGCTCAGATCATCCGGACTTCCGATTGAAAAAATTGCTCCTGAAAGGAAACCTGCTGCATGATCTCGTCTGCCGAAATGCGCATGGATTCCGGTGCGACGACCCATTTTTCCTCGATATCGTCATAACGGTGAATGATTGCAATCACACGGCCGGTAAATTCTTCGACCGGCTCCGATACGCCAAGAATATAGGCATCCTGTTCTTCCCCATCCGGAGCCATCACGCCATTGATATAGCCGTAGTTGACCGGATAATACAAATCCGGATGTTTGGGATGAAAGCTCCCCAAAGGCCGGTCGACCGTAACAGTCACGAATTTGTTCAGCATGTACTTCTCCTTTATGAAAAAGTAAATCGGCGATGTTCTTGCAAACATCGCCGATTTTGGCGGAGTGGGAGGGATTCGAACCCTCGGACGGCTTTTGACCGTCACACGATTTCCAGTCGTGCTCGTTATGACCGCTTCGATACCACTCCATGATATCGGCTGACCGTGTCAAACCCCGGACAGCCTTGATATCATACACAAAAGTTCCCGGTTTGTCAAGGGTTACTTTTGAATTTCTCCAAATAACGCACGAAGCTCCGCTTCTGTCAGCGGGCGGTACTGTCCGGGCTTCAGCTCGCCGAGCGTGAGCGGCCCCTCCTGTACACGGCGCAGGCGCGTGACGGTCAGCTCCGCACGCTCGCAGAGGCGGCGGATCTGCCGGTTGCGGCCCTCGTGGATCGTAACGCGGAAAAGGGCGGTCGTGCCGGCTTCGTGCAGAAGCTGCACAGCGGCGGGAGACGTATTGCGGCCGCCTATTTCGATGGGCTGTGAAAGCGACTGCTCCTTCCCCGCTATGTACCCGCTGACCCAGACGAGATAGGTCTTGTCGATACGCCTTTTCGGGTGCATAAGGGCGTTTGCGAGCGCGCCGTCGTTCGTCATGAGCAGCAGGCCCTCGGAATTGAAGTCCAGACGGCCGACGGGATACACGCGCTCCGGCACGTCCGCGACGAGCTCCGCGACAGAGCGCCTGCCCTTTTCATCGTGCATGGTAGTCACGAAGCCGCGCGGCTTGCAGAGCATAAGATAGACCGGCTGCGGCTCCTGCCGTGTTTTGACGCGCACGCCGTCCAGCTCGATCACGTCCTCCTCCGCGTCGGCCTGCTCGCCGAGCTGCGCGGTGTTGCCGTTGACGCGGACGCGGCCTGCTGCGATCAGCTCCTCCGCCTTACGGCGGGAGACACCTGCGCAGCGCGCGAGAATTTTTTGCAGTCGTTCTTCCATGCGATCCTCCTGTTCTGCGGATAGACGGGCGTGTCGCTGCCGAGGACGGCAAAGCCGTAGTCCAGAAGCGCAGCGTGGTCGCGCCAGTCGTCCGGGTCTGAGATGGTGACGGCGATGAGCATCCGGCCGTCACGCGCGGCAGCGCTGACGAGAATGCGGCCCGCATGCCGGGTATAGCCGGTCTTGACGCCGATACAGCCGTCGTAGCGCCAGAGCAGCTTATTGTGATTCGTGAGCGTCCGGCCCGCGCAGGTGATGGTTTTGGTCGAGACGACCGCGCAAAACTGTTCGTTTTGCAGGGCCGCCTGCGCAAGACGGGCCAGATCGAGCGCGGTGGAATAGTTTTCGCCGCTGTCCAGACCATGCGGGTTGGCAAAGTGCGTCTGCGTCAGGCCCAGCGCACGGGCGCGCAGATTCATCTGCCGGACAAACGCCGCCTCGGTGCCGGAGATGGAAACAGCCAGCGTCAGGGCCGCGTCGTTGCCGGAATGGAGCATCATGCCGTAAAGAAGATCGCGCCGCGTCAGCGTCTCGCCCTTTTTCAGATATATGCTGGAGCCTTCCAGTCCGACGGCAGCATCCGGCACGGTCACGGTTCTGTCCAGTTCTCCTGCTTCACAGACAAGAAGACCGGTCATGATCTTTGTCGTGCTGGCGATCAGCGCACGCTGGTCGCCGTTTTTTGCATAAAGGCACTCCCCTGTCGTCCCGTCGAGCAGCGCGGCGCTTTTGGCCGACACCTGCGGGGGCGGCGTGAGCTGCGCGGCGCTGGATATACCCGCCGCACCGAGGAAAAAGGCGGCGGCGCAGAGTGCCGCCGCCGCTTGCCTGACTGTTTTTTGAACGCTGCGTTTCATTCTGCATCACCCTGCTGGGAGTTTGTGCAGGATTCGCAGATATTATGCTTCTTCCGCCGCCTTTTCGGCCTCCTTCGCAGCCTTCTTTTCCGCGAAATACGCCTCGCCCTTTTCCAGAAGATCGGGCAGCAGCTCGATCAGACGATCGACCGACGTGGAGGCCGGCTCTGCGACCGGGAGCATGCGCACGTTTTCGCCGCGGATGACGAGGAATGCGACCGGCGTGATCTTGATCCCCGCGCCGGCTCCGCCGCCGAAGGAATTGTCGCGGTTCGCGGGCATGTTTTTCGTTGCGAAATCGCTGCCGCCGCCGCCATAGCCGATGGAGACCTTCGTCACGGGAATGATCGTCACACCGCCGGGCGTGGTGATGGGACTGCCGACGACCGTATTGACGTCGACCATGTCCCGGATCTTGCTCATGGTATTGGTCATCATATCAGACAGAGGATGTTCCATAGTTTACACCGCCTTTTTTCGTTCGTTCAGAAGTTTCAGGAATCGGATGCCGGCGTGCACGGCCAGCGCCAGCGATCTGCCGATGGTGATCGTGGTCACGAGATGCGCGTCGACCTGTGTATTGCTTATAGTATAATCGAGCGCGGGCCGAATGTCACGCTTTTTTATGACGAAAAGACGCTCCAGAGACGGCGTGATCGCGCCGATCGCGGCCCAGGCCCGGCCATAGCCCATCGCGGCCTTTGCCGGGTCCTCTGCGCCGCCGATCAGCACGTGCAGCGTCAGCTCGTTCACGCGGAGCTTGCGGCGCAGATCGCCGAGCGTATCGAATGCGAGATCAAGCAGCTGCAGCATCCCGTCTACGCCGCCGGAGAGCAGCGGATTCGACTTTTTTTCCTGCGGCTCGGAGCTCGCCGGCGCCTTCTCCGGCTGCTTTTGCTGCTGTTTCCGCTTCTTTGGCTTCTTTTTCGGCTTCTGCGGCAGAAGCTGAAGCCGGAACGGGCCGAGCTTCGCCGCGAGAAATACGCCGTCTGCGTTATAGCGCGCATCGACGCCGACGGGAATGCAGCCGATCAGCACAAGAGCGGCGAGGATCACAAGCAGCGTCATCCACCAGGTCCAGGTCATAACGGGATCTCCTGCTGCGCGGGCGCGGACTCTGCCAGCTGCGCAGATGCTTCCTGCTTCTGCTCCAGCGGTTCGACCTGCGAGGGGTCGACGTGCAGGTCGACCTTTTCGATCTCCGGCAGCTCGGAAAGGGACTCGAGTCCGAACACGCGCAGGAAATCCGGTGTCGTCTCATAGACGATGGGCCGGCCCGGTACGTTCAGGCGGCCGCATTCACGGATGAGCTTTTTTGTCGCGAGGGCGCTGATGCAGTAGGCGCTGTCAACGCCGCGGATCTGCTCGACAAGCGCCTTGGTCGCGGGCTGATAGTACGCGATGACCGTCAGCGTTTCGAGCTGCGACGGCGAAAGCTTCGGCGGCTTGCGCGTTTCAAGCGTTTTGGTCACATATTCCGCCATTTCCGGCGATGAGCACATCTGATAGGCGTCTTCCAGCCGCACGATGCGGATGCCGCTGCGGTTAAAGCTGAGCTCGTCCATCAGAGCCTTGCAGGCTTCGTGAATCTCTGCTTCGTCGCGTTCGAGCGTCTGACTCAGGCGTCTGGCATCCACCGGCTCTCCGGCGGCAAACAAAACGGCCATCAGCGCCCGCTGTAAATCATTCTGCTCCAAGATTAGCCTCCTGATCAGGAAATGTCCGTCTGCACATCGGCATCCGGCGCTTTGAGGAAGGTGACAGCCATGTCGCCGCGTTCATCCTCTCCGACGGAAACGGAGCGGAGGCGGCACAGCTCCAGCACGGCAAGGAACGTTGCCACGATCTCCGACCGGCTGCGGCTGCCTTTGAACAGGGCCAGAAAGTGCATGACGCCGTGGGCAAGCAGGCGGCTGATGACCTGCCTGGCCTTCTGCGTGACCGGATACGGCTCTGTACCGACGATCCCGGCAAAGTTGGACGCGGGGGGCGGCAGACGGCGCTCCGTCCGGTCCTGCATGGCGGCAAGGGCGGCGGTCAGGTCGGACTTATCGTGCCGGTAGCGGTAGGTCCTGTCCGGCTGATACGGCTCCGGGCCCTTGGTGAACAGGCCGAGGCCGAGCTCATTGCGCACGGCCAGCTGCTTTGCGGCCTTCTGGATCTGCTGGTAGGCGTCCTGCCGCTGGCGCTTCTGGAGGGATTCGACGAGCTTGTCCATCTCGCTCTGCGCTTCCTCCTGCTCCGCTTTGGACAGGAGCATGCGCGTTTTGATATACATGAGATAGGAGGCCATGGCGATAAACTCGCTGGCGATCTCCATATCCATGCGCTTCATTTCGTCCAGATAGGCCAGATACTGCTCCAGAATGGCGGAGATCTGGATATCCTGTATTTCGATTTTATTCTTGCTCAGCAGCAGCAGGATCACGTCCAGCGGGCCGTCGAAATCCTCGAGCGTCTCGCCCTTTGCGTGCACGACGCTGCCGAGATGGTATCGCGGTTCATCCATGCAGAATTTTCTCCAATAGATAAGTTTCAGCGCAGCGCAAGCAGCAGCTGCACCGGCCAGGTGCCGATGGCTTCCAGCCCGTTCAGAAGTCCGTCGCGCAGGAATTCCAGCGGCGTATCCAATACGCCGGTCAGAAGCAGAAGCATCAGGAGCGCCATGCCGTACCGCTCATAGCGCATGAGCCGGAGATAGGCTTTGTCGGACAGGCAGGAAAAGAGCACCTTCGAGCCATCGAGCGGCGGGATGGGAAAGACGTTGAACACAGCAAGTCCCGCCGAAATGATCTCGACATAATAGAAAAAGAGCGTGAAAACATAGACGGCAGTCGAACCGGAAAAATAGTACCAGCAGGCAAATACGCCGTAAAGCAGCACAGCAAGATACGCCAGCAGAACGTTGGACAGCGGGCCTGCCGCGGCAGTCAGCGCCATATCGCGCCTGGGATGCTTGAAATACCGCATATCGACCGGGACGGGCTTCGCCCAGCCGAAGCGGAACAGCGCCATCATAAGTAAACCGCCGATATCGACGTGCCGCAGCGGGTTGAGCGTCAGCCGTCCGGCGCGCTTTGCCGTCGGATCCCCGAGCCACCAGGCCACAAGCCCGTGACACGTCTCGTGAAACGTGATGCACAGCAGCGACGCGGCGATGAGCACCGCCGTCTGCCACACGCCGTCAAACTGAAGCTGCTTCAGCCATGCCGTAAATCCATTCAAATCAGAATCCCCGCCCGCAACCGTATATTTTATTTATTTTAACACAATTTTTACCGCTTGACAAGAAAGAACTGCCGCGGCGGGACAGGCAAAAAGCTTCCGGTGCGCAGATTGACTTTCCTGCGCTTGTCTGATATTCTTAAATATGCAGCGTCAGCTGACAAGGGCACGCACGCTATTGATATGTATTTGTGCTGCGGCGCAGGAGGTCAAGCTATGTCCGCTTACACCAAGCAAGCCATTAAAGCTTCGTTTCTGAAGCTGCTCAACGAGCGTCCGCTCAGTCAGGTCACGGTCAAGGCGATCGTGGAGGACTGCGGCATCAACCGCAATACATTTTATTATCACTTTACAGACATTCCCTCGCTTGCGACAGAGATCATCACCGAACGCGCCGATCAGATCATCCGGCAGTACGCCAATCCGGACTCGCCGGAGGCGTGTCTGAACGCCGCCGTGCAGTTTATGACGGAAAACCGGCGCGCCGTGATGCACATGTACCGCTCGATCAGCCATGACACGGTCGCGTTTTATCTCATGCAGATCTGCCGCCACACGGTCGAGGCCTATGCGGCAGCGGCCTACGGCGCTCTGCCGCTCAGCAAGGAGGACCGGGAGATCCTGATCCGCTTCTGGCAGTGCGAATGCTACGGACAGATCGTCGAATGGCTGTCCAACGATATGAAATATGACATTCAGTCGCAGTTCAGCAGGCTCTGTGCGCTCTATCGCGGCGGATTTGAAGCAATGACGCTGCAGCGCGCCGAAACAGGCATTCAGCAGTAATTGTCCGTTTTTCCTCGCATCTGTTTCTGCTATGATATTTGATGATATATCATACTTTCATGGAGGTTTTTGCTATGGGTTCCGGTTTTGTTCTTTCCTGTGAGTCTACCATTGATCTCCCCTACTCCTACTGTGAAACGCGCGGCATTCCCGTCCTGTTTTATTCCTATCAGGTGGACGGCGTCAGCTATGAGGACGACATGGGCCGCGACCCGGAAGCGCTGCCGCGGTTTTACGGCTTTCTGGACGCCGGAAAGCTGCCGAGCACGGCGCAGCTGAATGAATTTCAGTATGAGACGTTTTTTGACGCGCTTTTGCAGGAAGGCGACGTGCTGCATATTGCATTCGGCTCCGGCATGACGGCGTCTGTGCAGAACGCGCTGCTCGCGGCGGAGGCGCTGCGGGAAAAATATCCGGAGCGGAAGCTGACCGTGATCGATTCGCTCTGCTCGTCCTCCGGCTATGGTCTGCTGGTCGACGGTGCGGCCGATCTGCGTGACGCGGGGAAATCCATGGACGAGATCACGGATTGGGTCATGGAGAATCGGCAAAAGGTCCACCATCAGTTCTATTCCACGGAGCTGAAATTCTACCGCCGCAGCGGGCGCATGTCCGGCGCGGCCGCCGCCATCGGCACGGTGCTCGGCATCTGCCCGATCATGCGGCTGGACGATAAGGGCCGCATCATTGCCTACGATAAGGTTCGCGGCAAGAAAAATGCGGTCGCCCGCACAGTCGAGACGATGAAGCGTCACGCCGAAAACGGAGAAAAGTATTCCGGCAAGGCGTTTATCTGCCATTCGAACTGCCTTGCGGACGCCGAAGCGACGAAGGCCGCCGTAGAAGCCGCATTCCCGCATCTGAACGGCGAGGTACGCATCTGCGACATCGGCACGATCGTCGCGTCGCACTCCGGCCCCGGCACCGTCGCGGTATTCTTCTTTGGAGACGACCGCGCACCGGAGGGCTCTCCCGTTTGAAGCATCCAAATACGCTGCCCCGGCTTTCCTCACTGGAAAGCCGGGGCAGCTTTTATCCCTCTGCGGCCTGCAGCATCCGGTCGATGAGAATGCCGTAGCCCTGCGCGGGGCTGTTGACCAGCACGTGCGTGACCGCGCCGACCAGCCTGCCGTTCTGCAGGATGGGGCTGCCGGACATGCCCTGCACGATGCCGCCCGTTTTGGCAAGCAGGGCTTCATCTGTCACGGTGATGAGCAGGTTCCGTCCGTTTTTCGCATCGGTGTCCACGCGGTCGATACGGATGGAAAAGCGCTGCACCTGATCGCCGTCGACGTTTGAAAGAATTTCCGCCGGGCCGGTCACGACCGACTCAGCCGGGGCCGTCTCGACCGGCTGCCCCTGTCTCGGATGGGTCATCGTGCCGAAGATCCCGCAGGACGTGTTTTTTTCGACTGTTCCCACCGTGTCCGTCACATCGAAAAGCCCATGCAGCTCGCCCGGCGTTCCGCGCATACCGGCACGGATCTCCGCGACGCTCGACCGGACGAGGTAGCCTGACTGCATCATCAGAAGCTGCGTTCCGTCCAGACTGCTGACGCCGTGACCGAGCGCGCCGTAGCTTCCGGTCTCAGGGTCATAATAGGTGACGGTTCCGATGCCCGCGATATGGTCGCGCACAAGCACACCGAGCCGGTAGCCGGACTGCATTTTTTCCGGCGTTACCAGAAACTCCGCTTCCCTGCCGCCGCGCTCCACACGCACGACGACAGGTTCGCCCTTCTGGATGCTCTCGAGCAGCGCCTGTGCGCTGTCTGTTTTCTTTCCGTCCGCCGCGATGATGATATCGCCCTTCCGGATCCCTGCCTGCTGCGCGGGCGCGCCGCTCTCCACCTCTGTGACCATCAGCCCCTCTGCATAGAGCTTGATGCCGACTGTATATCCGCCCGGAACCAGCGCGCGTCCGGCCGCGGCGGTCTGGCAGCTCAGCGCAAGCGCCAGAACCAGCGCGATCAGCACGGCCGGTATTTTTTTATAAGAAATGTTCCGCCTCATGTTCTCATCCTCTCCGCAAAAGTCTCAGCGCCGTTATCTTGACCCGACGGGTCGGAAAGAAACCGCGCACAGCGCATGTAAAAGAAAGGCGGTTTTCCTTGTCATGAATTAGAAATTCACCGCGCTTCGCAAAAACACGCGCGTTTGTCAGCAAAAATGTCCTGCTTTTCCGGAGAAATCCGAAGCCTTGATTTCCGCTTCGATTTAATTTCTGCAAAAAAGAAAAAATTAGTCTTGACTTTTCAGAATAAATCGCTATAATAATCATGCGCTTTGGAAAGAAGCTCCGTTAGGGGATTTGTGTAACGGTAGCACACCGGACTCTGACTCCGTTTGCGGGGGTTCGAATCCCTCATCCCCTGCCAAACATCTGTGATTCATTAGAATCACAGGTGTTTTTCTTTCTTTTTCGTCACTTTATGCCGTTTTTTATTTACTGTATTTTCTGTTTTAACGCAATATTTGTCACAGATTTCTGCACGCATGTGAAGCTGTTTCGTGCTTATAGCAAAACAGGATTTTCATTTTATATTGACGGTTCGGTCCTTCACGTAGTGCAATTAGATTAGATTGGAAGTCAATAAGCTTGCCGTTATTGATTCGAGTACGGGAGTCACACATTGCACATGAAGGGAGTCTGACGCATGCTGGACGAAAAATCCATTGATCTCAAGCTTGAAAATTTAAAAGAAGAAATCCTGCAGGCGTCTGCCCACAATATGCGTGTGATTCTAGAAAGCTCTGTGGATAAAAAGCTGAATTTGATTCTGGAGGCGCTGCAGGCGCAGCAGGAGCAGATCAAAACGCTTGCCAGCAGCAACCGCGTGGATGCTCCGGAGGACGAGATCACCATGCTCCGCTCCGTCGTCAAAGAACACACCCGTGAGATCGAGGAACTGAAGCATGCCTGATCCAAGCGCCCAGCCGGCTTTGGCTGAGCGCTTTTCATATATTTTCATATATTTTTTATTCTTGATAAATCCGATAAAACCGTGTATCGTATAAATAATAACGAGGTCAGGAGAGCGTTTTTATGAAAGACGGTTTTATCAAGACCGCTGCCGGGACGGTCGACGTCGTGGTCGCGGATGTGCAGTATAATACGGAACAGATCCTTGCGCGGATGCGCGAGGCGGACGCGGCGGGCGTGAATCTGCTGACGCTGCCGGAGCTTTGCCTGACGGGCTACACCTGCGGCGATCTGTTTTTCTCAGACTGCCTGCTCGGCGCGGTCGAGCCTGCGCTGGCACGGATCGTGGAGGCGTCGAAGGCGCTCTATCCGGTCACGGCGGTCGGGCTTCCGCTGCGCTTCGGCGGAAAGCTCTATAACTGCGCGGCAGTCGTCCACGCGGGGCGGCTGCTCGGCGTTGTGCCGAAGACGCATCTGCCGAATTACGGCGAATTCTACGAGCTGCGGCAGTTTTCCTCTGCGAAAACGCTGGAGGGGAAGACGTATATGCTCCCGCTCTGCGGCCAGAGCGTGCCGTTTGGCACAGAGCTTCTGTTCTGCTGCTCCGGCATGCAGGATTATACCTTCGGTGTAGAGCTCTGCGAGGATCTGTGGGTCCCCTGCCCGCCGTCGACACGGCTCTGCGCGGGCGGCGCGGCGATCATTCTGAATCTCTCCGCCTCCGACGAGGTGATCGGCAAGGCGGAGTACCGCCGGACACTGGTCGGCGCGACGTCGGCGCGGCTGGCCTGCGGTTATATCTACTGCAGCGCATCGCCGACGGAGTCGACACAGGACATGGTCTTCTCGCGGCATCATCTGATTGCGGAGAACGGGACGATCCTGGCGGAAAACGAGCCGTTTGCGGACGCTTCGCTGACGGTTTCCGAAATCGACGTGCAGCGGCTCATGCACGAGCGGCACCGCACGACGAGCTATGACGCCGTTCCGGGTCTTCAGATCGTTCCCTTTGACCAGCCGCTGCGTAAGACTGCGCTGACGCGGCACATCGCGCCCAATCCGTTCGTTCCGCCGTATGACGAGCAGCTGCGCGCCCGCGCGGAGGCGATCCTGCGCATCCAGTCGCAGGGACTGAAAAAGCGTATCGAGCATACGCACGCAAAGACGGTCGTGCTCGGCATTTCCGGCGGGCTGGACAGCACGCTGGCGCTGCTGGTGTGCGTGCGCGCGTTCGATCTGGCCGGGCGCAGCCGGAAAGAAATTCTGTGCGTCACCATGCCGTGCTTCGGCACGACGAAGCGGACGAAGTCCAACGCGGTCAAGCTCTGCGAGGAGCTTGGCGTCAGCGTGCGGGAGGTCAATATCACAGCCTCCGTCCGGCAGCATTTCGCGGATATCGGCCATGACGAGGCCGTGCACGACGTCACCTATGAAAACTGTCAGGCGCGTGAACGCACGCAGGTCCTGATGGACATCGCGAACCAGTCCGGCGGGCTGGTCATCGGCACGGGCGATCTGTCCGAGCTTGCGCTCGGCTGGGCGACGTACAACGGCGACCATATGTCCATGTACGCGGTCAACTGCTCCGTTCCCAAAACACTGGTGCGGTATATTGTGCAGTACGAGGCCGGGAGCAGCGCGCCCGCGCTGCGGGAGGTGCTGCTGGACATTCTCGACACGCCTGTTTCACCGGAGCTACTGCCCGCGGATGAGAACGGACAGATCGCACAGAAGACGGAGGATCTTGTCGGCCCGTATGAGCTGCACGACTTTTTCCTGTACCATCTGCTGCGCTTCGGTTCGCGGCCGCGCAAGCTGTTCCGGATGGCGAAATATGCCTATGGCGGCAAGTATCCGGACGACGTGATCCGGCACTGGCTGAAAACGTTCTGCCGCCGGTTCTTCCAGCAGCAGTTCAAGCGCTCGTGCATCCCGGACGG
>CAKUND010000016.1 GCA_934668295.1 uncultured Oscillospiraceae bacterium
AAAGAGCGCCTTATTGTCCGTCAGCACGATCTGGTTCCGTTCCTCCAGATACCGGTCGATGGCTTTCCGGCAGGAAGTTCCCATGTAGACGATTCTTTCCTTGTTGCCTTTGCCGACGACGCGGATGCGGTCGTCATAGACATCTGTGAGATTCAATCCGACCAGCTCCGAGCGGCGGATGCCGCAGTTCAGAAACAGCATCAGGATCGCAAAATCCCGGTTTTTGTTCGGCCCATCGACAGATTTCAAAAGTGCGGTAGATTCTTCCAATGTCAGGTATTTCGGCAGACTGCGTCGGACTTTGGGGAATTCAATATCCTTGACAGGGTTATTCTGGATCTGCTTGGTGCTGATCGTCAGGTATTTATACAATGCCTTGATAGCAGAGAGCTTCCGCGCACGGGAAGCAGCGGCGATTCCAACATCAGTCGGGCCTTCACGGTTCTGCCGATCGTTTGTGAGATAAGACAGAAAATCAAACACCTCAGAGGATGTTACCGTATCAAGAACAGATGTGTCGATCCATTTGATGTCGATCTCATCAAGCGGCGTATTGTACGGAAGCTCTTTGCGCATCAGTGTCAGAAATCGAAGAAACATGCGCAGATCCAGATGATATTCCGAGACTGTACGCTTGGATTGCCCCTTGATGGATTCGTGATACGATAAAAAGTCCCGCAGCACCTGCGGACATTCAGAATACGGCTGCATATATAAACTCCTTTGGAACAGCTTTGATATAAATAGTATAGCACATCCAAGTCTATAACGCAACAAAATCTTTATTTTGTTGCGTTCACCAGACACAAACAAAAGCCCCCACTTTTTTACTGTGGACGCTTCGGGCAAGCCTCCCCTTGATTTGATGGCAGCAGCTGTGATGGCTTGATACGGTGGCTCTGCCTGTCGGTTTTGCGGACTTCATAGAATCTTAAGCAATGCTTAATCGGATGCTTTTGTTCATGGAAAAACTGCTGTGATATACTATGAAGCATAGAAATCACAAAGGAGAAAAATATGAACACGGCAGTGAATGTGTTTTTTCTGATGATCAAGCTGATTTCCATGTACTTTCTGGTTGTGTCAGTATTCGGTCTGTGCAGGCGGAAAAGCTTTCCTGTCTCCCCCAAGCAAAGACGATTTGCGATTCTGATTGCAGCCAGAAATGAGGAAAGCTGCATCGCCGGGATCATTGAAAGTCTTCGCGCGCAACATTACCCGTCAGAGCTGTTTGATATCTGGGTACTCCCGAACAACTGCACCGACCACACTGCAGACGCGGCGCGGCATGCCGGAGCCGAGGTCATGGAGCTGCCTGCTTCTGTGCGCTCCAAAGGCGCCGCGCTGCAGTATGCGTCAAGCGTGCTGCTGCACAGTCAGCGCCCGTATGACGCATTCTGCGTTTTTGACGCTGATAACGAAGCAGATCCTGCGTTTTTGTCCGAAATGAACCAGGCGCTGTCACGCGCGGCAATCGTCAAAAGCCGGATCCTTGCCAAGAACCGGACGCAGGCCGGAATCAGCGCCTGCTATGAGATCTATTTCTGCACGGCGAATCGCTTTCTGAATCGTGCCAGAGAGGCGTTGGGCTTATCGGCGAGAGTGATCGGAACAGGCTTTGCCATTCGCTGCGAGCTGCTGAAGGAGCTGGGCGGTTTCCCCTGCCGCACACTTACGGAGGATGCTGAGCTTTATGTGGCCTGTCTGGCGAACGGCGTTCGGATCGGATATTGTGAAACTGCTGTTACATACGACGAAGAACCGGTCACTTGGCGCGCCTCGCTCGTGCAGCGCAGACGTTGGATGAGCGGCATCATGCAGGTGTCGCGCCTGACGCTGCCGAAGCTATTTCGGAATTTCCTGCGCCGACCCTGTCTGAACTGTCTGGACGGGATGCTTCAGCTTGCATTTCCATTCTTGCAGGCGCTGGCCCCGTTTTTTACGCTTGCCGCGTTCCTTGCAGGAAGCATCTCCCTGCAAAGCCTGCCGGTCAGCCTGATCGCCGCTTATGCTGGCAGCCTTGCCGTGGCTGCGGCAGCGCTGACACTGGAAAAACGGATGGATGTCAGGCTGACCGGCGGGATTCTACTCTATCCACTTTTCATGGCGTGCTTTCTGCCGCTGCAAACACTGGCGCTTTTCAAAACGCAGACTGTGTGGCATGAGATCCGCCATTCCGGCGTAAGGCTTGCATCGTCAGAGTTCCAGCTTCGCCGTGGAAAAATCGCCTGAACCGGCGGCTATGCGGAAAAGTGTTTGCCCATGACCTTCAGGTTCGCTGCCGCATAGTCCATTCTAAACCTCCCAATGCTTATCCAAGAGCATAAAACACGCGATACAGGGCCTGTTTCCAGAAGCGCTTGTCCGCAAGCAGCTGCTTCGTCAGCTGCTCTGCGTGCGCCTGCAGCGGAAGCAGGTCTTCCCTGTTTAGCTTATGATGGCTGAATCTTGCCTTCTCGGCGACCTCCAGAAATTCGCCCGGAACCTCTGTTTTGGTCTGCCGTGCAAGCCAGCAGATGTGATGATACAGCGTGATTGCCCGGCGGTTGGGCGATCCCTTCCCTATCGCTGTTCTTCGGATGCTGAACAGCAGCACACGCCAGAGAAACAGCGCTGCGGCCAATACCAGTACGGGCCAAATAAAATGCAGAATAGGAACGGCCTTTTTGCTGTTTTCCTGCGGGGTTTCCTGATTTCCTACAGGAGTATCCGGAACTGTGGGCGGTTCATCATCCGCGGGCGGCGTATCCTCCTGTGAATCGTTTGTTGGCTCCAAAGGGGCCGAAACAGGTTCTTCCGGCACAGTCTGTGCGGGCGTGTCTGCTGCAGGCGTGGGATCCAGAACGTACCAGCCAATTCCGTCAATATAATACTCCACCCATGCGTGCGCGTCGTCTGATGTCACAGTCGTCCATTCGTTTGCTGTCAGTGTTGTGGAATATCCGGTCACATAGCGCGCTGGGACATCCAGACAGCGCAGCAAAATTGCCGCTGCTGTCGCAAAATGGACGCAGTAGCCGGTGTCGCTGTCGTGCAGGAACCAGGAGACGAAATCCTCTCCATTGGGTACGGACGGCGTATTCAGGTCATAGGAGGCACTGGCAGCTACGTAGGCCTGCACCGCAGAGACGATCTGCTTTGGATCGTCTTCTGCCTGAACGCCGAGCTGCGGCAGAATATCGGCCAGTGCCTGACGCGTTTCATCCGGCACCTGCGTATAGACTGTCTGCACGAAGGCGTCATAGTCAGTATCGTTCATTCCAAAGTGCGCGGCTGTATATGAGATGGTATAGGAGGTCTGCTGGGACGGGTTTTTGAAGTATGCGTCGAAGTAGGCCTCCGCGTCGTCCGGCAAAAAGAGCGGATAATACGGCGTATAATAGATGCCGGACTTCATATCCGTCTCGATCTGCATATCAGGCCAATAGGAAACCGGACTTGCCCCCGCAAGCAGTGCGTTCTCCCCGCCGGAGGCGGCGGAATAGTCCGATTCGGAAAGCGCCTTCCACCGGTTGTCCTCATAGACCGCCATGGAATCACCGCGCAGATGCGTTGGGCCGCTTACCTCCGATTTTACCCGCATGACAGAGCGCCCAAATTGGAGCTGCGGCCCGACGCGGTTGAGATTGACGCTCGTGACACTGGAATCCCAGAGATAGCTGCCGAGCGTGCTGGGGCTGATGGGTGAGGTGAATTTCACCTGCCCGGTCTGCGCGTCGCGGCGGAAAAGCGTCAGCTTGTCGGCAGTTGTGGAGATCGTTTCCTGCAGGCGGTCAGACCATTCCGCACGATCGTAAGTATTCGCCGGGAACAGGAGCGCGATCAAACCGATCAAAAGCGCCAGCGGCGCGGCCAGCAGCAGAGCCAGCCGATTTCCCTCACTTGCCTGCCGCGCACGGAGCAGCTGCGTCAGCAGCAGCAGCGCAAGGACTCCCACGACGAGCAGAATGGCCCAGGCCGCCGGAGGCGTCTGCAAAATGATCAGGCACAGCGTCAGAACCGGAAGCGTCAGAATGAGCAGATAGACCAGGCTTTCGCTGCGCATGACCGTCCAGCTGCAAAGAAGCGCATAGAGGGCAGCAAACAGGATCAGAACCAGCGTTGCGTCAGCGTTGGCCGTATCTGACAGCTGGACGGCCTGAATGCCGGAGATCGCCTCCGCGTACTGCTGGGTAACGGCGGACACAAGCGCAGAAGCGCTCTCGATAAGCTGCGCCCGAAGCATATAAAGTCCGCCGCCTGCAAATGCGGCCACGGCAAGCAGCCAGATCCAGCTTTTGGGCAGTAGAAGCAGCGAAGAAAAGAACAACGCTGCCAGAATGCACGCGCATACCAGCGAAAGTCTGTCTGCCGGGACAGAAAACGACGTGATGACGCAGAAGCAAAGCCCGACAGACAGACCGGATGCGCAGAGCAGAGCCGTAAAAAACGTGTATTTTGATGATTTCATGCCCGTACCTCCTGCTCCTCCGGCTGTACGTGATAGCGCCAATCCGCGTGCGGATAGGCTCTGGACGCAAGCGACGGCGTAGTGCCGGTCAGGTGGGTCTGCAAAAGCGTTTTCAAAAGTTCCCGCAGATCATCCGGTGTTTTGACGGACTTTGTCTGCGGCTCCAGCGAATCCGGTTCGATCCAGTCGATCTGGTGGGCCACTTCCCTGTCGGTCAGCCAGCCGGACAGCCACAGCAGCTGACGCAGCGTGCTGTCCAGCTGCGCGCGGGTGCCGGAAAAGTCAAAGCTCAGCACGATCAGACCAAGATCCGGCTCCTCTGCCTCGCGGACAATCAGCTTGTCCGTCTTGGCCGACAGCTTCCAGTGGATCTCGTGCAGACTGTCGCCAGGGCGGTATTCACGCAGATCATGAATTTCGGAAAAGCCGCCGCCAGGCTTCGGATGGTAGGAGCGGTACTGAAAGCGGCTGAGATTCGGCAGTTCAGCCGGTTCCTGCGGCTCTGGCTCGACGGCAATGGAACAGGCATCCGGCAGGCGCAGCGGCAGGCTGAAAAGCCCCAGCGCATCGCACACGCGGCCTTTTTCAAGCTGAAAGGTCTGCACGCCTGCATGGCGCGTATCGATGCGCAGCGAGAAGCCGAGCGTTCCGGCGAGCTCCAGCTTCTGCTGGCGCACCTCGCCGCCCACGGCGTCAGTTACCGTCAGGCGGAGGCGGCAGCGGGATACCGGAAGCTTTGCCGTATGACGGGCAGTGAGCTGATACTGTGCGGCTTGTCCGCAGAAGCAGCGGACCGGAAGCTCCGCTTCATAGGCCGCGCGGAGCATGGCGGGCAGGCTGACGAGCAGCGAAAAAACCGGCAGCAGCACGGCAAACACCAGCAGGAAAAACGAGAACCAGCCGGTATAAAAGCTGTGAAAGATCACGGCTGCAAGCAGAAACAGCCCGTAGAGGATACGGTTTTTCGCCATGGCTTACAGCTTGGGCGCAGGGGTCTGGCGCAGGATCTCGTCGAGCAGCTGCTCCGGCGTGATCTGCCGGGCTCCGGCCTCCGGGGCCAGCAGAAGCCGGTGCGCAATGACCTGCGGGAACGTCACCTGAATGTCCTTCGGCACCACATAATCCCGCCGCTGGACGTAGGCGACTGCCTTTGCCATTGCGGTCAGGGAGAGCGTGGCGCGGGGGCTTGCACCGCGCAGGATCATTGGGTGCTTCCGCGTAGCGCCGATCAGCGCGACGATATAGTCGATCAATTCAGTCTTGATGTAAACGGAGGCGGCTTCGTCCTGCATGGCGATCAATTCCTCCCGCGAAAGCACCTGACAGACGGTCTGCAGCGGATTGATGCCCTGCCGGGCGAGAACCATGCTGCGTTCGTCCTCCGGTGCAGGATAGCCGATGGACAGACGGACGGTAAACCGATCCATCTGCGAATCCGGCAGCAGCTGCGTGCCGGCAGCGCCGGTCGGGTTTTGCGTGGCAAAGACAATAAACGGCTGCGGGATCGGGTGACTGACGCCGTCGACCGTGACCTGTCCTTCCTCCATGGCTTCCAGAAGCGCAGACTGGGTGCGCGAGGTCGCACGGTTCAGCTCGTCCGCCAGAAACAGATTGCAGAGCACCGCGCCCGGCTGATAGATCAGCTTGCCGGTCTCCTTCTGGTAGACGGAGTAGCCCGTAATATCTGACGGCAGCACATCCGGCGTAAACTGGACGCGGCCATATTCCAGCCCCAGCGCGCGGGAAAAGGCCAGTGCCATGGTCGTTTTTCCGACCCCGGGGATGTCCTCCAGTAAGACGTGTCCTCTTGCAAGCAACACGGTCAGCACCCATACCAGCACGCGATCCTTTCCACATACTGCTTTTTTGACTTCCTCCAGAATTCTTCCTGTCTGGTTCAAGCTCCCGCCTCCCTTATGTATATATTGTAAGTATAGCACACCTGCGGCGAAGAAAACATAAATTTTTCCTGAAGATTGATTTTTCACGGAACTCCGCCGATTCTGCGCGATTGCCTGTTTACATTTTCACTATTTTGGGGTATGATGATACCAATTTTAATTGAGAGGAAGTACCTGTATGGCAAATGCAGTCAAACGAATCGGTGTTCTGACCTCCGGCGGCGATGCTCCCGGCATGAATGCGGCCATCCGCTCTGTTGTGCGCGCGTGCACATATATGGGGATCGAATGCGTCGGCATCCGCCGCGGCTACAACGGTCTGATCAACGGCGATTTTGTGGTTCTGAAAAACGGCAATGTCGCGCATATCATCAACCGCGGCGGCACGATGCTCTATACGGCGCGCAGCGATGAGTTCCGCACACTCGAGGGTCAGAAAAAGGCGGCTGCGACCTGCAAGCTGCTTGGGCTGGACGGGATCGTCTCCATCGGCGGCGACGGCTCGTTCCGCGGCCTGGTAGAGCTTGCAAAGCAGGGAGTTTCGGTTGTAGGCGTTCCGGCTACGATCGACAATGACATTGTCTGCACAGACTATACCATCGGCTACGATACGGCGGCCAACACTGCTGTTGAGGCCATCGACCGCCTGCGCGACACGATGCAGTCCCACGAGCGCTGCTCTGTCGTTGAGGTCATGGGCCGCAACGCGGGTCATCTGGCGCTTTACGTCGGCCTCGCAACCGGCGCGACGGCGGTTCTAGTGCCGGAAAAGCCGGTCGATTTTGACAGCGATGTGATCGATCGCATCCGGCAGGCGCGTCTTGCGGGCAATACGCACTTCATGATCATTGTCGCCGAGGGCGCGGGCAGCGCGATCGAGATCGGCAAGGGCATCCACGAGGAGCTTGGGCTTGACCCGCGTGTGACCATTCTCGGCCATATCCAGCGCGGCGGCACGCCGTCCGCGCGTGACCGCGTCATGGCCAGCCGTATGGGCTATCAGGCGGTCAAGGTACTGGCAGAGGGAAAGACAAACCGCGTGATCTGCGCACGGGCTGGACAGATGGTCGATATCGACATTACGGAAGGGCTTTCCATGAAGAAGGGCCTGAACGAGCAGCAATATGAGGTCCTGCAGGCTATGACAGGCATCGACAACTGAAGGCTGGACAATAAAATTGGGTGCGCCGCAAAAGCGGCGCACCCGTTTTTTATCCCAGAGCATCCAAAGGGCATCCGTCATTCCCCTCTCTCAAATAAAACATCAGATGCCGTTCTCATGGGATGAGGAAAACTATGCCTTTGGATGATATTTGTTGTAGACCGCTTTCAGATTTTGTTTGACCAGCTGCGTGTAGACCTGTGTAGAGGAGATGTCGCTGTGGCCAAGCATCTGCTGGATGGAGCGCAGATCGGCGCCGTTTTCAAGCAGATGCGCTGCAAAGCTGTGGCGGAGCGTATGCGGCGTGATATCCTTCTCGATATGCGCTTTTTCCTGATAATACTTGATGATCTTCCAGAAGCCCTGGCGGCTCATGCGCTCACCGGATACATTAACGAAAAGCGAATGCTCGGTCGGGACGGCGATCATTTTGGGACGGACGGTCTCGATGTATTCATGCAGCGCCTGCAGCGCTTCCGGATAAATCGGAATGATACGTGCCTTCTCGCCACTTTCACAGCGAATGAAGCTTCCGGGAAGGCTGACGTCGTCGATGTTCAGACCGATCAGCTCACTGACCCGGATGCCGGTTGCGTACAGGACTTCAAGCATGGCTTTATCCCGGCAGCCCTTCATTTCCGAAACCTTTGGCTGCTGCAAAAGAAGCTCGACCTCTTTTCCGGTCAGGATCTGCGGCAGCTTCTTTTCGGCCTTGTCTACCTTAATATTCTGAATGGGATTTTCATCGATTTCGTGATTCTGGATCGCGAATATGTACAGACTTTTAATCGAGGCCAGCGCACGGGAGATCGTGGCGGCTGACTTGCCGCCGGCCTTCATGCTGCCCATATAGCCGGATACGACTGTCTGATCTGCGTCCAGAACATCGATGCCTTCAGAGCCAAGATATGACGCATACTGACGCAGATCGCGCATATAGGACGCGATGGTGTTGTCAGATGCGTGTTTGGTGTGGATGAGGTAATCCTCATATCGCATAATAATGTCACTCATGCGAAGGCCCTTCCAAAATCGATCAAAATCATAATCGCATATTTTTAAGAATAAGAAAAAAACCAAACGTTGTAAGCCATTTTCAGAATTCTTAAGAAATTATGCGATCAAAATTATTTCTACCTGCTGTTTCGCAGGAAGTGATGTTACTATAGCGCAAACATCGGAAAATTTCAAGGAAAAACTAGAGAATCCGAAATTTTTGTAAATTATGACTAGGAATTATGTTAATGATATTATGTCAATAAAGGAACTGCGAGCGCAATAAAAACCCGTACTTTTTATGGAAAGCACAACATATGGTGCCGGTACACTACAACTGTATCGAAATCTTGAAATGCAGGCCGGGCAACACAGAAATTCACATAAAGTAAATTATATTTACATTTTGACGAATGCAGGAATGCCTTCATCGCCTGCGGCGGCGCGGGCTCTTTTTTTGAGTGCCACCCAGAACACCCGCGAGCAGTGCGGCGGCAAGCATGCAGATCGTTCCCGGCAGGAGCCGGCTGTCGGCCTGTCCAAAGAACAGCAGCCGCGCCAGAAAGCAAACAGCAAGACAGCAGCACGCAACGGCAAGTGCGGCGGGCAGCTTTTTCCCTGCGACATGCTTTGCAGCCAGAAAGCTGCCGAGGAAAACTGCGGCAAAGCTTACACAGCAGGCTGCTGCCGGAAGCTGTGTTTGATCGATCAGACCGCCGAGCACAAGTCCTGCACCCAACGCGGACAAGAGCAGCAGCGCGGCGCATGCAATGGCAAGACACTGCAGAACGGTGCGCAGAAAGCTCCCGTTCCAGAACTTTGATTTCATGGGCTCTCCCCTCCTCTGCAAAAGGGTATGTTTGTCCGGGCAGAAAAAGAACCGGCTGAGGAGATTCCTCAGCCGGTTTGAATGCGGGCAAAGAATTATTTTTCTTTCTTGTCCTTCTTTTCCTTACGGGCAGCCAGAGCGGCGGCCTTCTGCTTGGCAGCTTCCTTTTCCGCCGTATTGTTGGTGGAAACGGCGAACTTGGCAAACTCGACGCGAACGCGATCGGTGGTCGTCTCGATCACGATGGAATCATCCTTGATCGAAACAATGTTGCCGATGATGCCGCCGATGGTCGTAATGTTGTCGCCGACCTTCAGCGAGTCACGCATCTGCTGCGCTTCTTTTTTGCGCTTGTTCTCCGGACGGATCATAAAGAAGTAGAATACCGCGATCAGCACAACGAACATGAGGATCATGGAAGCGCTGCCGCCAGCTGCACCGGTGGATGCTGCTGCGCTCAAGAAAAGGTACATGGTCTTTCCTCCATATTTGAATTTCGTTTATTATATCGTGTCTGCGGCGACTTTTCAAGTCGGCACGACAGGATTTCTCAATATTTTTCCGGATTATATTTTTTCAGACAGCTTCTGTGAATACTCTGCACGGAAATCGCCGAAGGTTCCTGCGTCGAGACTGTCGCGGATGCGCCGGGTCAGCGTATTGTAAAAATACAGATTGTGCATGACGGACAGGCGCATGGCGAGCATTTCCTCCGCTTTGAACAGGTGGTGGAGATACGCGCGGGAATAGCGCCTGCAGACAGGGCAGTCACACTGCGGGTCGATAGGACCGTCGTCGCGCGTGTACTTCGCGTTCTTGAGGTTGATGCTCCCCTGCCAGGTAAAGAGCTTGGCGTGGCGCGCGTTTCTTGCCGGCATGACGCAGTCAAAGAAGTCCACGCCGCGTGCGACGGACTCAATGATATTTGACGGTGTACCGACACCCATCAGATAGCGCGGTCTGTCTTTCGGCATATACGGCTCGACGGCCTCGATGATCTCATACATGACCTCCGTTGGCTCGCCGACGGCCAGACCGCCGATGGCGTAGCCCGGCAGATCAAGCTTTGCGATCTCCTTCATGTGCCAGATGCGAAGATCCTTGAACGTAGCGCCCTGATTGATGCCCCAGAGCTGTTGGCCGGGGTTGACGGCGTTTGGCTCTGCATTATACCGGGCAAGTGCATCCTTGCACCGGGCAAGCCAGCGCGCGGTGCGCTCACAGGAGGCCTTGGCATACTGGTATTTCGCCGGGTTTTCCACGCATTCGTCAAATGCCATCGCAATATCGGAGCCGAGGTTCGACTGAATGCGCATGCTCTCCTCCGGGCCCATAAAGATCTTGTGGCCGTCGAGATGGGAGGCGAACGTCACGCCCTCCTCCTTGATCTTTCGGAGTCCCGCCAGCGAAAAGACCTGAAAGCCGCCGGAATCCGTCAGGATCGGGCCGTCCCACGTCATGAATTTATGCAGGCCGCCCATATCACGCACGACCTCGTCGCCGGGGCGAAGATGCAGATGATAGGTATTGGATAGCTCGACCTGTGTGCCGATCGTTTCCAGATCGGCGGCTGACAGCGCGCCCTTGATGGCAGCCTGTGTACCGACGTTCATAAAAACCGGGGTCTGAACCGTCCCATGCGGGCAGGAAAATTCCCCTCTGCGGGCAGCGCCCTCTGTTTTCAATACTTTAAACATAGTTACCTCGACTTTTTTAATAGATAAACATCGCATCGCCGAAGGAGAAGAAGCGGTAGCGCTCCTGTACGGCAATGTTGTAGGCGTTCAGGATCTTGTCGCGGTCTGCAAATGCGGAGACAAGCATGACGAGCGTGCTTTCCGGCAGGTGGAAGTTTGTGATGAGCGCGTCCATGGCCTTGAATTTGTAGCCGGGATAGATAAAAATATCCGTCCATGCAGAGGATTCATGAAAGAATCCGTTTTCATCCGCCAGAGACTCCAGCGTCCGGCAGGATGTTGTGCCGACGCAGACGATCCGCCCGCCTGCGCGCTTCGTTTCGTTGATGATATCCGCGGTTTCCTTGGAGATCATGCAGAATTCGGAGTGCATGTGGTGCTCCGTGATCTCCTCGGCTTTAACGGGACGGAATGTACCGAGGCCGACGTGCAGTGTGATATACGCTTCTTTAACGCCCTTCGCGGCAAGCTTCTCCAGCAGCTCCTGCGTGAAATGCAGGCCGGCGGTCGGTGCGGCGGCAGAGCCGTTGATTTTGGAATAGACGGTCTGATAGCGTTCGCCGTCCTGAAGCTCCTCCTTGATGTACGGCGGCAGAGGCATTTTTCCGAGCCGCTCCAGCACCTCGAGGAAAATTCCCTCGTAGTGGAACTGCACCAGCTTGTTGCCGTCGTCTCTCTCCCCTACTACGGTCGCTGTCAGCTCGCCGTCTCCGAAGGACAGCTCGGTGCCGGTATGTGTTTTGCGGCCGGGCTTCGTGAGGCATTCCCAAATGCCGCTCCCCTGATCCTTGAGCAGCAGCACCTCAACGGCGCCGCCGGTCGGGACGCGGTGTCCAAGCAAACGGGCGGGGAGTACACGGGAGTTATTCATCACCAGACAGTCGCCCGGCTGCAGAAGCTCAACAAGGTCATAAAAGTGCCGGTGTGAGATCTCTCCGGTTTTGCGGTCAAGTGTCATAAGCCGGGACGCGTCGCGCCGCTCCAGCGGCGTCTGCGCGATCAGCTCCTCCGGCAGATCGTAATAAAAATCATGTGTTTTCAACAAATTCAGCCCTTTCCGATACGCTGATTTTTGCCGCGATTCACATTGACAGGCCAGAATGAATATGATATGATGAGGCCGCTGGAATTCACGGACATTTGTTCGCGACACAAGAACAACTATTTCCTGTGCAGACCAAATGTATTATATTACATTCCAAAGTGACATGCAACCGGAACTTTCCGGTGAGTTTGAGGATGGGAGCGTTCATCATGGAAAAATTCAAAATTGGTATCATTGGCGCAACGGGTATGGTCGGTCAGAGGTTCATTCTGCTGACGGCAAACCATCCGTGGTTCACGCCTGTCGTGCTGGCAGCCAGCGCGCACAGTGCAGGCAAGACCTACGCGCAGGCGATCGGCGATAAGTGGCATATGGCGGAGCCAATCCCCGAGAGCGTCAAATCCATGATCGTGATGGATGCCGAAGCAGACGCGGAGGAGATTGCAAAGCAGGTCGATTTTGTCTTCTGTGCCGTCAATATGAAAAAAGATGAGATCAGGGCGCTTGAGGAGAAATACGCGAAGCTCGAATGCCCGGTCGTATCGAATAATTCCGCCCACCGCCACACGCCCGACGTGCCGATGGTCGTGCCGGAGATCAACGCCGACCATATTCGCATCATCGACGCGCAGCGCAGAAGGCTCGGCACGCAGCGCGGCTTCATCGCTGTCAAATCCAACTGCAGCCTGCAAAGCTATGTTCCGGCGCTGCACCCGCTGATGAAATACGGCATTGAGAAGGCGCTGGTCTGCACGTATCAGGCCATTTCCGGTGCAGGCAAGACGTTTGAAACGTGGCCGGAAATGCTCGACAACGTGATCCCCTACATCGGCGGCGAGGAGGAAAAGTCCGAGCAGGAGCCGATGAAGCTCTGGGGCCATATCGAAGGCGATAAAATCGTCAATGCGACAGAACCCAACATCACCGCGCAGTGCCTGCGCGTGCCGGTTTCAGACGGCCATATGGCAGCCTGCTTTGTCTCGTTCAAGGGCGAAAAGCCGTCGATGGAGCAGATCAAGTCTGACTGGGCAGAGTTTTCCGGACGTGCGCAGGAATTGAAGCTGCCGTCGGCTCCGAAGCAGTTTTTGCATTACTTTGAGGAAGCCGACCGTCCGCAGACGAAGCTTGACCGTATGCTCGAGGGCGGCATGGCTGTGTCCATCGGCCGTCTGCGCCCTGATACGCAGTATGATTATAAATTCGTCTGCCTGTCTCATAATACCCTGCGCGGAGCTGCCGGCGGCGCGGTTTTGCTGGCGGAGCTGCTTTGCGCGGAAGGATATATCACAAGGAAATGATCCCGAAGGGAGAGATTCTTTGAAAAAGCCCGTTTTTGAGGGCGTTGCGACTGCGCTCGTTACGCCGTTCAAGCAGGGTACGCTCGATTTTACCGTCATGAACCAGCTGCTGGATCTCCAGCTCGCCGCAGGCGTCGACGCGGTCGTTGTCTGCGGAACGACTGGAGAGGCCTCTACCATGACGGACAACGAAAAGCTTGCGCTGATCGCGCATACAGTCAAATACTGCGCCGGACGATGCAAAATCATCGCCGGAACCGGTACAAACGACACGGCTCACACACTGCAGTTGAGCCGTGTCGCGGCGTCTATGGGCGTGGACGCCGTACTGCTGGTGACGCCCTATTACAACAAGTGTACGCAAGCCGGCTTGATCGCGCATTATACGGCGGCAGCCGACACGATCCCCTGCCCCGTGATCGTCTACAACGTGCCGAGCCGCACGGGCGTGGACGTCTCGGTCGAGACGTGCCGGGCGCTCTGCGAACACCCGAACATCGGCGGGATCAAGGAGGCCAGCGGCAGCGTTCCGAAGGCCATGCGCATTCTGGATGCCTGCGCGGAGGAGCTTCCGCTCTGGAGCGGAAACGACGATCTGACCGTGCCGCTGATGGCAGTCGGCGCAAGGGGCGTGATCTCCGTTTTGTCGAATGTGCGGCCAAAGCTGACGCTGCAGATGGTTCGCGCCTGCCAGGCAGGCGAATACGCGCAGGCAGGACGCATGCAGACAGCGCTGATGGGGCTTGTGGACGCGCTTTTCTGCGAGGTCAACCCGATCCCTGTGAAGCAGGCGCTGACGCTGGAGGGCGTTCCAGCAGGTCTGCCGCGGCTGCCGCTGATGCCGCTGAGCGGTTCCCATCTGCCTGTTCTGGAGCAGATGCTTTCCGCCATGCCGGAGCCATAAACCGCTCAGGTTCACCATAATTTTTTCAAAAAATATTCCGCAAAAAGTTATTCACACTGTCAACAGATTTGTCAACACGCATATTTTCTACATAATTCGACATCTGTGCGCGTTTTTGTAATCATCTTACAGGCTCGAAAAACGAAGAACTTTCACGCCATAACGCACGGATACTGTTGACATAATACATTTTATGCAGGAGTTTTTGCAGATCTGTCTGCAAAATGCCCGGCAGCCTTGCATCGGCTGCCGGGCGCTTGTGCTATTTGATCGTTTCGCTGTGATTCAGGACCGGGACACTGTAGAGGAACAAAACGTCCTGCGAATCAAATGTCAGCCAGCGTCCGAGCCGCTCCGGCTGCACATAGCGGATATCGACCAGCGTTATTTTTGCGTAGCTCCCGATCAGGAGCGGTGCAAGGCTGCTGGCGAATGAATCGCGGAAGATCACAAGTTCGCGGCCCGTGTCCGCATTCGGGTTCGTGATCGTAAGCAGAGCTTTGGAGCCGGAGAGGAAAACGGAGTATGGATCCTCCCCTTCCAGCGCGGACAGATCATAGACCGGCCCGGTTTCGTCCGTTTCATAGTCGTAAACCGTGCATCCACGAAGCGTCTCGTTCGTCAGATAGCGGAGCGTATCCGGGGCAAGCGGCAGAGCCGACTGCCCGCAGTAAACGCCGTAGAACGGCGTGTCAGCCGTCACAGTGCCATAGTTCGCAGAATATTCGACGCCCATTGCGTCCGCCAGCTGCTCGGCCACGGGCAGAAGCGCCTCCTGGCGCCAGTGCAGGTCGGTACGATAATAGCTGTCCAGAGACAGCGCGGACATCAGGTCGATCGACTCGGCGGAGGTCATGTTCTCTTGAAGCAGTGCAGAGAGTGCACTGTAATCGAGCGACGGATAGCCGTTCTGCTGCGCGAGAAACGCGCCCTTGTCCGGAACCACGGCTTCGTAGATTTTCACATTCGTTCCGGCCAGATAGGTTTTATAAAGGAATTGGAAGCGCTCCGCGGCGTGTTGGACGGAGGTTTCGTCCAGCGGGTATTCCAGCTTGGCGGCATAGCCGTCCGCAATGTAGATGCCGTGATTGTCCTTTTCACGCAGCACGTCCAGAAGCACGGCGGCCTTGAGCCGCCGGAAGCCGTCCCGCAGCGGAAACTGGTCAAGCGAGTAGGATTCGAACTTCGTCATGAAATCGCCGCTCAGGACAGCTGCGGCGGTGAGCTCCGGCTTCTGCGCCAGCTTTCGCCGCTCGCTCTGGGAAACAGCGTCGTCCGGCTTCAGAAGACTCCAGAGCAAAAACCCGAGCAGAAAGGCGGCCGTCAGGCAGACGACGGCAAAATTCTTTCGTTTTTCCATCGGATTTCCCTCCTAAAACCGGAAATACAGGAACGGGTTGAACGAGCCGTCGACCAGAAACGCCGTGCAGGCAGCCAGAAGCGCGGTCAGGCCGACCGGCTCCAGAACCGCAAGGAGGGATTTCCCGATGCGGCCGCGCTGCGCAGCAGCGCAGAGATTTTTCACCAGCGGCGTTGCGCCGAGCACGGCGAGCAGAAGCAAAACAGCGCAGCTGCGCAGCGCATACAGGCTTTCTGCGCTGACGAGCGGCAGCCCTCCGCCGCCAAACATGGCGCGGATGGACAGCACTGCGTCCTGCACGCCGGAGGCGTCAAACAGCACGAAGCCGAGCGTCACAAACAGCAGCACATAGATGTGATTCAGCACCCGTAACTTTTGAAGGCCGCGCAGCAAAAACAGCTTTTCCGCCGTAAGCAGGACTGCATACAAAAGGCCCCACAGGACAAAATTCCACGCCGCGCCGTGCCACAGGCCGGTCGCGAGCCAGACGAGCAGGATATTCAGCAGCTGCCGGGCGCTCCCCTTCCGGTTTCCGCCAAGCGGGATATAGAGATAATCGCGGAACCACGAGCCGAGCGAAATATGCCAGCGCCGCCAGAATTCCGTGATGCTGCCGGACAGATAGGGATACCGGAAGTTTTCCGGGAAGCGGAATCCGAAGATCCGGCCAAGGCCGATGGCCATGTCGCTGTAGCCGGAAAAATCGTAGTAGATCTGCAGGGTGAATGCGATCGCGCCCAGCCAGTAGTACAGAATCGACAGATCAGCGGACGCACGGAAGCTTGACACCAGCTCTCCGAGCAGATTGGCAAGCAGGATTTTTTTTGCAAGGCCCAGAATGAAGCGCCGCGCGCCGGCGGCAGCGTCCGCTATGCTGTGTTCACGTGTTTTCAGCTGCACAGCGATATCGGAGTAGCGGACGATGGGCCCGGCGATCAGCTGCGGGAACATGGCGATATAGGCTGCAAGATCGATGAAATTCCGCTGCGCCGGGACAGAACCGCGGTATACATCTACGGTATAGCTCAGGATCTGGAACGTGTAGAAGCTGATGCCGACCGGGAGCGTGAGGCGCAGCAGCGGCACGGACAAGCCGGTCAGCGCGTTCAGATTGGCGATCATGAAATCGGCATACTTGAAATATGCCAGCGTCCCGAGACTCAGGAGGACGGACAGCACCAGAAACAGGCGCGCCCGCCTCGTATTGCGGAAGCGCTCGATGAGCCGTCCGAACACATAGCCCTGCAGGATCGAGCCGAGCATGACCGGCAGATACCGCGGCTCGCCCCAGCCGTAAAATACAAGGCTTGAAAGAAGCAGCACGCTGTTTTTTGCCCGCTTGGGTGCAAGAAAATAAAGGATCAGGACGATAGGGAGAAAATAAAACAGGAACGGAACACTTGAAAACAGCATGGCAGCCCTTTCGGTTTACATAAAATTATTGTTTACGCAACGATCGGTTCGTCAGTGATGACAACAGCGCCAGAATACGCGGCCTGCAGCTTGTCGCGGAAGGTGTTGACGAGATCCTCCGCGCCGAAGCACGAGATCAGATAGTTGTCAACCGAAACGACGATCAGCTTGTCCGGGAAGCCGCACATCCACTGCTTGGCCATGATATAGTCCCGGATCTCCTTTGCCGCCTCATCCAGCTTCCCCGCATCGGTCAGGCGCAGCGCACCGCAGGTGAAGGTGTTGCCATTCATCATATGGAACAGCGACGCGCCGTCGTCCGCCATCGCGACGACGGATGCAGGGATGCTCAGCAGATATTCAACGTCAGATGCGTTTTCGAGGCCGACGTTTCCGGGCTTGCCGTCGGTCATGTTGGCCTCGGAATAATCGCCGCCCGCCGCCGGGAACTTTTCATCCTCGGAATAGCTTGCCCAGACGGTATTGAGTATGGTCAGCGCATCGGGAATATCTGAAGCGCCGGTCTGCGCGTCAGACTTTGCCGCGCAGGCGGTCAGGGAAAGCGCCGTCAGAGCGGCCAGTAAAATTGCAGTCAGTTTTTTCATGTTGGAACTCCTTTGGAATCTTTTTTCTGACGCGGGATGTCCCGCGTCACCCTACAGACGCGTTTTTGCGCCGCAGGTTCTGTCAGTATACGCGGTAATTGTGAACGTTTCGTGAATAATATGCGGGCAGGCACAAATTGTGCCTGCCCGCGTGGAGCTGCGATATTAGTTTTTCAGATATCGGTGCAGCATGGCTGCGAGCTGGGAGCGGGCGGCAAGGCCGGAGGGCTGGAGCTTTCCGTTCGAGCCCTGCAGGATGCCTGCGCCGCAGGCCCAACGCATGGCGGGCAGCGCGTAATCGGAAATTGCGCGCACATCTGCGTAGCCGGAGAGGTCGGCGGTCTCGCCGGCGCTCACGTCAAGTCCGCGATAGCGCGTATAGCGATACAGGATGGATGCGAGCTGCTCACGGGTGACGGGCGCGTCGGGGCGGAATGTCCCGTCGGTGTAGCCGCTGACGATGCTGTTCTGCGACGCCCAGATAACTGCCTTTTCATAATACGCGCCGGGCGCTACATCCGGGAACGTCATGCCGCCGAAGCATCTCGGCTCGTTTTCCAGACGATACAGGATCGTCACGAGCATACCGCGTGTCACTGCGCTGCTGGGGCTGAACAGGTTCTTGGAGGTACCGTTCATCAGGCCGTTTTCGCAGACGTAGCGCACATCGTAATAGAACCAGTCGCCGCGGGATACGTCGCGGAAGGACGTGTTCGGCTTGGGCTCCAGCGCGGCGATGATCGCCGGGTCGAAGGACCAGTGTGCCGTATAGCTGCGGTCGCCGGTGCTGCCGGCGGGGATGGTGACGGTCAGGTTGTCCTCGCCGTCCAAGTCCGTGCCGCTCCAGCCGGTGAAGATGTAGAGGGGACGCTCCGGCGCGTTCAGCGTGATCGCGTCCGACTCGACGGAATAGGAATCCGGGTTCCCGACCGCTGTGCCGCCGTCGAGATCATAGGTGATGGAGTACGTATTGCACGACCAGCGCGCGGTGATCTTCAGATTTTCCGCGGGCATGGTCGCGGGAATCTCGGCGTCCCAGCTGAGGAAGGTATAGCCGGTCTTGGTGGGATTGGCAGGCGCGACGATTGTATCGCCGTAGTTCAGCGTGATGGGGGCGATAGAGCTGCCGCCGGCAGTGTCAAAGGTGATGGTGTAGGAATTGACCGTCCATTTTGCGTAGAACGTCTTGTCGCCTCGCTCGGTCTGGGCGATTTCCGTAACGGCAGAGCCGGTGAAGTCGCTCGTTGTATACCAGCCTCCGAAGGTGTAGCCGGTTTTTGTGATGTCGTCAGCTGTCGGCAGGGTCGTGGTTTCGCCGTAGGTGTAGGCTGTAACGTTTTTGTCCGCAGTAATCGTACCGTTGTCCGTTTCCAGCGTCACGTTATACGTCAGGGCCGTCCATTGTGCCGTCAAAGCGGTTACGCTATCAGGAACAGCTTCGCTGGGGAGATACTTCTGCCCGTCGCTGCCCAGCCACCAGAAATCAGTGCCGGTATTATCAGCGGACCGGGTCAGGCCATCGGCAGTGGGGGCGGTAAAGGCCTTGCCGTTCTTTACAACGATATTCACCGTGCCTGTGGCGTCGCCAATGCTGCCGCCGTTTAAGTCGAGCGCTACGGTTTTGAGAGCGTCAGAGCCGAGCGTATCAGCGTGCAGGACTTCAAGGACGGGGCGGAAGCCAATGTCCTGCCCCGGAAGGGTTGGCCTTACCCAAAATGTAACCATTGCAGCGAAGTGTCCACCACGAGATAGATACGTTCCCTCGACATTCCCAGTACCTATATCCTGGCCGAAAGAGCGCATTTTATACCAGTTTTTGATATAATCGGCTGACTTCTGATAGATCGTATCCCATTCATTGTCAATTGGTGCAAGACCAGGGCCTTCTCCTTCATTACGGTGATGGTCTCCAACAGATGGGGCGCGGAGCGTATAGTTCACGTTACCAGCTGTATAGAACTGGCCATAAATCAGGTTCATTTGGGCCAGCTGTTCTCGCTGCAGATAATATTTTACGTTATAGTCTGCAATAAACAGGCTGTGCTCGTAGGGCTGCTTGGCGGTATCGGTTTCATTTTTCATCGAATACGCATCCACCGTACCCACATATGTAAACGGCACATAATGCAGCGTTTTGTCCGGCAGCGTCTCGAGCGTTGTGCCGGGCATTTCCACCGCTGACAGATCGAAGTAATATCTGCCGCCGGGGGTGAGCGCCGGGAACTGCTCCTCGGTCTGCACGTTCAGTGTGACATCATGGAACTCGCTGGCGAGGTCGGTCATTTTATCGCCGTTGTACTGCTCGTTGTATATCTTCAGAGTATAGGTTCCCTTTGCGAGCGCCGGGATCGTGAGCTCTGCCGTGCCATTATCGTCCGTGAGCGCGGCAGAGCTGCGGCCATAATACGCCGGGTTGCCTGCCGCGTCCAAAATCATGGCGGAAACGTA
>CAKUND010000017.1 GCA_934668295.1 uncultured Oscillospiraceae bacterium
GGCACCAACGGCAAGACCACGACCTCGCGCATGATCGAGCAGTCGTGGCAGGACGCTGGAATTTCTTACTTTGCAAACAAATCCGGTGCAAACCTCCTCTCCGGCGTCACGGCTGAATTTGCCGTCCACTCCACGCTCACAGGCCGCTGCAGATACTCGCACGCGCTTATTGAGGCGGATGAGGCGGCGCTGAAATTCATCAGCAAATATGTTGACGCAAAGGTGATCGTGTTCACCAACGTGTTCCGCGACCAGCTCGACCGCTACGGCGAGGTCACGCATACGCTTGAAAATCTGCGCATCGGCGCGCAGAACAGCCCAAACGCCGTTCTGTGCCTGAATGCAGACGATTCTCTTATCACGAGCCTCCATGACGACGTACCAAATCCCGTTCTTTTCTACGGTGTCAGCACGCCGATCTACGAAACACGGGTCACAGAGGTTTCCGACGCGCCGTATTGCATCAAGTGCAAGAGTGAGTACGAATATGACTTTGTGACCTATGGCCATCTGGGCGGCTACCGCTGCCCGCACTGCGGATATGCCCGTCCGAAGCCGGATATCTGCGTCAGCAAGGTCATTCTGAGCGACGAGGAGCGCTCCGAGGTCGTCTTCCGCGACGGCGAAACGGAGATCCCCGCGACGGTCAATCTGCCGGGCGGATACAATATCTATAACGCCTGCGCAGCCATGGCGGCAGCAAAGGCCATGGGGCTGGAGCTTTCGAATGCGGCGCAGGCGCTGTCCCGCTTTGCCTGCGGCTTCGGGCGCATGGAGAAATTCGAGATCGGCGGCACGGATGTGCGCATGATTTTGATCAAGAATCCGGCAGGCTGCAACCAGGTACTGAGCTTCCTGACGCAGCGCAAAGAGCCGTTCGTCTTCGCCGCCTGTCTCAACGACAGGACGCAGGACGGCCGCGACGTCAGCTGGATCTGGGACGTGGCCTTTGAGCGCCTGACGGACATGGGCGATACGCTCCGTGAGGTCTATCTGTCCGGTACGCGCGCAGAGGATATGGCGCTGCGCTTCCTCTATGCCGGGTTCCCGAAGGAGAAGCTGCATGTGCAGAAGGACTACGGAAAGCTCATGGAGCAGGCGACAGTGCATAAGCTGCCGGTCTTCGTCATGCCGACCTACACGGCCATGCTGGCCCTGCGCGGCACGATCAGCAAAACGTATGGCTACAAGCAATTCTGGGAGTAAGCTATGGAACTGAACATCTATCATTTATATCCCGACGTTCTGAACCTCTACGGCGACCGCGGGAATGTGCTGTGCATGCAGCGCAGACTCGAGTGGCGCGGCATGCAGGCGAATATCGTCCCGGTTCCCATCGGAGCGCACTTCACCGCAAAGGACTGCGACCTGATCTTCATCGGCGGCGGGCAGGATTTTGAGCAGGAGGTTTTGCTGGACGATCTGAAGGGTGAAAAGACTGCCGAGCTGAAGGCTGCGATCGAGGATGGTGTGCCTGTGCTCGCCATCTGCGGCGGCTATCAGATGCTGGGGCAGTATTACAAGACCTGGGACGGACAGCAGTGCGATTTTACGGGTGCGCTTGATCTCTACACCGTCGGCTCCGAGCAGCGCATGATCGGCAATTATATGTTTACGTGCGACGAAGCTGGATGCAAGATTGTCGGCTTTGAAAATCACTCCGGTAAAACGTATCTCGGCCCCTGCGTGAAGCCGCTCGGCAAGATCCTTGAGGGCTATGGCAACAACGGCGAGGACGGAACAGAGGGCGTGCGATATAAGAACGTATTTGCGTCCTATTCCCACGGCTGCCTGCTTCCAAAAAACCCGAGGCTGGCTGACCTGATCCTCCAGACCGCGCTCGAGCGGAAATATGGAAACGTGGAGTTGTCTCCCCTCGCCGACGAATTTGAAACCGCCGCACACAACTATATGGAAGCCCGTTTAAGCCGGAAATAAACGTTCTGGGCCGCTGCAAACCGCAGCGGCCCAGATTTTTTCAGGTATTCTCTTTGACCCAGCGGGACGCAAAGTCTGCAAAGCGGGTAGCAGCGGGGGCATCGGTCGCAGCAGCAAGGGCAATGGTACGGCTGGCGGGCGGGTCGATGGGGCGGATCTCCACGCCGTCCGTGTTGCCGCGCAGCAGCAGCGACGGCATAATGCTCACGCCAAGGCCCTGCCGTACCATGGCGATGACGGCGTAGTCGTCCTTCGTCTCAAAACGGATGTTCGGCTTGGCCTTGACAGCGCGGAACGCGCGGCGCACATCATGGTTGGAGGATTCCAGGAGCGAAATAAACGGCTGCTTTGCCAGATCCTCGACCCGGCAGACCAGTTTTTCCGCCAGTGGGTGGCCCTTCGGCAGAACGGCGGCCAGCGCATCTTCGTACAGCGGCGTACACCGGCAGCCCGGACGGGCCGGGAGCGTCGTGAACGCCAGATCGACGCTGCCATCGCCAAGCCAGGTGTCGATGTCGTGATAGTCGCCGTTAAAAAGCTGGAAATCCACCCGTGGGTGCTCCTTCTGAAACTGCATCATCATAGCGGGCAGCCAGTGTGTGGCGACGCTGGTGAAGGTCCCGATGCGGATCTTCCCGGTAACGAGCGTGTGGAGGCTGGCCGCGGCCTGCCGCAGCAGCTTTTCCTGCCGCACGATCTCGTGGATATAGGGCATCATCTGCTCGCCCTCGGGCGTGAGGCGCGCGCCGGTGCGCGTGCGCTTTAAAAGCGGCAGCTGAAGCTCCGCCTCGATGGCGGAGAGCATATGGCTGACGCCGGACTGCGTGAGTCCCAGCTCCTGCGCAGCCTTCGTCAGGGACGACAGCTCCACCGTTTTTTCAAAAGCCTCATATTTCTTCGTATCCATCTGAAAAACCTCTTGCTTTTTTCACTTTAACGTGCTATCATACGCGCATGTTATGAATTTCCTTGATATTATATATGAATTATTGTAATGTGTCAAGAGATAAGAAACGGAGAAATGAGTTATGAGTGGAGCAAATTTGCAGCATCTGCTGGCTATGGTTTTGTACATGGCCGCCGTCGTCGGTATCGGCATTTATTTTGCCGGACGCGCAAACAAGGACGCGGAATCGTATTTCCTCGGCGGACGCAGTCTCGGCCCGTGGGTCACAGCGTTCAGCGCGGAAGCTTCTGATATGTCCGGGTATCTGCTGATGGGCCTGCCCGGCCTTGCGTATTGGACGGGCCTTGCGGATGCGGGCTGGACGTGCATCGGGCTTGCCATCGGCACGTACCTCAACTTCCTGATCGTCTCGAAGCGGCTGCGCCGGTATTCCATCGCCGTGAACGCATTCACGCTGCCGGACTTCTTCTCGAACCGCTTCCATGAGAAGAAAAAGATCATCATGACGATCTGCTCGCTCATTATCATCATTTTCTTCAGCGTCTACGCGGCGCAGTGCCTGTCCACGTGCGGCAAGCTGTTCGCAAATCTGTTCGGCTTCTCCTACGGCGGCATGATGATCGTTGCGGCGGTGTTCGTGCTGGCCTACACGTTCCTCGGCGGGTATCTGGCCGAGAGCGCGTCCGATTTCATGCAGGGCGTTGTGATGGTCACGGTGCTGGTGCTGATCCTGATCCTGTCGGTCGTTTCCGCAGGCGGACTGAACACGGTCATTGAAAATGCAAAAAGCATCGACGGCTTCTTCTCCATGGTGCGCACGGCGACGCCCTCGACCACAGAGGTCAACGTTTTTGGTGCAGGCCGTCCTTACGGCGCGCTGTCCATTGCGTCCTGCCTTGCGTGGGGTCTTGGCTATTTCGGCATGCCGCAGGTGCTGCTGCGGTTCATGGGCATCCGCTCGGAGCATGAGCTGGGCCGCTCCCGCCGCGTGGCGATCATCTGGGTCGTGATCTCGATGGCTGCCGCCGTGTTTATCGGCGTTGTAGGCCGCAGCGTTGCGGGTCTTGATTATCTGTCCAACAACGACGCGGAAAATATTTTCATCGACGCGGCCACGTCCTATCTGCCGCCGATCCTCGCGGGCTTTGCATGCGCGGGCGTGCTGGCTGCAGCGATCTCGTCCTCCGATTCGTATCTGCTGATCTCGGCCAGCGCTGTCAGCCAGAATCTGTATCGCGGCGTGTTCAAGAAGGACGCGACGGAGAAGCAGGTCATGTGGTGCTCGCGCATCACGCTGGTGCTCATCACCATCGTCGCGATGGCGATCGCCTGGAACTCCAACTCGACCATCTTCGGCATCACGTCGTTTGCATGGGCAGGCTTCGGCGCGGCCTTTGGTCCGCTGATGCTCCTGTGCCTGTTCTGGAAGCGCACGACATATCAGGGCGCAATCGCCGGTATGGTCGCGGGCGGCGCGATGGTCTTCTTCTGGAAGCTCGTTCTGAAGCCCCTCGGCGGGATGTTCGGCATCTACGAGCTGCTGCCCGCGTTCGTCTTCAGCGTGATCGTGATCGTCGCCGTCTCCCTGCTCACGGCAGAGCCTGACGCACAGATCGAAGCGGAATTTGACAAGGTCAAAGCAGGCAAGGGACTGCAATAAGAACTCTCACCCGGCGGCGCATGCCGCCGGGTTTTCTGCACTTTTTCCGAAAAAGCTGTTGCCAAACGGCGTATGTTGTGCTAAAATGCAGCTGATATCTGGAAAAAGCGAGGATCGAGCTGTCCTGTCCGTATGGACCGGGTACAGAGAGGGCGGATTTTGCTGGAAGCCGCCTCCCGGTTGGGCCGCAGGGCTTTCTCTCGTGAGCTGCCGTTTGAACGGGGTCTTCCCCATTAGGACGCGCCGGTTATTGCCGCCGTTACCGGGCAGAAAGCAGCGCAGGATTTCTCTGCGAACAGCGGGTGGTACCGCGGAAGCATGGTCTTTCGTCCCGATTCCGGGCGGAGGGCTAATTTTTTTGTATTATCACGAAAAGGAGCATTCGTTTATGAAGGAACAACTTGAAAAGATCCGGCAGGAAGCGCTCGGCGCACTGGAAAGCGTCAAGGACGCCGGGGAGCTGGACGCGCTGCGCGTGCGCTTTCTCGGTAAGAAGGGCGAGCTGACCGGCGTTCTGAAGACGATGGGCAAGCTGTCCGCCGAGGAGCGCCCCGTCATGGGCCAGGCCGCGAACAATGTCCGCGCCGCCATTGAGGAAAAAATCGAAATCGTCCGCGCTGAGCTGAAGGAAAAGGCCATGGAGGCCAGACTGGAGGCCGAGGCCATCGACGTGACCATCCCCGGAACCTCTGTCCAGCTGGGTCACCGCCATCCGATGAACAAGGCGCTCGACGAGGCTAAGGACATTTTCATCTCCATGGGCTTCAAGATTCTCGACGGCCCGGAGGTCGAGCTTGCCGACTATAACTTCACCAAGCTGAATATCGCGGAGAACCATCCCTCCCGCGACCGCAGCGACACGTTCTATGTGACGGACGACGAGGAAGTCCTCCTGCGCACGCAGACCAGCCCCATGCAGATCCGTGCCATGGAAGCCATCGGCCAGCCGCCCATCCGCATTCTGGCCCCGGGCCGCGTGTACCGCAAGGACGAGGTCGACGCGACGCACTCCCCCATGTTCCACCAGATCGAGGGCCTTGTCATCGACAAGGGCATCACGATGGCCGACCTCAAGGGCACGCTTGAGACGCTCATCAAGGCCATGTACGGCCAGGATTCCGTCGTCCGCTTCCGCCCGCATCATTTCCCGTTTACAGAGCCGAGCTGCGAGGTCGACGTGCAGTGCTTCAACTGCCGCGGCAAGGGCTGCTCGACCTGCAAGGGCGAGGGCTGGATCGAGCTGCTGGGCGCCGGTATGGTGCACCCGAAGGTACTGGCCGGCTGCGATATTGACCCGGAAATCTACTCCGGCTTCGCCTTCGGCATCGGCCTTGAGCGTATGGCCATGCGCCGGTTCAAGATCAGCGATATGCGCATGATCTTCGAAAACGACATCCGCTTCCTGTCTCAGTTCTAAGGAGGGTACGACATGAATATTTCGAGAAAATGGCTCCGTGAATTCGTTGACATCACGGCTACGGATAAAGAATACGACTCTGTCATGACCCTCGCTGGTCAGAAGGTCGAGACGACCGAGCGGATGGACGCGGAGATCAAAAACGTCGTCGTCGGCAAGGTTCTGTCGATGAAAAAGCACGAAAATTCCGACCACATGTGGGTCTGCATGGTCGACTGCGGCTCCGGTGAGCCGGTGCAGATCGTGACTGGCGCGCAGAATGTGCACGAGGGCGATCTGGTTCCGGTCGCACAGCATAACTCTTATCTGCCCGGCGGCATCCACATCACAAAGGGCAAGCTCCGCGGCGTCGAGTCCTGCGGTATGCTGTGCTCGTATAAGGAACTGGGTCTGACCGAGCATGACTGCCCGGAGGCGTATGCCGACGGCATCTGGATCCTCAATGACGAGGGCTGCGAGATCGGCGAGGACATGAATGTCATCATCGGCAACGATGATTCCATCGTGGAATTCGAGATCACGAACAACCGTCCGGACTGCTACTCCCTCATCGGCCTTGCCCGTGAGACTGCCGCCGCATTCAACGTGCCGATGAAGCACCATGAGCCGGTCGTCAAGGGCGGCGCAGAGGGTGATCTCTGCGAGCTGCTTGACGTCGACGTGCAGGCGGACGATCTGTGCCCGCGCTACACGGCGCGTATGGTGCGCAATGTCAAGATCGCACCCAGCCCCAAGTGGATGCGGCAGCGCCTGCGCTCGGCGGGCATTCGTCCGATCAACAATATCGTCGATATCACGAACTATGTCATGGTCGAATACGGCCAGCCGATGCACGCGTTTGACTATCGCTACGTCAAGGGCGGCAAGATCGTCGTCCGCCGCGCGGGTGGGGACAAGACGCTCACGACGCTGGACGGCAATGTGCGCAGTCTGCAGCCCGATATGCTCGTCATCGCCGACGAGACGAAGCCGGTCGGCCTGGCTGGCGTCATGGGCGGCGAAAACAGCGAGATCGTAGATGATACGGTCGACGTAGTCTTCGAATCCGCCAACTTCCTCGGATCCTCTATCCGCAAGACGGCGCTGGCACTCGGCATGCGCACGGACGCTTCCGCGAAGTTTGAAAAGGATATTGACCCGATGCTGACTGTTCCCGCCGTCAACCGCGCGTGTGAGCTGGTCGAGCTGCTGGGTGCAGGCGAGGTCATGGACGGCATGATCGACGTGCTGAACTATGTTCCGCAGCCCGTCACGGTCAAGCTGGAGCCGGAGCGCATCAATGCGCTGCTTGGCACGGATATCTCCGAGGCGGATATGATCGAGTATCTGCGCCGCGAGGAGGTTCCCGTCGTGGACGGCATGATCCAGGTTCCGTCCTGGCGGCCCGATCTGCGCGTGATGGCCGATATCGCGGAGGAAGTCGCCCGGTATTACGGCTACAACAACATTGAAACCACACTCATGCGCGGCGCGACCACCATGGGCGGCTATTCCGACGAGCAGAAGCTGGAAAACGCCGCCGGTGCAGCGGCAAGAGCGCTGGGCTACAGCGAGATCATCACCTATTCCTTCGTCTCACCGTCCTCGTTCGACGCCATCCGCCTTCCGGCAGACAGCCCGCTTCGCAAGACCGTCAAGCTCGTCAATCCGCTCGGCGAGGATACGTCCATCATGCGCACGGTCATTCTTCCCAGCATGCTGGATATCCTCTCCCGCAATTTCGCTTTCAAGAACAAGGGCGTCAAGCTCTATGAGATCGGTAAGATCTATCTGCCGGTCGAGGGTCAGAAGCTGCCTGATGAGCCGAAGCGCATGATCTTCGGCACGTATGGCGAACACGAGAATTTCTTCACGCTCAAGGGCGAGATCGACGCACTGCTCGATCAGCTGAACGTGCATCCGGCAACGTATATTGCCGACACGAAGAATCCGAGCTATCATCCGGGCCGCTGCGCCGATATTGTCATCGACGGCAAAAAGCTCGGCGTGATTGGTCAGATCCATCCGCTGGTCGCGGAGGGTTACGGCATCAGCGGCGAGGTCTATGTCGCGGAGCTGGACTTCACCGGCCTGCAGACAGCGCTTGCGCCGGAGCGCGTGTTCCACAGCCTGCCCAAATTCCCGACCGTCAGCCGCGATTTGGCGCTGGTGTGCGACGAGGCGATGACCGTCGGTATGCTGGAGGCCTGCATCAAGAAGGCCGGCGGCAAGCTGCTGCGCTCCATCCAGCTGTTTGATATCTACCGCGGCCCCGGCATTGCGCCGGGCAAAAAGAGCGTTGCGTTCAGCCTCGAGCTGCGCGCGGACGACCGTACACTCACCGACGTGGACACCACCGACGTCACGAACGCCGTTCTGGAAAAGCTCAAAAACGATCTCGGCGTTACCCTGCGATAATTCAAAAAAAGGACGTGCCGCCCGGCACGTCCTTTTTTGCAGCGCAAAACCCCGGCGGTTTTGAACCGCCGGGGTATCGTTTTCCATTATGAAAACAGATAATGCTTGACCAGCTCCTGAAGCAGCTCATCACGGTCGAGCTTGCAGATCAGGCTGCGGGCATTGTTGTAGTTGGTGATGTAGGTGGGGTCTTCAGACAGGAGATAACCGACTATCTGATTGATGGGGTTATACCCTTTTTCGCTGAGGGCGCCATATACGGCGGTCAGAATGGTCTTCATTTCTTCACTGCTGTCTTCCGGTACCACAAACTTGATGGTGTTGTCATTCACGACGGTCAGCCTCCTTCTCTTGAGCTTGTGCCACTATCATAATATATTGTGCCCGGTTTGTAAATGCGTGCAACATTTCATTTGTGTTACAATTTCCCCAAAAGCACAAGATTTAGACAAGCAGCGGCAAATAGCGCACGCAGAGGCAGGCTGTGTTCATTCGTAGATCGGATGCTTTTTAACAAGCTCCGCAACAGCGGCAAGCACAGACTCGCGGTTCGCGTCAAAATCCGTTGCGATCTTGTCAATGCAGTCGGCTACGACCGGCATGTCCTCCGGCGTAAAGCCGCGCGTGGTGCAGGCAGGCGTACCGATACGCACGCCGCTGGTGACGCCGGGCTTCTGCGGGTCATTCGGAATGGCGTTTTTGTTGACGGTGATATGCACCTCGTCGAGCTTCGTCTGCAGCTCCCTGCCGGTGATATTCTTTTTTCGCAGATCGGCAAGCATCAGATGATTATCCGTCCCGCCGGTCACGAGGTCAAAGCCGTGGGCCAGCAGCGCATCTGCCAGCGCCTTGGCATTCTTCACAACATTTTCCGCGTAGACCTTGAATTCCGGCTGCGCCGCTTCGCGCAGGCAGATGGCCTTGCCCGCGATCACGTGCATGAGCGGCCCGCCCTGCGTGCCGGGGAAGACGGCGCTGTTGAGCTTTTTGGCGAATTCCTCGTCGCGCGAGAGGATCATGCCGCCGCGCGGGCCGCGCAGCGTCTTGTGTGTGGTCGTGGTGACAACATCGGCATAGGGAACAGGACTCATGTGCTGTCCGCCGGCAACAAGGCCCGCGATATGGGCCATATCGACCATGAGCAGCGCGCCGTTTTTGTGCGCGATCTCGGCAAAGGCCTTGAAGTCAATGGCTCTGGGATAGGCAGACGCTCCGGCCACAAGCAGCTTCGGCCGGTACCGGCGAACCATGTCCTCGACCTGATCATAGTCGATGCGGCCCGTCTCAGGGTTTACACCGTAGCTGATGCTGTGATAGTATTTGCCGGAGAGATTCACGCGGGCGCCGTGCGTCAGATGGCCGCCGCTGGCAAGATCCATACCCATGAGCGTGTCGCCCGGCTGCAAAAGCGCGGCGTAGACCTCCAGATTGGCCTGCGCACCGGAGTGCGGCTGCACATTTGCATAGGCTGCGCCGAACAGTTTTTTCGCGCGCTCGATCGCGATCGTCTCCAGCACGTCCACATAATCACAGCCGCCGTAATAGCGCTTACCGGGGTAGCCCTCGGCATATTTGTTCGTCAGAACAGAGCCCATTGCCGCAATGACGGCGGGAGAGGCGATATTTTCCGACGCGATCAGCTCAATGTTCTGCTTCTGGCGCTGAAATTCGTTTTCAATGCAGGCCGCAACCTCGGGATCCTGCGTCTGCAGATAGTTCATGCCGGTTTCGAGTACGTTTGCCATGACGGTGTATCTCCTTCATACAACAATAAAAATGAGCAGGCCGTCTCCGGTCTGCTCATTGTGGTGCCGTATTACAAAAGCTGTAGCTGCGGCTCTGTCCTTTTGCCTGAGAGATTCGGCTTGCGCCTTGCACCTTCGGCACTCAATTCAATGAGTTCTCCAGAGATTCCTTCTGTCTTCAGTCCGCGTGTGCGTTCTGAGGACGATCAACGGATGTCCTGTATTTGATTGACGGCGTTATTATACACACCTCATGAACAAATGTCAACAGGGTGTACGCAGAAATTTCATTCTGCCACCTTCGGCAGCTTTGCGATGCTTGCGGCAAGCTGCTCGTCGGTCGGGATAATATCGGTCATTTCATGGTCGTTGAACTTCTGATACGCAACAAGATCGAAGTAGCCGGTTCCAGTCAGACCAAATACGATGGTCTTCTCCTCCCCTGTTTCCTTGCATTTGAGCGCTTCGTCGATGGCAGCGCGGATGGCGTGGCTGGATTCCGGCGCGGGCAGAATGCCCTCGGTGCGGGCGAAATACTCCGCCGCTTCGAATACGCTCGTCTGCTCGACGCTGCGGGCCTCCATCAGACCGTCGTGGTACAGCTGGGACAGGATGGGGCTCATGCCGTGGTAGCGCAGGCCGCCCGCGTGGTTGGCCGACGGGATGAAGCCGCTGCCGAGCGTGTACATTTTCGCCAGCGGGCAGACCATGCCGGTATCGCAGAAGTCATAGGCGAACACGCCGCGCGTAAAACTGGGGCAGGAGGCGGGCTCGACGGCGATGAAGCGGTAATCCTTTTCGCCGCGCAGCTTTTCGCCCATAAACGGGGCGAGCAGGCCGCCGAGGTTCGAGCCGCCGCCGGCGCAGCCGATGATGATGTCGGGCGTAATGCCGTATTTATCGAGTGCGATCTTCGTCTCGAGACCAATGACCGACTGGTGGAGCAAAACCTGATTGAGAACGCTGCCGAGCACATAGCGGTAGCCGGGCGTGGTCGTGGCGACCTCGACGGCCTCGCTGATGGCGCAGCCGAGGGAACCGGTCGTGTCGGGATCCTTCGCAAGAATGGCGCGGCCGACGTTCGTGGTGTTCGACGGGCTGGGTGTGACGCTTGCGCCGTAGGTACGCATGACCTCGCGGCGGAAGGGCTTCTGCTCATACGAGCACTTGACCATGAAGACCTTCAGGTCAAGCCCCAGATACGCGCAGGCCATGGAAAGGGCCGTACCCCACTGGCCAGCGCCTGTTTCGGTCGTAACGCCTTTGAGGCCCTGCTTCTTGGCGTAATAGGCCTGCGCGATGGCGGAGTTCAGCTTGTGACTGCCGGAGGTGTTGTTACCTTCAAACTTGTAATAGATCTTCGCCGGAGTTCCAAGCTTTTCCTCGAGGCAGTAGGCGCGCACCAGCGGCGACGGACGGTACATCTTATAGAAATCGCGGATCTCCTGCGGGATGGGGATATACGGCGTATCGTTGTCCAGCTCCTGCTCGATGAGCTCGTCACAGAAAACGGGGCGCAGATCATCAAAGCCCATGGGCTTGCCGGTGCCGGGGTTCACAAGAGGCGCGGGCTTATTCTTCATGTCCGCGCGAACATTGTACCAATTCTGGGGCATCTCAGACTCAGACAGATAGATCTTGTAAGGAATGTTTTCGGTTTTCATAATTGTTTCTCCTTTCGCGTTTTGGCTTTCTCCGGGAAAAGGGAAACAAAAAAGACCTTCATCCACAGAGAAAACCGGTTATCGGTTTGATCTCTTGGGACAAAAGTCTGAAAAACTTCTGCGGTGCCACCCAAATTGACAATTGCTTGTCCTCTCATGACGCGCCTGCACGCATCCTCCCCTATAACGGTGGGATCCCGTCAGCGCCTACTTGCTTTCACGTTCAGCCTGCCCTCCGCAGTCCATTCGGCAAACGTCTTTCTGCTGCACTCGCACCAACCGGCAGCTCTCTGGGAGAAATCCTGTCTGCTTACTCGTCTGCATCAACGGTTTCATCTTGCCACGGAGTATACGCCTGAAATTCGCGTTTGTCAAGTGTTTTTTTGCGGTAAAGCGAAAAATTTTTTTGCCTGTTACGCCGCTTGCAAAGTCCGCGCGGATATGATATAAAGGCGGTACTATCCAAGATTCGAGGTGTTTTTTCCATGCAGAACTCCTGCCGCCGGACGATTCTGGCCTGCTATGTCGGCTATATCGTGCAGGCGATCGTCAACAACTTCGTTCCCCTGCTGTTCGTCATGTTCGAGCGGACGTACCAGATCACGCTTTCTAAGATCACGCTGCTCATCACGATCAATTTCTGCATCCAGCTGGCTGTCGATCTTCTGTCCGCGTGGTTCCTGGACCGCATCGGCTATCGTGCAGCGATCCTTCTGTCGCATATTACATCTGCGGCAGGGCTTGCGCTGCTGACGATCCTGCCGGAGCTGCTGCCGGATGCGTTTGCAGGTCTTCTGATCGCGGTCGTGATCTATGCGATCGGCGGCGGGCTGCTGGAGGTCATTGTCAGCCCGGTGATGGAGTCCTGTCCCACGCAAAATAAGGAACAGCACATGAGCCTGCTCCATTCGTTCTATTGCTGGGGGCATATGGGCGTTGTGCTGCTGTCGACAGCATTTTTCGCGCTGTTCGGGATCGGCAGCTGGAAGGTTCTCACACTTTTATGGGCGCTCGTTCCGGTCGCGAATGCGGTCTTCTTCGCGGGCGCACCGCTTTATCCGATCCAGTCCGAGGGCGAGCAGGCGCTTTCGCTGCGCGCGCTCGTCAAAAGCCGTGTATTCTGGATCTTCATGCTGATGATGCTCTGCGCAGGCGCGTCGGAGCAGGCCGTGAGCCAATGGTCGTCCGCTTTTGCCGAGCAGGGACTCGGCGTGTCAAAGACCGTGGGCGATCTGGCAGGGCCGATGGCCTTCGCGGCCATGATGGGCATTTCCCGGCTGATTTTCGGGAAATACGGTGAAACGCTGAATTTGAACCGCTATATGGCCGTCTGCGCCGCGCTGTGTGTCGGGGCATATCTCTGCATCGTGTTTGTGCCGTCCCCGGTTCTGAGTCTGCTCGGGTGCGCTGTATGCGGCTTTGCGGTCGGCATTTTCTGGCCCGGAACGTTCAGCCGCGCCTCCGCCTCCATCCGGGGCGGCGGAACGCAGATGTTCGCGCTGCTGGCGCTGGCGGGCGATCTTGGCTGCGCGGGAGGCCCGACGCTTGCGGGCCTCGTCTCGGACGCCTGCGGCGGAACGCTCCGCGCAGGCATCCTTGCCGCCATCATTTTCCCGCTTCTGATGCTGCTCTGTATGCTTCTGATGCGGAAAAGGGCGCACTGATCTCAGGGCAGCAGATCCAAAAAGTCCTCCAGTATACGGGTGAGCTCTTTCTGGGTCAGCTCGTCGGCGACATGGAGCTTTCCGTCCTTTTCGGTCAGAAGATCGGCTGCGTAGGCCCAGCGGACAGCGTCCGCCGCATCCTCGTCAATTTCGTCCGCGTCTTCAAACTGCGTCAGATCGACCTCCTGTCCAGCTTCTGTGTCCAGGCCAAGCTGGCGGGCCATCTGGTAAAGTGTTTTCGCTGCCTCCTGCTTTGTGATGGGCGCATCGGGATCGTAGGTCAGAAGCGCGGTTTCGCCGCTCTCCGGCCCGGCCTGCATCCAATGCGCAAAAAGCGTTGTATCGCCGGTCAGCTGCAGCGGCGCTTCCGCATCGATCTGCTCGCCGTCCTCGGTGTACCAGCCGTCAAACATCATGTTTTCGCGCTCCGGGTCCTGCACGTTCATTTCGTACAGGCTTTTTCCCTGCTCCGCTTCCAGCGTGACAGGCTCGCTGTCCTCGCCCAGATCGAGCGTCAGGGTATAGACGGCTTCCTGAAGCGTCAGGTCGGTGAAGCCGTTTTCACGGATGGCGCTGACGGTCAGCGTGAGATCGTCGCTTATGAAGTTCTCCGAGAAATCGTCCGCGTAGCCGGTGAGGATCGTCTGCTCCGCCGTGCCGCTGACGCCGATCTGTGCCTGTTTGTCAAGGCCCAGATCGCCGATTTTGATCTCCGCAGTCTCGTCCAGCCAGAGGTTATTCTGCGCGTCCTGCGCGCGGTTGCCGGTGATGCTGGTCGTGCCGCTCAGCTCGAGCGTACCGGCGCAGTACACACCGCCGCCCAGGATCTGCTTTTCAGAGGCTTTCATTTCGCCTGTCAGGCGGTTGCCTGCAATGACGCAGCTGTCCAGCACGGCGGAGGCATGCTCCGCAACGACAACGCCCGCGCCGTAGCGGCCCGCGTTGTCGATGATGTTTACGTTGGTGAGATAAAGCTCGTTATGATCGCCCACGCTGATCGCGCCTGCTGTTGCGCCGGTGATCCGGCCGCCGGCAAGCGCGTTCTTTTCATTCGCTGCGATATAAGCCTCCTGCCAGGCGTAGCTGCCGTCGTCAAAGACGAGCGCGCCGGTTTCGTCGACGTAATAATTGCTGGAGCTGTCCGCGCCATTGCAGTCGGTGATGGTGAGGACAGACGGCTCCGCGTCCTCGTCGCTCACAGCGACGAAGATGATGCAGCCCTCAACGCCGTCAGCCAGACGGAGCGTGTACCCGTTCAGGCAGAGCGTGACCTGCGCGCCGTTTTTGGGAACGCAGAGCGGCTCCTCCAATGAAAGATCATCCGTCAGATAGTAGCAGCCGGATTCCAGCTTGCCGCCGGTCACGGTCAGCGGCGCAAAGGAGGGTTCTTCGCAGCCGTCCTCGCGATTTACAGCATGGATATGGTTCTGCTCGCCGTCCTCTGCGGGCGCTTCTGCATCCTCGGGGGCTGTTTCCGCTTCTTCCGCAGGAGCAGCGGGTTCCTCCGCCGGGGCTTCCTCCGCAGCTTCTTCGACGGGCTCGGCTGCCGCTGTTTCCTCGGCGGTTTCGTCCGACTTCTGTGCATCTGCAGCGACAGCGCAGACGCTCCACACAGCCAGCACCAGCGCAAGCACCAGCAGAAGGCTGATCCATCTCTTTTTCATTCCGGTTCCTCCTCATGCTATGGAGTAGATTATGTATACCTAGAGATTAGCATATTTTTCTTTCATTTTCAACGTTTTTCTCATGTTTTAAGCAAATATTAAACTTTTCTCGTGGAAATCACAACATATTGTGCTGTTTTTGCATCTGTGCACAGCATCTGGGCCGAAGAAATCTTCAGAATTCTTCAGACTTCGCCGTCTTGCAAAGCCGGAAGCCGTCTGGTAAACTACAGGCAGAATCAAAAATGGAGGGCCTGCGCATGCGTCCGGGAACGAAAAAGTGTATCTTGCTGCTGCTTGCGATCCTGCTGCTCTGTCTTCTCGCATGGCGGCTGACGCCGCACACGTTTGAGGAGATGACGACTTCTGATCTGGATGATATCACCAGCCTCGCCGGAGTCGTGTCGCTCAGCGGGGTTCGGGATGGCAGAGCGTACACGGAAAGCTATGCGCTGCAGAACGTTTTGCCGGAGGACGCGGCGTTTGAAGGCATTCTTATGCTTCTGAACTCGACCCGCTATCAAGAGGATTTCCGCAATCTCCTGCCGTGGCCCATCGAGGCGGTCAGCGCGGGCAGAGCCTTTGACGGGCGAAGCGTCTCGCTTATGCTGGTCTGGGGGCCGTCTGCGGACGAGTGCTGCGGCCTTAGCCTTTCCGGCAGGCAGGTCGTCGTCAGCCGGCCGCACCACGACGGGTTTCTGATCTACCATCCGGAGGATCCCAAGCTCCTGAACTGGCTCGCCATTTATCTGGAAAATAACGGTGATAAAGGTTAAACTACAGCCTCCCGGCGCGCCGGGAGGCTGTTACACTTTTGGCCTGCTTCGCGACTATATAGGCGTCGGCTGACAATACGAAACACGGAGGAACCTGTATGGACGAACAACAGCTGCTTTCCCGCCTGCGGCGCGGAGATGAGCAGGCGCTTGCAGCGGTGATCGCACGCTTCAGCGCCTATGTCGTGACGGTCATTCACAACCGGAGCCGCGGGCTTTTGTCCCCGGAGGACGAGGACGAGCTTGCTTCGAGTACCTTTTTTGCGCTCTGGCAGTCCTGCCGGACGGTGAAGGCCGGGAGCATCCGCGCGTGGCTCGGGAGCGTGGCGCGGAACAAAACCGTCGACCGGCTGCGCAAGGCGCGCATGGACATACCGCTGGACGAGGAGCTGGCCGGGACGGACGATTTTCTGTTGGAGGAAACCGTCAAAAAGGAGCAGGCGCGGCAGCTGCGCGAGGCGGTCGCGCTGCTGCAGGAACCGGACCGCGAGATCATCCGGCGGTTTTACGATCTGTGCCAGACCGCGCCGGAAATCGCTGCCGCGCTGGATCTGACGCCCGCGGCAGTGCGCATGCGGCTGGTACGCAGCCGGGAAGCCATCAGAAACGAGTTATGCCGGGGAGGGTTTGCATATGAATAACATCGATACGATCCTGCAATCTGCTGATCTGCCGGAGCTTCCGGTCGAAGCGATTTCGGACGAGCGGCAGGCCAATATTTTAAGCGGCGCTTTGCAGCTTGTGCATCAGGACGCAAAAAAGCGCAGCCGCAGGCGTGTGGTGCGCATTGTGGCAGCGGCCGCGGCGGCGATCGCAGTGCTGTGCGGCGCAGCGGCGATCTGGCACTATGCGTCTGTTTCTACTGAGGAAACCGTATATCATACCGAGGATACGCGCACCCTGTCAGACGGAACGGAGATTACATATTTCGAGGATTTTACCAGTGACTCGATCATCCGCATTGACACGGAGGGCCGGACGGAAGGCACCTACTGCGGCGTGCAGTTTGGCTGGCTGCCGACGGCGCTGGTTCCGGATCACACCGCATACCTGTATAATGTCATCGCGAACCGAAATCCCGAGCAGCTGGACGGCGTATCGGACTCCCAGATTGAGATGGCAAAGGACTGTGTGTATTCGACCGACAGCACCTCGCAGGTAAAATATACATTCAGCTGCCTGTCTGCCAATGAGATTGTGAGCTGCGACCTTCTGCTGCTCTTAGACGACCCGACGATCGTGAAAGAAGGGACGCTCAACGGCCTTTACGCATGCTGGATCGAGGCGTACAGAACAGATCGCGGCTCGGATGTGACCAGCCACTTCCTGCTGCTCTACGACCCGGAGAAGCTCTGCCTGGTATTTTTGGGCGGCGACTGGGAAGTCACGGAGAAAATAGCCGAAAACATGACCATCGTACAGACCGAGATCCCCACACCGGAGCCGAGCCGGAACTACATCTACGTCGGCGCATATGGTTGACATAAAATCCAACAAAGGTTCCCCTTGGGCACAAGGGGAACCGGCGCGAAGCGCCTGAGAGGTTGCGGCAGGCAGCGGCGATAAGCGAAAGCCCAATGCAAATCCTCCCTGCATCCGTCAACTTGTCTGTAGGGGCTGATGCCCACATCAGCTCCTACAAAAGTGCCTCCATCTGCCGCGCGGCAGGTGGAGGCTTTGGTTTAATATGGGTCAAGCTTGCGCTCAGGCTTCCTTTTCCAGCTTTTCTTTGGCCTTTTTCAGCGCGTTCGCGAGCTGGTCAGGACAGGAGGTCTCCTTCATACCGCAGTGAATGCCGTCGAGGCGTTCGATCACGGTGTCGATGTCCATGCCCTCGACAAGCTTGGAAATGCCCTGCAGGTTGCCGTTGCAGCCGCCGATAAACTCAATATTTTTGACGGTCTTTCCGTCCACGTCAAATAAGATCTCCTGCGAGCAGGTGCCCCTGGTTCTGTAGGTAAAGTGCATGATTGTTTCTCCTTTTTGTTCAGTCAAATCGCAAAGCGATCAGTTTACATAATGATTTTCCCATCCCGGATACGAACTACCTTCGTGAAGCTATCCAAAAACTCCGGGGAATAATTGTGCATGGCGACGATCAGGATATCGCAGGGAAGCTGTGCAATCTGCTTTTCCAGCTCGACGCGCGTTTTTTCGTCAAGACCAGCCGCCGGTTCATCCAGCATGACAAGACTCCCCTTTCTCCAGAGCGTGCGCGCGAGGTCAAGCCTGCGTTCTTCGCCGCCGGAGAGGGCGTGTTCCTCACCGCCGATCTGTGTATCCATGGACGCGCCGCGCTCGGCGTACCATTTGGACAGTCCGGCATCCGCAAGCGTCTTCGTCAGCGTCTCGTCCTGCTGCACCGTGCCGGAGAACATGGTGAGATTGTCGCGGATGGAGGCGCTGTAGACGAAGGTTTTCTGGGATAACAGCGTGACCTGTCTGCGGAAATCCTCATAGCGGTAATCGCGGCAGGGGCGGCCATTGATCGCGTACTCCCCTTCTGCGGCGTACATGGAGGCCAGCACCTTCAGAAGCGTCGACTTCCCCGCGCCGCTCTCGCCGAGCAGCGCGACGCGGTCGCCCTTCCGGAGCGTCAGATCAACATGCTTTAAAATCTCACGATCATCCCTGCGGCAGGAGATATCGTTCAGTGTGACCGCCTCGATCCGTGTCAGCGGTTCGCTGCCCCAGCTGTCCGCTTCGTCCGTCGGGGCATCCAGAAATGCAAGGACGCGCTTGCAGACTGCCGAGGCGGCGATGGTCGAGGAATAGCGTTCGCTGATGATCTGCACCGGCCCGGCGACAAGGTTCATAAGGCTCGCAAAGGTAATGAGCGCCGGGAGCGCAATAACGCCGCGCGCGACAAAAAACAGACCAAGCACCCACGTGCCGAGCACGACGAGATTGCCGCAGCCGTAGGCCCCCGCGTACAGAATTCTGCGGATACGGCGGGAGCGAAGCTTTTTCCGGTAAAGGTTTTCGTTGGCCCCGTCATGGTCATGGTTGATGCCGGAGAAGGCGTTGAAAATTTTCAGCTGAAAGAAGCCGGAGAAAATCTGCGTGATCGCCGTCAGATAGCGGGCCTTTGCCTGCTGCTCGTTCTCCTGATGCGTCTGCAGGCGCTTTTCCGTCAGCTTCGGGAACGCCGCCGTCAGCACGCTGACGGCGATCATGATCAGGGTCATGACCGGCTGGATCGCGATGGCCGAACCGACGGCCAGAAGGAAGCAGCAGATCTGAAAAAAAATTTCGCCCAGCGCCGCGACGTAATCCTGCTGGATGGTGTCGACATCATTCTGAATGAGAGAAAGGTACGCGCCGTCATCCTTTTCTGTTTTTTCCGGATAGCTGAGCGCTTCTATTTTCCGCACAGCATCGGCGCGGAGGCCGCGCCCGACGCGCTGGACGACGATATCGCGCGAATAGTCCAGCAGGAAAGCAAGAAATGTCTCAATGCAGAGGTAAAACAGCGTCACAAGCGCGATTTTCCACACGCGCGAGAGGTCGCCCTCCATGGCGC
>CAKUND010000018.1 GCA_934668295.1 uncultured Oscillospiraceae bacterium
GTATTTTATACTATCCACAAAAAATACAAACCTTTTTTGTGCATAATCTCTGATTTTGGTGGTTTTATGAAATTTGCATGTTATACGCTCGGCTGTAAGGTCAATCAGTACGAAACGCAGGCCATGGAGCAGCTGCTTGTGCAGGGCGGTCATACGCTCGGCAGTTTTGACGAGATCTGCGACGGCTATATCATCAACACCTGTACCGTCACGGCCGTGTCCGACAAAAAATCCCGCAACGCCATCCGGCGCGTGCGCAAGCTGAACCCCAGTGCCGTGGTCGGCGTGTGCGGCTGCTATGCGCAGAGCAGCCCGGATGAGATCCGGAAGCTCGACGTGGACGTGCTCATCGGCACGGACGGGCGGGAGGCCTTCGTCCGGCATATGATTGAAGCTGCGCAGACGCGGCAGAAATGGGACTGCGTGGACGACGCGGGCGGCCCGCGTGCGTTTGAGATCCTGCCCGCGGGCGGGCTTGCCGCGCGGACGAGGGCGCTATTAAAGGTTGAGGACGGGTGCAACAATTTCTGCACGTACTGCATCATCCCCTACGCGCGGGGCCGGGTGCGCTCCATGCCGCTGGACGCGGCTGTGGAGCAGGCAAAGGGCCTTGCCGCCGAGGGCTACCGCGAGATCGTCATCAACGGCATCGAGATCTCGTCCTGGGGCTGGGAATGGAAGGACGGGAGCTGCCTGCGGCAGCTGCTGTGTGCGCTGTGCGAGGCTGTGCCGGGCGTGCGTATCCGGCTCGGCTCTCTGGAGCCGCGCACGATCGACGAGGCGTTCTGCAAAGCACTTTCCGGGTACTCGAATCTCTGCCCGCAGTTCCATCTGAGCCTGCAGTCGGGCTCGGATACAGTTTTAAAGCGCATGCACCGAAAATATGACACGGCCCGGTATCTTGATAGCGTCCGGCTGCTGCGGCAGTATTTTCCCGGCTGCGCCGTCACGACCGACCTGATCGTCGGCTTCCCCGGCGAAACGGAGGAGGAATTCGCAAAATCGCTGGAATTCTTAAAGACCTGCGGGCTTTCCATGTTCCACATCTTCCCCTATTCCCGCCGCAAGGGGACGCCGGCGGCGGACATGCCCGGCCAGATCCCGAACGCCGTCAAGGAGCGGCGCGCGGCCGAGGCCGCGTCTGTCGCGGCAGAGCTGGAAGCACAGTACCATGCGGCCATGCTCGGCACGACGCAGCAGGTGCTGTTTGAGCAGGAAGAAAACGGCCTGTATGCCGGTCATGCAATGAATTACGTCAAGGTCTATGTACCGGCGGCGGAGCTGCACAACGAGCTGCGCGCCGTGCACATAACAGAGCTCTGCCGGGACGGCGTGTCCGGCGAGTTGGAAGAATAAGCGTCCAAAAGCCCGGCTCCCACAAGGAGCCGGGCTTTTGTCTGGGGCTGCGGCCTGTGCGGCCGCCCCTGCATATCCTATTCAGTTGCGGTTGAAGATCTTGAAAATCTCGTCGATATCGTCAATATCCTCCTGCGCCTGGCTCTTGCTGGCAGAGGCCTTTTCCTGTGCGGCGGAGAAGGCGCCGATGGGCTTGGAGGGAGTCTGCCGCTTCTCGGCAAAGCCGGTGGCGATGACGGTCACGCGCATTTCATCCTGCAGCTCGTCGTCGAACGCGGCGCCGAAGATGATGTTCGCGTCGGGATTGGCGGCTTCCATGACGATGTTGGCGGCAGTCTCGACGTCGTCGAGGCCGAGGTCGTGAGAGCCGGCGATGTTGATGAGGACGCCGGTCGCGCCGTTGATGGACGTCTCGAGCAGCGGGCTGGAGACGGCGGCCTGCGCGGCCTGCTCGGCCTTGTCGCGGCCGGTGGCGGAGCCGACGCCCATGTGGGCCTGACCCGCGTTGCGCATGATGGCGGAAACGTCGGCAAAGTCAAGGTTGATGATGACGTTCTCGCTGTAGCCGACGAGCTCGGAAATGGAGCTGACGGCCTGCTTCAGGACATCATCCGCGATGCCGAATGCGTTGGCGAAGGTGATCTTCTGGTCGGTGACGAATTTCAGGCGGTCGTTCGGGATGATGATCATGGAATCGACCTTGTCGGTGAGGTTGGCAATGCCGGCCTCGGCCTGCTTCATGCGGTTCGCGCCCTCGAAGCGGAAGGGCTTCGTCACGACAGCGACAGTCAGGATGCCCGCGTCGTGCGCGACCTGCGCAATGATGGGCGCTGCACCGGTGCCGGTGCCGCCGCCCATGCCGGCGGTGATGAAGACCATGTCGGTGCCCTCGAGCACCTGAGAGATGAGTGCCTTGGATTCCTCAGCGGATTTCTGGCCGATATCCGGCTTGGAGCCTGCGCCCATGCCGCCGGTCAGCTTTTCGCCGATCTGCACCTTGTTTTTGCACTTGGACTTTTCAAGGTCCTGCTTATCCGTGTTGACTGCGACGAACTCGACGCCCTTGACGTCGGACGCGATCATGCGGTTGATAACATTGTTGCCGGCGCCGCCGACGCCAATGACTTTGATCTTGACTACCTTATCTGCTGTATCTGCCATTTGTCTTCCTCCTGTATATCTCACAGCCCACAACTGCATCGTTTTAGATTATGTCGACTTTATTCTATCTCGAAAAAGGGTGTGCGTCAATAGAAAATGCGGAAAAATTCAGCAAAAATGCGGATTTTATGGTTTCCATGCCCTCGGCTCACGCTGCGGGCTGGAAGGTGGCCTTTTTTTGCGCGGCCTGGGTCAGATCGATTGTCCCGGCCTGGAATTCACTGAGCTGGTCGAGAATGGAGCATAGATAGCGGATCTTGTAGGCCAGCTCATCCGTACCGCCGAGCTTGATCTCGTAGCGGTCGTCGTACCAGAGGGTCATGTCGTATTCCTTTTCCACGTCGATCACGCGGATATGCTCTAAAAGGCCGGTGCCGTCGAGCTCCTTCATCACGTCCAGCGCGGCGGCCAGCGCCGTGGGCGTAGGCGAGGAGACGGCGTCTCCAGCCGTGGGGCTGGAAATGAGAAGACCGTTGATGTGCGGGTTTTCATTGAAGGCGGCGGGCTCGATGCGTTCGAGCGCCTTGCCGCTGGGGCCGACGAGCCAGCAGGCGTTCGTGTCCGTCATGACAGCGAAGGAAATCACGCTCTCACGGACCTGAATGATGATGCCGTCCGGCAGGCTGCGGGCGATGGAGACATCCTCGACATACGGCAGTGCGGCCTTGATATTGCCGACGGCCAGCGCCTTGTTGACGGTCAGGAGATTGTCGCCCTGCTGGATCTGCGAAGCGGCGACGATCTGGTCGGCAGAATAGACGGTATTGCCCTGCACCTCGATGGTGTTGACCTTGAAGAAGATCGCAACGCCGAAGACGATCGCGGCGACGACAGTGAGCATAATGAGGAGCTTGCCGAGGGCACTGCTGCGCACCTGCCGGGCTTTGCCTGCGGCGCGCGCTTCCCTATTCGCTTTGCTTTGCTTCGTGCGCATGTTGCATTCTCCTTCGGAGGCTCAGAATACAGGCATTATATCACATCTTTTTGGGGATTTCCACTGTTTTCAGGCGAGCACCGGCGCTTTGCAGCGCGGCCTCAAGAGTATCATATCCCCGTTCGATGTGTTTTACTCCAAAAATGGTACTTTCGCCCTCGGCCTGCATGGCTGCAAGCACCAGCGCCGCACCGCCGCGCAGATCCTCCGCGAAAAGCTGCGCCGCATGCAGCTGGGGCGTCCCATGCAGGCAGACGGTATTTTCGTCCTGCTGCAGCTGCGCGCCGAGCTTTCTGAGCTCTCTGACGTAGCCGAAGCGGTTTTCGAAGATCGTCTCGGTAAAGGCGGTCTGCCCTCTTGCGCGCAGCTGCGCGGCAAGCAGAACCGGCATCGCGTCGGTCGGAAAGCCGGGATACGGTCTTGAAACGACCGGACGGCAGGCTGTCAGCGGGCCGGTGCAGGAAATTTGAATTGTGTCGTGTGTACAGGCGATCCGGCAGCCGCTTTCCGTAAGCGAGCTGAGAATAGGCTCTGCGAGCGGCGGCGTTGTTCTGCGCAGCGTCAGCGCGCCGCCGCAGGCGGCGCAGGCACACAGAAACGTCGCCGTTTCGATGCGGTCCGGCAGAATGGTATAGGTCGCGCCGGTCAGCGGCTGACCGCCCGCAACGGTCACGCGGCCCGTTCCCGCGCCGGTGATTTTTGCGCCGCCGGCAGTTAAAAAACCGGCCAGATCGACGATCTCCGGCTCACAGGCGGCGTTTTCGATCACGGTAATGCCCTCTGCCCCGGCAGCGGCCAGCATGGCGTTTTCCGTTGCGCCAACGCTGGGGCCGGGCAGCGAGATCTTTGCGCCGGTCAGCTTCCGCGCGCGGCAGTGAATGGTATCGTCCGTCTGTGCGACCTCCGCACCGAGCGCACGGAAAGCAAGCAGATGATAGTCCACCGGCCTCGCGCCGATGGGACAGCCGCCCGGCAGGCTCAGGAGCGCTTCGCCCTGTCTTGCAAGCAGCGCACCGAGAAACAGGCTGGACGCGCGCATGGACGCGGCCAGCTCCGGCGGGACAGAATGACCGGCGCAGCCGCGCGGGTCTATGTAGACGCTGGCCCCGCGGCGCTCGGTCTCGCAGCCGAGGCTGCGCAGAATGGCGAGTGCGTGCGTCACGTCGAGAATATCTGGGCAGTTATGCAGCACGCACGGCGTGCCGCACAGGAGCGTCGCGGCCAGAATGGGCAGGACGCTGTTTTTCGCTCCGTGGACCGTCACCTCGCCGGAAAGCGGAGGCGATTTGGAAACAAGCAGCGCTGGCATGGGCATTCCTCCAAAACACAGGAATTTTCCCCATCCTATGCGCTGCGTACCGGGTGCGTGTCAGTGCTTTGCAAGGTCGAGCGCGGTCTGATAGATGCGCTCGGCGGCGTCGACCACGGCCATATCCCGGGCGCTGGCGCGCATGGCGCGCATCCGGCCGGCGTCCGAAAGGATCGATTTTGCGGTCTCATAGAGGCTTTTTCCGTCGCAGTCCGCCTCGCGGACGACTGCAGCCGCACCGGAGCGTTCGAGCACCCGGGCGTTTTTTTCCTGATGGTTGCCGGTCACGTTCGGGCTCGGCACCATGATGCAGGGCGTTCCGCTGGCGCAGACCTCGGCAATGGTCGCCGCGCCTGCGCGGCAGATGATAAGATCCGCCGCGGCCAGCACCTGCGGCATATCGTAAATGTACTCGCGCATGTCGATACGCGGATGCGCGGCGAGGTCGACACCCATGTCTTTGACATACTCCGGCATCCAGCGCCAGCCGAATGAGCCGGTCGCGTGGATATGATGGAAGGGCGTATTGTCCTCGCATTCGCATTTCATGAACTGGGCAATTTTCTTATTCATTTCCCGCGCGCCGAGACTGCCCCAGCAGGAGACGACGAGCGGCTCGTCGCCGAGGCCCAGCGCCTGCCGGGCCTCCTGCCGTCTGGCAAAGAGGAATTCCTCGCGCACGGGCGTTCCGGTCAGGAGGACCTTCCCGGGCTCCGGGTAATGCTCCCGGCTGGACTCGAAGGAGACCATGACGCGGCTGGCCGTGCGCGCGACGAGCTTTGTCGTCAGGCCCGGAACGGCGTTCGACTCATGTACGCAGGTCGGGATGCCGAGCTTTGCGCCCATTTTGAGGGCCGGAAAGCTGGCGTAGCCGCCGGTGCCGACGATCACATCAGGCTGAAACTCCCGCAGGATGCGCTTTGTTTTGGAAAACGTCGCGGCCATGCGCTGCACGGTCACGAGATTGTGCCAGATCGCGGCAGGGGTCAGCCTGCGCTGATAATTGGAGATTTTTACGGTTTCCAGCCGGAAGCCTTCGCGCGGGACGAGCTTGTTTTCCATGCCATCCTCCGCGCCGATAAAAAGGATGCTGCAGTCCGGCTGACGTTCCCGGAACATACGCGCGACCGCGATGGCGGGATAAATATGTCCGCCGGTGCCGCCGCAGGTAAAGACGATATTCATGGGTCTTCCTCCTTTACAGGAGCTTATTGTCGTTCTGCCGGGAGACGGCAAGGACGATGCCGGCTTCGAACAGCTGCATCAGAAGCGCCGTGCCGCCGTAAGAGAAGAACGGGAGCGAAATGCCGGTGGCGGGCAGGAAATTCGTGACGACGCCGATATTGAGGAAGGTCTGGAGCGCGATGTGCGTGGAAATGCCGGCGGCAAGGAGCGCGCCGAAGCGGTCACGCGCGTGCATGGCGATATAATAGCCGCGCACGATCAGAAGGATGAACAGCAGGATCACAACGACCGCGCCGACAAAGCCGAGTTCCTCGCAGAGAATGGGGAAAATGTAGTCGTTGTGCTCCTCGGGCAGATACAGGTATTTCTGGCGGCTCTTGCCGAGGCCGAGGCCCATCAGGCCGCCGGAGCCGATGGCGTAGAGCGACTGCAGGATCTGATAGCCGTTGTCCGTCGGGTCGGAGGCGGGGTCGCGCCACGCCGTGATGCGGCTGCCGGCGTAGCCCTGCGTCTTGAGGTAGATCACCATGAACACGGCGACAGCCGCGCCGCCGAGGGCGAACCACTTGAGCTGGACGCCGCCCAGAAACAGCATGGCCGCTGCAAGCAGCAGCATGATGAGGATGCAGGAAAAATGGCGCTCCAGCGCGACGAGGCCGCACAGAACGAGCATGATCACGCCGAAGGGCGCGATGCCGTAGCGGAAGGTGTGCATTTTGTCGCGGTAGGTCGAGATCATGGCGGAGAAGGTCATGATGATGGCGATCTTCGCAAGCTCCGAGGGCTGGAAGCGGATGCCCGCGACCTCGATCCAGCGCTTGGCGCCGTTGGCCGTCGAGCCGATAAGCGGCACGAGCATCAGAAACACAACGGATACCGCAAGGATGATAAACGACGCGCTGCGCCAGAGCTGATAATTGAGGCGGCTGACAAACAGCATGCCGCCGATGCCGACGACGGCGAAGATCGCCTGCCGGGCAAAATAATAGGTGGAATTGCCGGTCAGATAATACGCGCGGGCATAGGAGGCCGAGAAGACCATGACGACGCCGATGAGCACGAGCAGCACCGTCAGCGCCAGGAACGGCAGATCCAGCAGGCCGCGCTCGTCGAGCAGCACCTTATCCTTTGTTTTTGGCGGCTGCGGCAGGCGCTCCGGCTCGGGAGCCTGCGGCGCTTCATACAGCCGCGTTACGCCGTCTGAACGGCTTGCCATAGGGGTCGCTCCTTTCTGAAGCAGCGGTATCTCAATACCGGTTCATCACGCCGAGATACGCCAGAACGCACATGACGAGCGTAATGGCGGTGAAGACGAAAACGATTTTTTCCTCCTTCCAGCCGCACAGCTCGAAGTGGTGGTGGATGGGGGTCATTTTGAAGATGCGCTTGCCGTGGGTCAGCTTGAAATACGTGACCTGCAGAATGACGGAAAGCGTTTCGCAGAGATAGATGATGCCGACGAGAATCAGAATCAGCGGCATATCGAGCGCAAAGGCCATGCCGCAGACCATGCCGCCGAGGAACAGCGAACCGGTGTCGCCCATGAAGACCTTGGCCGGATGGAAGTTATAGCAGAGGAAGCCGGCAAGACCGCCTGCGACGGTCGCGGGGAGCAGGGCCAGCGTTGTGCGGCCATAGATATAGGAAGTCGCGGCAAAGAAGACCATGACCGGGATGGTCACGCTGCTGGAAAGGCCGTCGACGCCGTCTGTCAGGTTCACAGCGTTGACGCAGCCGACGATGACAAAGGCCGCGAAGACCATGTAGACTGCCGTGGGAATTTCAAGGTCGAGATTCCAGAACGGGATATAGAGGTCGCAGGACAGATCGCCGCTGCCCTTCAGAACAAACAAAAACGCAACGGCCACAACGAGCTGCAGCAGGAATTTCTGGATGGCGGTCAGGCCGAGATTGCGCTTGAGCTTGACCTTTACAAAGTCGTCGGCGAAGCCGATAAGCCCGTAGCACAGCGCGAGGGCCAGCACATACAGGTGGGTATAGGTGTGGTTCTCCGTCATGCTTCTCCAGCCGAAGACGAGCGTGCAGAGGATGATGGCCGCGATGAACATGATGCCGCCCATGGTCGGCGTACCGGCCTTGGTATTGTGCCACTGCGGGCCGACCTCACGGATGGACTGGCCAGCGTGCAGCGCGCGCAGCATGGGAATGACGAAGCGGCCGAACAGCAGCGTCAGCAAAAACGAAGCGAGCGTCGCGCCGAGAACGATAAAAAACATTGCATCCATGACAGGATTCCTCCGAGACTCTCTTTATTCTTCTTCCTTGAAAAACAGCGCAAGCGCCTTTTCCATCCGCATGCCGCGGCTGCCCTTGAACAGGATCACATCGCCGGGCCGGGCGCGCATTTTGAGCATGTGGGCCAGATCCTCGTGCGTGTCAAAGTGCTCGATGAGCTTCTGTTTCATGCCGCCGGTAATCGCACCGGAGACCATGCGCTCGGCGTTGACGCCGTAGGTGTAGAGCATGTCGGCCTTTGTGGCCGCGATGCGGCCGATGCGGTAATGCTCGGCGGCGGAGCGGTTTCCGAGCTCGAGCATATCGCCCAGAACCGCGATACAGCGGCCATTCGTGCGCGAACGGAAGCCCGCGAGGATCTCAAGCGCGGCCTCTGTCGATTCCGGGCCCGCGTTATAGCAGTCCTCGATGATGGTAAAGCCGTCGCGCTCGTAGATCTTCTGGCGCATGCCGGTGTTGTGGAAGCTGGAGATCTGCGCCTGGATCGTCTCGGGCGTGACCTTCAGGAGAAGGGCTGCTGTGACGGCGGCCAGCGTGTTATAGACCGTATGGCGGCCCAGAACGGGCACGAACAGCTCAAACCGGTGGCCGAAGCCGCTGACGACGAAGCGCATGCCGTCGTCAAGCTCCTGAATGTCAGTCGCAAGCACGTCGCAGGCATGGTTTTCGATACCGTAATAGTATTTTTTATGTCCGCCGTCGGCGCGCACGTTCCACAGAAGCGGCTCGTCGCCGTTAAAGACGCCGACACCGTCTTCCGGCACGCCGCGGAAAATCTCGAGCTTGGCCTGCAGGATGCCCTCGCGGGAGCCGAGGTGCTCGATGTGCATGGTGCCGATGTTCGTAATGACGGCAATATCGGGCTTTGCGATGGAGGTCAGGCGGGCCATTTCTCCGAAATGGTTCATGCCAAGCTCCAGAACGGCGGCCTCGGTATCGTCCGGCATGTCGAGAATGGTCATGGGCAGGCCGATGTTATTGTTGTGGTTTCCTTCGGTGCGGGCGGTATGGTAGGTGCGCTCGAGCATGCAGGCGGTCATTTCCTTGGTCGTCGTTTTGCCGACGCTGCCGGTAATGCCGATGACGCTGATGCCCAGCCGCTCGCGGCGGGCTGCGGCGAGATCGCCGTAGGCCTTGACGGTATCGGGCACAAGAATGGTCGGGATGGAGGCCTTGACGGGCTGTTCCACAAGCGCGGCGCTCGCGCCGAGGCTGGCCGCCATATCGACGAAATTATGGCCGTCGGCCTTTTCTCCCCTGATGGCGACAAACAGATCGCCGGGCTTGACTCTGCGCGAATCGATCTGGACGCCGGTGACGACGCCCTCCGCCTGTTCAGGTGTGAGCGTTCCGCCGCAGTCCAGCGCCGCCTGCTTCAGTGTGAGTTCCTTCATGCTTTCGCCTCCAAATACGACGCGACGACCTCGCGCTCGTCCAGATGGTGCTTTTCGTGTCCGATCTCCTGATATGTTTCATGCCCCTTGCCGCACAGGACGATCACATCGTCCTTCTGCGCCAGCTCCATGGCCCGGCCGATGGCCGACACGCGGCTCTCGATGACCTCATAGGGCGTTTCGGTATCCTGCATGCCGGCAAGGATCTGCCGGAGGATCTTATAGGGGTCTTCGGTGCGGGGATTATCCGAGGTGACGATCGCGAGGTCGGAAAGCTCCGCCGCGATTCTGCCCATGACGGGGCGCTTATAGGGATCGCGGTCGCCGCCGCAGCCGAAGACGGCAATGATGCGGCCCGCGCAGAAGCCGCGCACAGCCTTCAAAATATTTTCGAGGCTGTCTGGCGTGTGGGAATAGTCGATGAGGACGGTGTAACCTTTCCCCGGCGTGGGAACGACCTCTACCCTGCCCTTGACGCTCTGCGCGGTGCGCAGGGCGTCCGCAATTGCTGCAAGCGGGATATCGAGCGCCAGCGCGGCGGCAATGACGCCGAGGGCGTTATAGACGCTGAAAATGCCGGGAATGCCGAGCGTGACGGGAACCCGCTCGTTCTGATAGACGGCGTCAAATTCCACGCGGTCGGAGAACAGTCCGATGTGCTCCGCCTTGAGCGCGGCAGGCTTTCCCTGCGCAGAATAGGTCAGGAGGCAGCAGTCCGCCTGCTCCATGATGCGCTTCGCATAGGCGTCGTCGACGTTGACTGCGCCTGTTTCACAGCGGCGGAAAAGCATGGCTTTTGCGTCGCAGTAGGCGTCCATCGTCTTATGGAAATCAAGGTGGTCTTCCGTCAGATTTGTAAAGACAGCGGCTCCGAAGCGGATCTGGTCGGCACGGTGGAGCACCAGCGCGTGAGAGGAGACCTCCATAATGACGTGCGTGCAGCCTGCATCGCGCATGTCGGCGAAAAGCTTCTGCAGCTCGAAGGATTCCGGCGTGGTGCGCTCGGTATGCAGGATCTCATCGCCGATCATGTTCTGGATCGTGCCGATGAGGCCAACCTTCGCGCCGAGCGTTTTTTCAAGCACATGCTTCAGAAGATACGTGCTGGTCGTCTTGCCGTTTGTGCCGGTAATGCCGATGACGCATAGATCGTCCGCCGGATGGCCGAACCAGTTTGCGCCGAGCGCGGCAAGCGCCGCGCGGGCATCGGGCACCAGCACATACGGAATATCTGTTTCCGGCTTTTTTTCGCAGACGACGCAGGCTGCGCCGTTTTCCATCGCTTTGGGGATATACTTATGGCCGTCGGTCTGGAAGCCGGAGATCGCGACGAACAGATCGCCGGGCGATACCTGCCGGGAATCGTACTGAACGCCGGTGATATCCAGCGCTTCGTCCGCGTGCAGCTCCAGCACGCCGAGACCGCGCAGCAGTTCTTTGAGTTTCATACAGTCCTCCTTAGTCGGATGCACCCGTAGCAGAGAATTCTACCGTAATTGTAGTACCTCTGTCAACCTCTGTGCCGGGCTCGATGTCCTGATAGGCCGCGAGCACATACACGTCCGTGCGGTCGGTACCCTTGGCCTGTACGTAAAGGCCCGCATTTGCGGCCAGATAATTGACGTCCGCGACGGAGCAGCCGATGAAATCCGGTACCTCGACGGTCGTCAGCTGTTTTTCCGCGCCCATGTAGAGGATGATCTGCGAATTGCCGGGGACCTGGCTGCCCGGGGCGGGCAGCTGATCGGTGACGGTCGAGCCGGTGCCGACAACGCGGTACGTAATGGTCTTTTCGGCGAGCAGTGCGCCCGCCTCGCTTTCGTCCATGCCGATGACGTCGGGGACGGTAAAGTTGACGCCGCGGATGTCCTCGGAATCGTAATCCGGCTCCACGCCGAGATACGGGAGGATATCAAGGAAGATATCGCGGACGGTCGGCGCGGCCATCAGGCCGCCGGAAATGTACATGCCATGGAGCGTGTATTTTTCGCTGTCCTGCGAATACGCGGGCGTGTCGAGCGCAACAAGCACGGCATATTTCGGATCATCAATGGGCGCGACGCCGATGAAGGAGACGATCTTGTCCTTGACCTGATTGCCGTCCTCGTCGTATTCGTCCAGCTTTTCGGACGTGCCGGTCTTGCCGCCGACGCGGTAGCCGGGCGTCTTGGCGGCGGAGGCCGTGCCCTCGGTGACGACCTTTTCCATGAGGTCGCGCATCGTCTCGGACGTCTTCTGGCTGATGGCCTGCCGCAGAACGGTCTTTTCGTTCCGTTCGACCGTATTGCTGTCAGCGTCCAGCACCTCGCTCACGATATAGGGCTCGAGCACATAGCCGCCGTTGACGATCGCGGAGACAGCGCGGATGAGCTGCATGGGCGTGATGCGGAAGCTCTGGCCGAAGGAGGACGTGATGAGATAGGACGTGCCGTACTGCGCGGGGTTATTCAGGTATTTCCGCTCGTAGAACAGGCCGCTGGCTTCGCCCGGCAGATCGACGCCGGTCTTTTCCATGATGCCGAAGGCCTTGAGGTAATCATAAAATGTGTCGCCGCCCATGCGCAGGCCGATATGACCGAAGGCGATGTTGCAGGAATTGCCGAGCGCCTGCGCGGTCGACTGCGCGCCGTGACCGACGGATTTCCAGCAGTTGAGGATCTGCTCACGGCCGGAGAACTTTTCCTGACCGCCGCAGTAGAACGAGTCGTTCAGCGTAACTGCGCCGGAATCGAGCGCGGAGGCCAGCGTGATGAGCTTGAAGGTCGAGCCGGGCTCGTAGCCGTCGGAGACGCAGCGGTTGCGCCACTGGGCCATACGGGCCGCCGCGACATCCTGCTTATACTGCTCGATAGCGGCCTTATAGGCATCGGATGTTTCCGGCAGAGATAGCGCCGCGTCGCGCTCGTTTTCGAGAAGGGCTGCCGCCGCGTCGTCGTAGATCTCCAGATAGTTATTGGGGTCATAGGAACCGAGCGTGGCCATGGCCTTGATCTCGCCCGTGTTCACATCCATGACGATGCAGAACGCGCCGTTTTTGATGTCGTATTTATCGATGGCGTTCTGCAGATTTTTTTCGACGTAGGCCTGCACGGTCGCGTCGATGGTGGTGACGAGGCTGCAGCCATCGGAGGCGTCGTAGTATTTTTCGTAGGTATAGAGCATTTCGGAGCCGTAGTTGCCCTTGGAGGTGACGACTTTGCCGGCGGTGCCGGAGAGCTCCTTGTTGTAATAGGCTTCGAGGCCCTCCGAGCCGTTGTTGTCGCTCGAGACAAAGCCGAGTGCCTGCGCGGCGAGGGAGGAATTGGGATAGTAGCGCTTCAGATCCGTCTCAAGATAGACGCCGGTGATCTTGTTTTCGCTGATGAAGGCGCGGACCTCGTCGGCCAGCTCCTCGGAGATCTTGCGGCTGATGACCTTATAGCGGTACTGCTTGTCGGCGGCTTGCTCATAAACGAAGCTTGGCTCAACGTCCAGAATTTCGCCGAGCCCGCGCGCGATCTGGTCGAGCAGATTGCTGTTTTCAGGCTTTTTCATCTGCTCGGCGATCTCGTTCGGGTCGATGAAGACCGTCTCGACGGTCGACGAGGAGGCCAGCACATTCATATTCGCGTCGTAGATCACGCCGCGCGCGGCGGTCAGATTTGTCGAGCGGGTCTGGTTTTTGATCGCCTTTTCGTTGTAATAATCGTGCTCGGTGATCATGAGCTTATAGAGCGTTCCGATCAGCGGAACAAACGCAATGACGCCGCACAGGATCATCAGGATGAGAGTACGGCTGAGGATCGTTCGGTTCGCGCGCTCGTTCCGCTCCCGGTTTGCCTGCTGCTGTTCCCTGGTGCGCGGCAGGCGGATGATCTTTTTTGCCATGAAACTGCCTTTCTGTTCAAAAAAGGGGCGGTCTGCAAAGACCGCCCCTGTTCGGCCGGATTTCCAACTGGGAGGTTCTGTCCAAGCTTATGCTGCTGCGGGGTGCAAATATTCGATGAGGCCGAGAATGCTCTGCTGCATGGCGTCCAGAATTTCTCCGAAGACGCTGGTGCGCTGCTGTGTGTAAATTTCCGCCTGATCAGTTCCGGAGAAGCTGACATAGACGATCTGCTCGGGCTGGCACTTGGTCAGGCCGATCTCGGCTGCGTATTCCTCTGCAGCGGTCAGGTCGATCTTGGCATCGTATTTGCTCTGGAGCATCAGCTGCTGTTCCTTGAGATTGGCAAGCTGGCTTTCAAGGCGGGAAACATTGCTGCTGGCTTCGAACAGCTGCACATAGCCGAAGATCACGAGGATCATCAGGCAGGCGACCGTCAGCATGCCCGCCAGCGTAAACGGCGCAACGGCAGTTTTGGCCTTGGCTCTCCGGTACGGCTGCTCCTGAACGCGCTCGTCCGGCAGCTCGATGGGAAGGGCGCGCTCATAGGCGCGGCCGTCGTCATACTGCCGCGCGGCCTGATCATTCCATGCGTATACGTCGTATGCCGCGGCGCCGTTGTCTCTATAGACTTTTCTTCTATTGGACTGCGCCATGGCGGCGGACTCCTTTCCGGATTACACGCGCTCGGCTACGCGGAGCTTTGCGCTGCGCGAGCGGGGGTTTTCGGCGACCTCCTCGCGCGTGGCGATGATGGGCTTTTTCGTCAGAATTTTGATCTTCGGCTTATGGCCGCAGACGCAGACCGGGAACGACGGCGGGCAGGTGCAGCCTCTTGCCGCGTCCTGGAACACATTTTTGACGATGCGGTCCTCGAGCGAATGGAACGTGATGACGGCAAGCCTGCCGCCAGGGTTCAGGTGATCGATGGCGGCCTCCATGCCCTGCTTGACTGCACCGAGCTCGTCGTTGACGGCGATACGGATGGCCTGGAAGCTGCGCTTGGCCGGATGCTGCTTTTCGCGCAGCGCGCTGGGCGGCATGGCGGAGCGGATGATATCGACCAGCTCCAGCGTTGTTTCAATGGGGTGGTCGGTGCGCACACGCTCGATGGCGGCGGCGATCTGCGGGGCGTAGCGCTCCTCGCCGTATTCGTAGAGAATGGATTTCAGTTCCTCGCGCGGCCAGTTGTTGACGACCTCGTAGGCCGTGAGGGACTGCTCCCGGTCCATGCGCATGTCCAACGGCGCGTCTGCCATGTAGGAAAAGCCGCGCTCCGCGTCGTCAAGCTGCGGAGACGAAACGCCCAGATCGAACAGCATGCCGTCGATCCGGTCGAGCCCCAGCGCGGTGAGGATCGCGCCGACATTTTCAAAATTATCGTGTACCAGCGTCACCTTTTTTGCGTGGCGGTACAGCCGCTTTTTTGCGGCCTCCAGCGCGACCAGATCACGGTCGACGCCAATGAGCCTGCCGGTGGTGAGGTTCCGGCAGATCTGCAGCGAGTGACCCGCGCCGCCGAGCGTCCCGTCGAGATAGATCCCGTCGGGCTTGATGGCCAGCGCGTCAATGCACTCGTTCAAAAGCACCGATTGATGTGCGAATTCCATCAGAAGCCAAGCTCCTCCATGACAGCCGCCAGATTTTCCGGCGTCAGCGTCTGCTGCTCCAGCTCGTCGTAGGCTGCGCTGTCCCAGATCTCCGCGTGGCCGCCCTGGCCGATGAACGTGACCTCGCTGGTCAAACCCGCGTATTGACGCAGCTCGGCTGGGATGAGGAAGCGGCCCTGCTTATCGGGCTCGCACTTGGCGGCGTTGGCAAACAGAAAGCGCATTTTTCGTGCCTGTACGATCGGCAGCGCGTTATATTTATCGACAATGGCCTTCCAGCCCGCTTCCGTGTAGACGGACAGGCAGTGGTCGAGGCCCAGTGTTACATAGAAGGTGCTTCCCAGCTCGTCGCGCAGCTTGGACGGCACGAACAGACGTCCCTTTTCGTCAACTGAGTGCTTGTACTTCCCGAACATCCCTTCGCGCCTCCTTTCGCTCCACTTTACTGAAAATTTACTCCACTTTGCTCCACTTCAATAATATAATACGTTCTGTTTACATAAATTGCAACCCTTTTTTTGAAAAAATTTTTCGGAGATTCTTCGACGTTTTTCGTGAAAAATCCCCGAATTTCGAATTTTTGAACGTTTGTTTTATTATCAGTGCTCCGCCGCCTCCACGAAAACGTCCCCTGCCCGCCAGCCGGCGCGGAGCGTCCGCACGGACGGGTCGCGCAGCAGCAGCTCCGCTGCAGGGCCCTCGATCCCGGTCTGAAGCCTGCGGCGCAGACTCCGGGCCCCGCCGGGCTCATTTGCGCAGAGCGTGCCGAGGCGCTCCGGGAGCTCCGGGGCCGTTTCCAGTGCAACGCTCTGCTTCTGCAGGCGTCCGGCAAGCTCCCGCAGCTGAAGGGCGGCGATCTTCGCCAGATCCTCCGATGCAAGCTGCCGGAAGGAGGCAACGCAGTCGATCCGGCCCAGAAATTCCGGGGAAAACGCCTCCCGCAGGACGGTCTGCGCGCGGACATCGGCGCAGTCCGGCGTGAAGCCGAGGCCGGGCTTTCCGGTCTGCGGGCCGGTCAGGTTCGAGGTCATGACGACGATGGTGTTCTTGAAGCTGACGGTGCGGCCCATGCTGTCGGTCAGGATCCCGTCGCCGAGCAGCTGCAGGAGGATGCCGGTGATATCGCGATGCGCCTTTTCCAGCTCGTCGAACAGCACGACGCAGTAGGGACGGCGGCGCACCTTTTCCGTGAGCGTGCCGCCCGCGTCATAGCCGACGTAGCCCGGAGGCGCGCCGAGCAGGCGTGAGACGCTGCTCGGCTCCATATATTCCGACATGTCCACGCGGATGAGCGCATCCTGACTGCCGTAGACGACCTGCGCAAGCTGTTTACACAGCTCTGTTTTCCCAACGCCGGTCGGGCCGATAAGCAGAAAGGACGCGGCGGGCCGTCCGGCGTCGGCAAGGCCCGTCCTGCCGCGCAGGACGGCGGTGGAGACGGCGTCGACGGCGGCCTGCTGGCCGATGATGCGCTGGGAGAGCGTCTGACGCAGGGACAAAAGCCGTTCGCGGTCGGACTGGCGGAGCCGGCCGACGGGGATACCGGTGCGTTCGGAGACGACGGCAGCGATATCCTGCCGGGTCAGACTCACGGTGCGCTGGGCGCGGCGGACGGCAAGCTGGCGGCGCACGAGCGTGCGCAGCTCATCGCGGAGCTTCGCCGCCTGCTCATACTGTGCGCTTGCTACGGCCTGTTCGAGCTGCTGCTCGAGCTGCTGCTGGCGCTCGACATCCTCGCTGGGCTCTGCCCCGCCGAGCCAGATGTGCGCCGCCCCCTCATCGAGCAGGTCGAGCGCCTTGTCCGGCAGAAAGCGGTCGGTCAGATAGCGGCTTGAAAAATCGACGGCGGCCTCAATGGCCTCCTGCGTGATGCGGATGCGGTGGTGCGTCTCCAATCCGGGGCGGAGCGCTTCGAGCATGCGGCAGGCCGTTTTGCGGTCCGGTTCGCGGACGATCACGGGGCGGAAGCGGCGTTCGAGCGCGGCATCCTTTTCGATGAATTTGCGGTATTCCTCCATGGTCGTCGCGCCGATCATCTGCAGCTCTCCCCTGCCCAGGGCCGGCTTGAGCAGATTTGCCGCGTCGATCGCGCCCTCGGCGCTGCCCGCGCCGACGATGGTGTGCATTTCATCGACAAACAGGATCACGTTTCCGCAGCGGTGGATCTCAAGCAGAATATCGCGCACGCGTTCTTCAAATTCGCCGCGGTATTTTGTGCCCGCAAGCAGATTCGCCATGTTGAGGCAGTAGAGCTTTTTTCCGCGCAGCGCCTGCGGCACGTCGCCGCAGGCAAGGCGCTGGGCCAGCGCTTCAACAACAGCGGTCTTGCCGACGCCGGGCTCGCCGATGAGCGCGGGGTTATTCTTGCTGCGGCGGCTGAGCACCTGCATCAGCTGGGAAAGCTCCGCCTCGCGGCCGACAACGGGGTCCATCTGCGGAGCCCGGTCGATCATATTGTCACAGTACAGTTCCAAAAGCTTCAATTCCGATTGTCCTTTCACGTCCTGCGCCGGATATAGGGTGCGCAGGCGGTCATATGTTTCCGAGAACACGCAGTTGCAGTCGACGCCGAGCTCCAAAAGCACCCGCGCTGCTGCGTAGGCGTCGTCGCGCATGAGGGAGAGCAGCAGGTGCTCCGGCTGGCAGAGGGCTGCGCCGAGGCGCCCCGCCTCATGCCGCGCGCCGTCGAGCGCTCTTGCAGCTGCGGCGGAAAGGCCCTGCCGGCCGGACGGCTCCGTCTGCTCCCGTTTTGTCAGCAGCATGCAGCGCAGAAGCCTGTCCTCGGCACCCTGATAGCAGAGAATGCGTCCGGTCTGGGAAAGGCGCTCCTGTGCAAGCGCGAGCAACAGATGCTCCGTGCCGGTCTGCGCGCCGCCGAGCTCGCGCGCAAGCCGCGCCGCGCGGAACAGCACCCGGTCCAGTGCGGCGGAGTATGCCGGTTTTTTCATTCTGATCGCCTCCTGTCAGGGTAAAGTCTCGACGAAGCGGCAGGCGTTTATACGAGCACGCGAAAAAAATCAGGCAGCTCGAGGAATTTACACTTTTTTCATTGCATTTTCAGGAAAGTATGATAGAATGAAGCTACCTTGAAAATGGAGGTGCTTCAAATGGCACACGTAATCAATGACAACTGTGTAAAGTGCGGCGCTTGCGCTGACGCATGTCCCATCGGCTGCATCAGCGAGGGCGAAGACAAGTACGTCATCGACGCCGATCAGTGCGTGGACTGCGGTACCTGCGCAGCAGAATGCCCCAACGACGCGATCTCTGAGGAATAAGCACATAAACAGGAGGGGGTGCTGCATGCAGCACCCCCTGTCTTTTTGATTGGAGCGCATATGGAAGATCTTCTTTTTGGCCGGATCCGGATGAAGATCCCGGACGCGCAATTCCGCGTGAGCACGGATTCGATGGTGCTGGCGGATTTCTGCCGGATAAAGCCCGGCAGCCGCGTGCTCGATCTTGGCTGCGGGTGCGGGACGCTGGGTCTTCTGCTGCTGGGCGCGGACGGAACGCTGCAGCTCTGCGGCATCGAGCTGCAGGAGGCAGCCGCGCGGCAGGCGCAGGAAAACGCCGAGGAAAACGGGTTTTCCGACCGCATGCACATCGTGTGCGGCGATCTGCGGCAGGCGCACACGCAGATCGCGCCCGGAAACTTTGACTGCGTCATCTCGAATCCGCCCTATTATCCGCCGGAGAGCGGATATCTGCACGCGCAGGACAGTCTTTCTGCCGCGAGAAGTGAGCTATGCTGCCCGTTTGACGCGCTCTGCGCGGCTGCGGCGCGGGCGCTGCGGTGGGGCGGGCGGTTTTTTCTGGTTCACAAGCCGGAGCGGCTGGTCGAT
>CAKUND010000019.1 GCA_934668295.1 uncultured Oscillospiraceae bacterium
GCTACCGCCTGTCTTTAGTCTGGACACGGCGATTTCCCCGGCGCCCGCGCCGGGGAAATCCGTGTATGATCTTACCGGAAAACCGGCTGTTTGTCAATGCTTACTGCTCGATCACGGCAGCCTGTACGCCGTAGGTTTCCGCAGTCTCGATCATGGAGCCGTCGGCGTAGCTGGCCTTGAAGAAGTCGTTCAGCTTCTGTGCCAGATCGGAGCCCTTGCGGAAGCCGACGCCGTATTCCTCGGAGTTGAGACCGCAGGTGTAGGTGAGGTTCGCATAGCCCGTGCCCTCGCCGACCATGGCGGCGGCCATAAGCGAGTCGATGACGGCAGCGTCAGAGGTACCGGCGGCGACCTCCATCAGCGCGTCAGACTGTGCGGAGACGGGCGTGACGTTGTAGCCCAGCGCGTTCAGCTCGGTCTCACCGGCGGAGCCGGCTTCTGCGGCGAAGGTCAGATCCTTGACGGATTCGACGGTCTGATAGTCGGCGGCCTTGTCAGCCGGGACGATGACGACCTGCGCGTTGTTGCAGTAGGCGTTGGAGCATTCCATTGCGCTTGTGACCTCTGCCGTGAGCGTCATGCCGTTCCAGACGCAGTCAATGGTCTTGCTGTCGAGCTCGAGCACCTTGTTGTCCCAGACGATCTCGACGAATTCCGCCTTGACGCCGAGGGATTCGGCAAAGGCCTTGGCCATGTCGGCATCGAAGCCGATCCATTCGCCGGATTCGTTCTGATAGTCCATCGGGGCAAAGTCGGTGATGCCGATGACGAGCGTGCCCTTGTCCTGGACGTAGGCCAGATCGGAGTCGGCTGCCGCGGCAGGTTCACTGGCTGCGGTGGAGTCGGCGGGTTTGGATGCGCAGGCGGCCATGGACAGGACCATGAGAGCGGCCAGCAGCAGAGCGATCATTTTTTTCATTTTCTGTTCCTCCTGAAAGTATTCGGTTTGGTGTCGGTTTGTTTATCGTGCTAATAATTTACCATACTGATGCGCTAATGTAAAGAAGTAATACTGCAAAAAGAAATGCCGCTCCAAAGCTGCGGAATTGTGAAAATTCGACAAGCAGCCGAGGACCCCATCGGCGGGCGCGTTTGCCGCCGGGATCCTCGGCTGCCTGGCAGGGAGCCTGGGGCGCTTATTCGAATACAGCCTGCAGGCTTTGAAAAATGCCGTCCGTGCGGACGAGCAGCGTCAGCTCGCTTCCTGCCGGGGCAAGGAGCTGGAAGCCGTCTTCCGTGGGGCAGGCCTCATAGCAGACGCCGTCCAGAACGGCGCAGACAGGGGAGTCGGCATCCGGCGTCAGGCCGTCAAAGCTGCCGGCGTAGACGATCAAGCCGTCATGGGACGAGCTGCTCTGCCGGACGGAGACGGTCTGCGCTCCCGGCTCTGATTCAGGCGCTTCGCGCTCCGGCGCGGGCAGGAGCGGGGGACGTGAGGCGAGCCAGCGCAGATTGCGCTCGACCAGCTCGACGAGCACGCGATCGGGCTGCGCGTTCTGCATCAGAGACAGATCATACGGCATGGAACGGGAGAACGTCGCCGACGCAAACGCCTCGGCCAGATCCTCGTGCAGCGCGTTGCCAAACGAATCCCGGAAGGCCAGCAGCACACCGCTGCCGCCGGACTCTGTGCGGATGAGCTGATCATCCGCGCCGCGCACTGCGCCCACATACTGAAATTCCCGCTGCCGCGCAAGCGCGAGTCCCTGCTCCTGCTGTCTGGAGGCCGGATAGAGCATCTGGTACAGATCGCCGGCGTGCGGCCGGAGCAAAAAGTCCTCGTCCGCAAGGGAGGACTCCCGTCCGAGCACAGACAGGATCGCGTCACAGGCCAGCGCGGAGCCATAGCCGTTCCAGTGGCTGTCCGTGCAGTAATAGGTCAGCTCCGGCGCAGCTTGCAGCGCGCTGCGCACGTCGCAGAACGCGACGCCCTGCGCGTCCAGAAGCGCCTCCAGCCGGTCAAGGTCTGACGTCCCCTCCGCGCGGGTTTCACGCGCGGGCATATGCGCGGGATAGATCGTATTTTTGTTCGGCGCGCAGACGAATAAGAAGTCCGCGCCCTGCGACTGCGCGTATTCCTGTATGAGCGCGAGATTCCGCGCCGCACACCAGAGCTGACGCGCCGTCATGGGGTCTGCGCCGGTGTAATCAGCCAGCGTGTCGGCATAGTACAGCCAGCCGTCTGTGCCCAGCAGCACCTCCGGCGTGGCGGATTCGTGGAAAATGGCCGCGTCCGCAGCGGCGTTCGCCGTGATGAGCTCCTGCCGCAGACCGAAATGGCCGTCAAAATAGTCTGCCGTATCGGATAATACGTCAAAATTGAGACTCCCGCCTGCCGTCAGGCGCGGCTTAGCTGCCAGACGCTCGTTTGCGCCGGGAGCAGACGGGCCCGCGATCACAAAAACGGCCAGCGGCAGCAGGCAAAGAAGAAGCAGCAGCATACAGAAGATGGCTTTGATGGATTTTTTCATAGGCAGTCCTCAGAAACTTGCATAGATGAACGGCTGGAATGAGCCGGAGGCTAGCGCAAGCAGACACAGCGCGAACAGCAGCAGCATAAGACAGCCGCGCAGCACATTCCATCCGCGAAGCGGCTCAAGCTTTTTCCGCAGCCGCGGCCCGAGCGGCAGGCAGAGCGCCAGTGAAAATGCGCACAGCAGTACCGTTCTGCGGGAAAGCGCGGCCAGCAGGGCGGCCCGGCAGACCGCGTCCGGCGTGAAGCCCGTCAGCATGGCGCCGAGCAGCGCGCCTGCCTGCGAAACATCCGCCGCGCGGAAGACCGCGAAGCCGAGGATGACGGCAAGAAGGGCGTATACATGCCCGTACCACCGGTTTTTGAGCTTCTTCGGCAGCTGCAGCGCCGTTTCCAGACAGCTCAGAACCCCGTGCCACAGGCCCCAGAGGACGAATGTCCAGCCTGTTCCGTGCCACAGACCGGTCGCCAGAAACACGAGCAGCTTGTTTGCCATCGTGCGGAGCGTTCCTTTGCGGTTGCCGCCCAGCGGGATATAGAGATAATCCCGGAACCAGCGGGACAGCGAAATGTGCCACCGCCGCCAGAAGTCCGTGATGCTGTCTGCACAGTAGGGATAGCGGAAGTTTTCCGGCAGCCGGATCCCGAACAGCAGTCCGAGCCCGACGGCCATATCGCTGTAGCCGGAAAAATCGAAATAGAGCTGCAGGCAATAGCAGACCGCGCCCGTCCACGCGCACAGCGCATCGAAGTGCTCCTGCGCATAGACCGCGTTCGCCAGCTGCGCGGCAGCTGCGGCCAGCAGCAGCTTTTTTGCCAGTCCGCAGAGAAAGCGGCAGCAGCCGTCAAACGTGTCGTCCCACGTGACGTGCCGCGCGTCCAGCAGCGGCTGGACCTCCGAAAAGCGCATCAGCGGCCCGGCGGTCAGCTGCGGAAAAAACGTCAGATACTGCAGCGCCTGCCGGAAGCTGCGCGTGCCGCTCTGCGGCGCGCGGTAAGTGTCGACAGCATAGCTGATCGCCTGAAACGTGTAAAACGAAATGCCGAGCGGCAGCGCGCCGCGCCATTTATACACGGCGAGCACCGCAAGATCCACGGTCACGCAGGCGGCCAGCAGCAGCCCGCGCCCGTGCCGGGCGCGCATGAGTGCAAGCCCCACGGCATAATGCAGCACGCAGGAGGCCAGCAGCAGCGGCAGATGGCGCAGATCGCCGAAGGCATAAAACACGAGCCCTGCCGCGATCAGCAGTGCGTTTTTTGCCCGCATGGGCCGCAGCAGATGATACGCGAGCAGCACGAGCGGCAGGAACGCGAACAGGAAAATGGGGGAAGCGAAGTTCATAAGCGGTTCTCCTGTGAAAAATGCCGCCGCAGAGCGGCGGCAGAAAGATAAGTCAGGGGAAATAATACCGGAATCCGTTATAGACGCTGCCGCCGGAGTCGGTCATGGCATAGGCGTCGATCTCGCCCTTGCCGAACTGATAGAGATAGGCGTATTCCAGCTGTACGTCGTACAGGCGTGTTTCGCCGTTTTCCTCGATCATCGTCCAGGCGTGGTCGTTGTCGGGCGTGCTCTCATGGCCGGCTACGACGTAGGCCTGATAGCCGAGCCTGCGGGCGCAGTACAAAAACGCGGCGGCAAAGCAGTAGCAGTTGCCCTTGCCCTGACGCAGAAAGACCTCCGCGGCCTCCTGCGCCCAGTCGTCCGTCCCGGCCTCGTAGTGCGGCATGGACAGGTATTTGAAATGATCGCGGATGTAGTCATATGCCAGTGAAAGCCGCGTCTCGCGGGCAGCCGGAGCCTCCGGATTGCTGTCGGACAAAAGCTGCGCGATCCCTGCGTCCAGCTCCTCGCTGCCGCTGGTGTAGCGGCCGTCGGCGCCGAAGGTCAGATAGCCGTCCGCACCGTCTGCCAGAAGCGAGCCGTCCGGCTGCACGTCGTACAGGGCCTGTCCGTCGTCATACAGCCCCACAGGCGGCGGCAGAAGGGCAAAGCCGTCTTCACCGGTCTGATAATAGAGCGTGTCCCCGCAGCGGTTGACGCCGTGCGAAAAGGAAAACAGACTGCCGTCCGGCTGCACGTAGAGAAGCTGGCCGTCCAGCTCCGTCAGGCCGGTGCCTGCAAGCGGCTGACCGTTCTGATAGTAGATCGCGCGTCCGTTGATCGTGACGATCCCGTCCGGGATGGGTTCGGGCTCCGAAGCTTCCGGTTTTGGTTCCGCAGTCTCAGGCACGATCTCCGGCTCAGCGGCTGCGGGAACGGAGACGGCCTCCTGCGCGAGAGGCTCTGCCTCCGGCTTTTTCGCACAGCCGCACAGAAGCGCCAGCAGGCACAAGAGCACGGCGGTCAGGATCCGTTTCATGGCGTATTCTCCGCACGGACGGCGATCGAGTCAAATGTCTGCTGCAGCGCGGCGCAGTCCTCCCCGCCGGGGTAGATCGCGCTGAGGCACCACAGAGCGCCGTCCAGCTGCAGAAGCCGCACGCGGGCAGTTACCTCCGGCGCGCCGTTATACGCCGGGGCAAGCAGCTGCGCGTCGTAAACGGCATCGCTGTTTTCCAGAACCGTGACGGTAAAATCCTCTGTCGCGGGCGCAGTAAAATAATATGCCTGCACGGCGCCGATGCAGATGCGCTCCAGCTCCGCGGTCTTCAGAAGCTCGCGCGAGGTGTTCAGCTTCTGCACGTCGAGGCGTGCCAGCTGCCCGTCCGCGATGGGCAGGAACGAATCCAGTCCCTCCGTGGACGAATCCATCCGCAGCGCGTCCGGGTCATAGACCGCGCGCAGGCGGCCGTCTGCGAGATAGACGGTCGTGCCGGGGAAGACCGGCTCGTCCAGCTCCGGCTCCTGTTCCGTGCTGTCCGGCTGCTGCCCGGGCTCGGTCGCCGGCTGTACGGGCGTGACCGGCTCCTGCGCGGAGGTCGGGACGGACGGCTGCGCAGGCGTGTAGAGCTCCCGCACGATCTTCACGCAGAAGATGACCGCCGCAATGAGCAGCACGAGCGCCAGCACCAGCAGAAAATAGGGCTTGTTCCGGCGCAGAAAGCGGCCGGGAGTCTGTTTGCGTTGTCTTTCCATGCGCGTCAGCTCCTCTCGGGGGTCAGGGCTTCCCAGACGGTCGTGCGGCAGTAGAGCGGGAAACTGTTTCGATCCTGCTCAAAGAGAATGATGGACTTCATATCGCGGTAGAGGACCTCCGGCGTGGCGTAGATCAGACCGTCGTTGCCGGTGTCGGTCGTGCGCAGCTGATCCCAGTCCCGATAGCGGCTCTGCAGCACATAGGGATCCGCGACGAGGAAATAGCCCTTGCCGTCGATGGAGGTATAGCCGCAGAGCACCATATAGTGCTCGTGGCTCGTAAACGCGCCCTTGAGCACATGGATGATGGCAAGATAGCCCTTGTTGCCGACCTGATCGGCCAGCAGGGACATATCGACCTCGTCCTTTTTGTAGATGTTCGGCGCTTCGAGCGTCGTGCCGTAGCGCTCGTATTCGAGATATTTGTAATAGCGGGCGATGCCCTCAAAATACTCGTTCGGCAGACCGTAGCTGACGGGGTAATTGTCCTGCAGGGCGTAGGTGCGCATCCAGCGCGGCGTGATCTCGACCTTGTGATACGTCGAGAAGACCATCGCGGCGCAGGCGCAGCCGCAGCCGCGGTCCTTGAGCGTTGCGCCGTTGCCCTCAAATTCGAAGATCTCTCCGGCCCAGTCCGGGTCGGTCTGCGCGAAGTAATACAGATCGTCCGCCTTGCCGCTGCGGGCGACAGTCCCATACGTTCCGGCTCTGGTCAGGTCATATTTGTACATGGCCTCGATATCGTGCCGCATATCCCCGCTCAGCGCCGGAAGGCAGCTCAGCAGATACATCGTCAGCTCGTCGAGGCAGGCTTTTTTCTCTGTCAGACCGCAGAAGCGGTAGATCGTCTCCAGCAGCGCGGCCAGATGCTCGTCAAAATACGTCTCGACCGGCTCGCCTGCGCGCATCTGCGTGTAGGCGACAAATTCATTGTCGGGGTAGTTGTCGTTGGAGTAGAGCGCCTTTTTGACTGTCTTCACACGCTCGTCGGACTGGCCCGGCAGAATTTCATATTCCGATTTTTCATAGCGCTCGAGCACGTAGCGCGGGATCAGAATGCGGTTGAAAGTCACTCCCTCGTATTCGAACGTGCTGCTGCCCAGCACCATCGGCTGCTTCATGGCGGCAAGGATGGGGTCGGTGAAGGCCTCCTGAACCGCGAAAACGGGCGCGCAGAGCGGAGCCAGCGCACAAAGCGCCAGCACCAGCGCCAGCAATCGGCGGAAGACGGCGTGTTTCATGTGCGCCTCCTTTACTGCTGCGGCATTACGTCGTAGATGTTTTCCGTGCCGTCGGGATCCCGGTAGGTGTAGACGGTAAAGCCGTCATAATAGAGCTCGCCGTCCTCGCCCGGGCCGAGGCAGGAGGAGGCGTAGCTGCTGTTTTCCGGTTCGCCGATGGCGGCGGTGAGAGACGAAACATCCTCACCGATCATCTCCTGCGCCGTGGTAAGGGCGTCCTTGTTTCCGCAGGCGCAGAGCGTCAGCATAAGCGCCAGAGCCAGCAGAATGGGAATCAGTTTTTTCATAGGTGTCCTCCTGTCAAAACTCGCTGTAGACGAACGCGACGCTCTGCGCGTCCATGCACAGCCAGACCAGAAAAATGGCCGCGGCCAAAAGCGCGCAGGCAAGCGCCAGCGTATACCAGTGGGAGAAGACAAGCGCTTTAAGCCTTGTCCCAAAATTCTGCAATTGCTTTGTCAACCGCAAGCCACCCCTTCCAGCCAAGGTGCATGGTGTCGCAGAGGAAATAGGGCTCGTATTCATAGCCCGTCAGATCCAGCAGCGTCACGTTTTCATATTCTGCGGCGATCTGCCGCACGTTTTCATAGTATGTCTGCCGCCGCTCGGCGGAAAAGCCCGTATAATCGCTCCACGCGCCGTGCATCGGGACATGGACGAACAGGATCTGCATCTGCTTTGCCCGGCATATTTCAAACAGACAGCGCAGATCGTCATATTCCGGGGAAATGTCATAGCTGACGGACGCGTCCTTCCCGGCCTGCTGGGAAAGCCTTCGGCCGATGTAGGTGTTGTAATAGCCGTCCTCCATGCCGAAGTCGTTTCCGGCGCTCATCTCCTCCGCCTGACGGACGGCGGCCTGCTCCTCCGCATCCCAGTCGATCGGGCCGGGCTGCGCCGGCTTTGCGGCGGGCGCTTCGGCGATCACACGGCGGGCGCTTGTCATGTCGCGCGTATCGAGCAGCCATTCGGAAATGGCGGCATACGGCGTCAGCAGCGCCTTGAGCGCCGTCTGGCCCTTTGCTGACGCGCGGGTCAGAAGCCCTGCCGCAGTCGTCTGCTGCAAAGAAGCGCTGTACTGCGCGTTATAAGCTTCGATCAATTCCGCCACGCGGCGGGCAAGATACTGTCGCTGCTCCGCCGGGATCGTCCTGTCGGACAGAAGCGAGAGCATCTGCTGTTCGGAGAAATTCGCCATGAACAGATCCGGCGCGATGCCGTCTGCGACATACGACTGCGGGGCTGTGATGAGCACGGCCTTTTTCCCCGTCAGGCTCTCGCCCGACGCGGCGATGGCCATCGCGTGCACCAGCGACTGGCACGAGCCGCGCCCGATCAGATCGACCTGAAAGCCGCAGCGCTTTCCGGCAAAGAAATTCGCCGGGTGCGTGCAGAGCTGCGTGGTCTTCAGCTCGCTCGAGCCGAAGACGGGCAGCGTATCGCCTTTTGCGGCAGCCGCGCGGAGCAGATACTCGCCCGTGATCTTCTCCGGGGCCAGTGAATCGCCGAGGCTGTCCGGAGCGTCCGGCATGGTCTTCTCCACGCAAAGCCGCACAAGCCCCAGCGCCAGCACCGCCGCAAGCAGGCACAAAAGCGCCCTCAGAAAAAGCTTTCGCATGGGCTTATGCAAGCAGCGCCGCGATCTTGGCGGGCGTCGAAATTTCCTCCCGCGTCAGCTCGGCTACGTCCAGCGCCTTTCCGAGCTGCTCCAGCCGGACCAGAAGCTCGACCAGTCCGAATGAGTCGAGAAGACCTTCCTCAAACAGCTCCGTTTCGGGCGTGATCTCGCCTGCGTCCGCGCCGGTGATGTCGTTCAGAGCGGCAATGATTTCTTCCAGCATATCGGGTTTCCTCCTAAATGAGTCTTCTGGAGAACAGCAGCAGGCCGAAGCTGAACAGATGGAAGGTCGCCAGCCGCAGCGCCCACGCTGCCTTCGGATTTTTCTTAAGTGTTTTAAAGCCCCTGCACTGCGTGTCAAGCACATCGTTCAGGCACATCAGCGCGCCGTGATACGCGCCGTAGATCAGATAGCCGGGCGTCAGCCCGTGCCACGCGCCCATGAGCAGCATCGTGAGCGCATAGCCAAGATAGGAGCTTGTCCGCCGCCCCTTGAACCATTTGCCGCGCAGCGCGGCCATGCAGAAGCGCGTATAGACGTAATCGCGCAGGTAGGTCGAGAGCGAAATATGCCAGCGCGACCAGAAGTCCTTCATGTCAAGACTGCAGAATGGCAAATTGAAGTTGTCCGGCTGCTCGATCCCAAGTAAGTACGCTGTGCCGACGGCCATGCGGCTGTAGCCGGCAAAGTTGAAGAACATGAAAAACGTGTAGCCGTACATATAGGAGACCGTCGCCCAGAAGCCATGCTCCGGCAGGGCGGACAGCCAGAATTTCCAGATGAGATTGCCGACGACGAAGTTATAAAACGCGCCCGTCATCAGCCGCCACAGGCCGCTTTGCAGCAGCGCACGGTATTCCTCCCTCGTGCGCTCTTTATGAAGATCTGCCTCAAACCGCCGGTACCGGTCCAGCGGGCCGGAGGACACGGACGGGAAAAAGAGGACAAAATAGCTGTAGTCCAGCACGTTCAGCTCCGTGATGCGCCCGTCGTAAATGTCGATGAGCGGCTGCACCGCGCGGAAGGACAGATAGCTGAGCCCCAGCATCGAAAGCATCCGCAGGGGCCCGACCCACAGCGAAAGCTTGACCAGCAGCAGGGGAAGCAGGCTCAGAACGACGGCCAGATGGAACACCCACGGCTTTTTCGCGCGTTTTCGCAGGTGCAGATACCCGAACGTCAGCGCCGTTTGCCAGATCCAGAATGCCGCCAGCAGCAAAAGCGCGTGCGGCGTGCGGAAAATAGCCAGCAGCATGACTGCGCAGACGAGCATGCCGCACACGCGCAGCCGCTTCCCCCGCAGTCCGCACACGACCACGGGGAGCAGCACGATAAGAAGGATCAGAAAATAATCAAGTCCGCCGAATGGGTTCATGTGCGCCTCCTGCCGCGCCGGACGCAAGCTGTGCGGCGAGCTGTTTTTTGTCGATCTTGCCGTTGGTGTTCAGCGGGAAGCTGTCCACGGCCAGAATTTTTCGCGGGATCATGTAGGACGGCAGGCAGCCGGCAAGCGCTGTTTTGATGCGCCGGGCGCGCTGCAGTGCGCTCTCGCCGTCCGGCTTTTCCAGCAGGACGAACGCTGTCAGCGCTGTCACGCGCCCATCCTGCCAAACCGGCAGAACAGCGGCGCGGGCAATGTTCGGCAGCTTGACAAGGTTCTGCTCCACATCCTCCAGCTCGACCCGGAAGCCGTTGAGCTTGATCTGCCCGTCCAGACGGCCGAGATAATAGAGCATACCGTCTGCCATGCGGCAAAGATCGCCCGTGTGATAGCCGCGCAGCCCGTCCTCCGTGCGGAAAAACAGCGCCTCGTTCAGCTCGGGCCGGCCGAGATAGCCGGGACTGACGGCTTCGCCGAGCACCAGAAGCTCACCCGCTTCGCCGTCCGGAAGCGGCCGGCCATGGTCGTCGGCAATGATAGCCTGCACAGTTTCAAAGGGCCTGCCGATGGGCAGCGGCTCGTCCGCGTCCAGCATATCCCGCGTGATCTCCACGCCGGTCACGAACACAGTCGTTTCCGTCGGGCCGTAGGCATTGATGACCGGCACGCCCGGGAATCTTCGCATCAGCTCCGCCGCCAGCTTCTTCGTCAGCACCTCGCCGCAGAACAGGAACTGCCGCACCTGCGGCATCAGCTCCGCGCAGAACTGCGCAGAATGGATGCAGAACTCCGCAAGAGAGGGCGTTGACACCCACGCGTCCGGCTTTGCCTCGCGCAGAAGGGCGAACAGCGCCTGCGGACTTTCGAGCGTCTGCCGGTCTGCCGTCCAGAGCGTCATGCCCCGGCTGAGCGCTTCGTAAAGCGCACAGACGGAGACGTCGAAGGAATAGGAAATTTCATTGAGAAACGCGCCGCCCTCCGGCAGCCGCGCGAACCACGGCGCCGCGCCCGCGTGGAACGCGGCGAGATTTCCCGCCGTGATCTGCACGCCCTTGGGCGTCCCGGTCGAGCCGGAGGTAAAAAGCAGATAGGCCGTCTGCTCTGGCCGGATCCAGCTGGAGCGCGGCGCGGAAGGCGCGGGCTGCGTCAGGATCTGCGCAAGCTCCGCCTCGCAGAGCGTATGCTCCGCCGAAAGGCCGGCGGCGCACAGATCGACCAGCACGGCCGGCTGCGCGGCACGCAGGATCTGCGCGGCACGGTCGGGCGGATACGTCGTGTCGACAGGGACATAGCCGCGTCCGGCCTTCAGCGCGCCAAACATGCAGGCGGGAAGAACCGACTGCTTGTGGCCGTAGAGCATGACCGGTCTGCCGTCATCCGGCAGCGTGCGGCGAAGATACGCCGCGAACGCATCCGACATGCGGTTCAGCGCGGCAAAGCTTACCTGCTCGTCATGATAGCGGATCGCGATGCGGCCCGTTTTTGCGTAGTGCTCCAGAGCTTCCAGAATAAACATGTGTATGGTTCCTCAATCAGTCGGCGCGTTCCACTGGTGCGTCAGCGCCATGCGCGCGTCGTCGGCCATAAAATAATCGCGCGGGTTTTCCGCAAAGTGTCCGCCGTACAGCGGGTCGAACCAGCAGCCCGTTCCGTCAACAACAGCGTACACCCACGCGTGCTCGACCGGCTCGGGGTCGTCCGCACGCAAAAACGTGCCCTGCACGATCTGCGCCTCGCAGCCCATGCGCCGCAGCAGGACTGCCGTCAGCGCGGCCTGCGCGTCACAGTTGCCCTTGCGCTTCTGCAGCAGCTCGAGCGCGAGCGAGTCGGTCAGCTCGTCCGTAAAGCCGCCGGAGGTATCGGCCAGCGTGGCGCGGTAGGTAATGCCGGTACAGAGGAAATCATAGACCGCGCCGAGATTTGTGACAAGGTCAGCCTTCGGGTCGCAAAGCTCCTGCAAAAGTGCAAGGACCTGCTCGTCAAGCTCCGCATCGCCGGTCGGCTCCCCTGCGGGCGTATACGGCTTTGCCGCACAGGCGGCGCAGCCGAGCGCCAGAATTGCCGCCAGAAGCAGCAGAAAAAGCTTTTTCATGGCCTTACTCCGCACGGTGCGCGCTCGTCAGGCCGATGGCGCAGACCGTGTCGCCGTCCAGCTCAAAATAGAGGGAGGCGGGGACGGTCAGCTCATCCTGCGCAGACAGCGCATAGGTCAGGGTGCCTCCGGCCTGTGTGTGACCTGTTCCATACGCGGCCTCGAGATCCTTCCGGCTCGCGCCGATCCCGATGCCCTGCGCGGTCTGCACGTTTCCGGTGCAGTAAAGCTCCAGCAGGCGGTCGGCATCGCCGTCCGGGTAGGTGTAGAGGATCAGATCGTCATAGGCATAGGTCTTGTCCATCCCCGTGTAGACGCAGGAGACGGCCTCGGAATAGGTATAGTCCCCGCCGAACGCATCCAGCAGCGCGGAAACGGACGTATCGGGCCGCACCGCGGTTCCATTTACGGTCAGGGAAAGATCAGCCTCGGAAATCGTTTTTTCGCCGCAGGCAGCGAGCAGCGCACACAGCAGCAGCGCAGTCAGCAGCAGACAGAGTGTTTTTTTCATGCCGTCCGTCCTCATTCCGCGTCAACGACGGTCTCGACACCGTTTTCAAGATAGGTAAAGACGGTCAGTCCGTCATAGATCCAGATCCCGTCGTCGCCCGGGCCGGAGCAGGAGGCCTCGTACAGCTTCTGCTGCGGCTCACCGAGCGCGTCCAGCAGCAGCTGCGCGTCCTGGTCGACAAAGCTGAGCGCTGTTTCCAGCGCGCCGGGTTCGTCTGCCGCCTCCGGCTCTGCCTGCGCGGGAGCTTCTTCGGGTTCAGGCTCTGCCGGTTCTTCCGGTTCAGCAGGCGTCTGCGTCTCGGGTGCGGAGGCCGTCTCCGGTGCGGGCGTCTGTGCGGACTCCGGCGTTTCGCCGCAGGCGGTCAGGACAGCTGCTGCAGCCAGCAGCAGGCAGACCAGCAATATCTTCGTAAGCTTCTTTTTCACAGTTCTTTCTCGCTCCTTCTGCGCGGCCGTCAGTGCTTCAGATAGCGGGCGGGCGCGGATTCATATGTCACCTGCCAGGCGCTGTGCGTCTCGTTGCTGATGCCGGCACGCAGGTTATAGTTTTCGATCTGCGGGTCAAAGAGGAAGGTCTCGCCGTCCAGCTCGATCTCGACCCAGCCGTGCGCGATGGGGTACCAGTTCCAGCTGTAGCCGCATTCGCCGACGATGGGCGAGGCCAGATAGCCGAGCTTCCTCGCAAGCAGGCAGAATACGGCGGCAAAGTTATAGCAGTCGCCCTTGCCGGTCGTGAGGATCTTGTCGGCAAATTCCAGCTGCTTGTCGTATGGGATCGTCTTGACCTCCGGGCCGTAGGCCGGGTTCCGGCCCAGATACCGCAGCGCACGGACGGCGTCGTAGCAGGCGTGCAGGCAATCCTCTTGTGCCATATCCTCCGTGGTGCAGGCGGCGATGAAATCATCCAGCTTTTCATCCAGCTCGGTGTTTCCGGTCGTATAGTAGCCGTTTTCGTCGTACTGGTATTCGCCGAAGGTGCAGTTCCGGCGCAGAATGCCGTCGGCACGGATGAAGACGGCGTGACCCTCGATATAATGCGGGGCATAGTCCGCCAGGATCCGGCCCGACTCGTCGCAGCGGTAATACCGGCGGCCCTGCTCGTTCAGGAAGCCCGTGCCGCGTGCGACGCGGCCGTCAGACCTTACAAAAAAGCCGCTCGTGCCGGACAGATGGAGCCCCGGCGCGAACGAAAGCGCGTCCAGCGCGTCCGCGCGGTAATGCTCCTGCGCATCCGCATCGTCCAGATAATACTCGTGCGGCAGGACGGCTTCGACCAGATCGGCATAGTCTGCCCGATCCTCCGGCACGTCCAGCAGCAGCGAACGGCGGACGCCGTTGATCGCGTCTGTGTCCGGCGCACGGCCCAGCGCGCGGTTGACCAGTACCGCTGCCTGCGCGCGCGTGATCGGGGCAGGCGCAGGCACTTCCTCCTCCTGCGCGCTGTCCGGCATCAGCGCCTGTGCGGCCTGCAGCAGCTCCGGCGGAGCGGACTGCTCTGTCAGATCGAGCGCGGCGAGCAGCGCCGTCACAAATGCGTCCGGCGTGACAGACTCGCCGGGGAAGAAGCACGTCTCGCCCTCCTCCTGCGGCAGATAGCCGCCCATGGCGCTGACCGCCTCGTAGTACCAGGATCCCGGAAGCACGTCGTCATACTGCGCAGGCTCCGCGCTGCGGGGCCGGCTCTGCGTCAGATTGTACAGCAGCTGCGCACAGTCCACGCGGCGCAGCGGCGCGTCCGGCCGAAAAAAGCCGTCGGACGCGGTCATAAAATTCTGATGCGCATGATAGTCCGGTTCCGGCTCGGGCTCCGGCTCGGGAAGGGGAGCGGCCTGCGCGGCCGGCTCCTGCGTGTCGGAAGCCTCCGGCTCCGCCGCACTCTGACAGCCGCACAAAAGCGCGCACAGCAGCGCAAGCAGCAGCACGGCCCAGCCGCCGGGCCAACCCCTCGTTTTCGTCTTCTTCTCCATTGTTCCAACTGCCTGTCTTTTTGATTTCCATGCACGCCTGGCATGGCGGAAACATCAAAAACTGGTATAAATTATACACCAACATTCATTATAATCTATCCCACCGTCAAATGCAAGACGGCAGGCGGGGGAATTGCGAAGACGGCAGGCGGGGGAATTGCGAAAAACGGGGAAAGCCTGTATTGACATTTATGGCTTATTTGTGTACATTGGGATCAGAAGAAGCGAACCCCCGCGGGCCGTTGCTGTTTTCAGCACCAGAGCCCTTTACTTTGGGGTTGGCTTCTTTTTTCATTTGGTTCATAAGGGGAGCTGTAGGGGCCGATGCCCACTGCATCGGCCCCTACAACGAAATGGGCAGGCGTTTGCGAATTCGCCGCAGATTTTTGAGAAACTGCTGCATTCTGTCGGGCGGACGCAGAGCCCCGCCCTTACAGGAGATGCTCCGCTTAAGGGGCGGCGGGAGGCTCGGGCGCGTCCAGATACTGCGCTTCGCAGCGCTGCTCGGCGTCGATCAGGATCTGCTTTGCCTGACCGTAATTGCCCTGTTCGATGGCCTCAATGGCCCGTTCTGCGGCGCAGACCATTTCGGCGTAGAATGTTTGGTATTGCATGATGTAACCTCCTGTCGGAATTTCTTGATATTTCCATTATAGTATACTTCCATAAGTATGTAAATTGTATCATTCCGACAAAAATATACTTATAGAATTATACATCTTGTCTCATACTTACAGTAGTATAAGCATGAGGTGAGAGCATGGCGTATTCAGACGCGCAAAAGGAAGCGACCGCGCGATATAACAAAAAAGCATATGATTTCATCAGCGTTGTCGTTCCGAAGGGCAAGCGCAAGCGGATCGCTGACTATGCCGCCTCGCAGGGAAAGAGCATGAACCGCTTTATCAACGACGCCATCGACGCGCAGATGCCGCCGGAAAAGCCGGAAGAATAAGCACAGCCCCGTTTCGCCGATCCGGCGAAACGGGGCTGTTTGTTTGCTTCTGATCAAAGCGCCTCGATGGCGGCGCGCACCTCGTCCATCATGGGGATGGAGACGGCTGCGCCGGGACGGGTGACGGAGATAGCGGAGGCCATGGAGGCATACTGCATCGCCGTCTGGCGATCCATGCCCTGCGCGAGACAGCCGACGAAGTAGCCCATGTAGGTGTCGCCCGCGCCGGTCGTGTCGACGGCCTTGACGGGGTACGCGCACTGCCGGACCTCCACGCCGTCCTTCCAGCTGACAGAGCCGGCAGAGCCGAGCGTCAGCAGAATGCCAAGCTCCGGATAGCGCCGCTTGAGCGTCTCATAGCCCTCCTGCGGATCCTCGCAGCCGGCCATGCGGGCGCATTCGATCTCGTTGACGACCAGCCAGTCGACGCCGCTCAGATCGACGTGCAGAATTTCCTCCGAGATGGGCGACACGTTCAGCACGATGCGCAGCCCGCGCCGGACGGCAGCCTGCAGCATATAGGTCAGATTGGACATCTCATTCTGCATCAGCAGATAATCGCCCGCGTCAAAATGAGAGAAGACCTCGTCGATATCCTCCGGCGAAACGGCCATGTTCGATCCGCCGTAGGTGAAGATGCAGTTCTGCCCGCTCGGCTCGACCTGAATGATGGCGTGGCCCTGCGGGATCTGCGTGCGCTTCAGATAGCGCAGATCGATGCCGCAGTTTGACAGCAGCTCTGCCAGCGGCGTGCCCTCCGCGCCGAGCAGACCGGCGTGATAGAGCTTCTGGCCGCTGCGCGCCACGGCGATGGACTGGTTCAGCCCCTTGCCGCCTGCATTCTGGGTATAGCTTTTTGTGTGGATCGTCTCGCCCGCGCGGCAGAAATGGTCGACGGCGTAGACATGATCGATATTCAGAGAACCAAAATTGACGACATTCATCGAATGGACCTCCATCGTTGAAATTACAGCTTTCGCTTACTGATAGAATACCTGCTCCATACAGCAGTTGTCAAGCCTTGCGCGGGTCAAGATAGACAGACGGATGCCTTTTATATGTCGCAAGGCTCACCAGCACGAGCGCCAGCGCGCAGGCGATCGCGCCCGGCACCGTCGCGCCGAGGCCGAACGGCTGGCCCAGCAGCTTCCACGCGATCGTGACCGTAAAGCCCGCCGCCATGCCGGACAGAACGCCCGCCTTCGTCGCCTTTTTCCAATAGAGCGCGGCGAACGCCGGGAGCCCCGCCGCGGCGGCATAGAAGCTCCACGCGAACATGAGGATGTTATACGCGTTTTTGATGTACAGCGCGATCAGCAGCGCACCCAGCGGCAGAACGACGGCGAACACGCGCGTGAGCCGCAGCTCCTTCTTTTCCGGCGTGTCCGGCCGGAAGACCTTATAGATATCATGCACGCACGTCTGCACGGAGACGATGAGATAGCTGTCCGCCGTGGACATGATGACGGACAGAATGCCCGCCAGCGCCAAGCCTGTCAGGCCGACCGGGAGAATCTCGATTGCCAGCGCCGGAACGACCGCGTCGGTCGAGCCGTAGGCCGCGAGCTTCTCCGCCGGGACGAGCTGGTGCGCAACCACGCCCATGAACCACACCAGCGGGATCGTCAGCCCATAGGCCAGCGTCCCGAGGAACAGCCCCTCCTTGGCGGATTTTCTGTTTTTTGCAGCGAATGCCCGCTGCCACATCTCCGCGCCGGCCAGCGTGAAGACAAAATAGGTGATAATATCGCCGACGATGCTGCCGTCGATGTACGGCTTTGCCAGCTCGGGTGCCAGATTCTGCACAAAATTGCCGATCCCGCCGAGCTTGACGAGCGACGAAGCCGGGATCAGGATATACACGAACAAAATCAGCATGACAAACTGGAACACGTCCGTATAAATGACGCCGAACAGGCCGGACGTGGCTGTATAGATGATAAAGACCGCGCAGGCGATCAAGGCACCCATTTCATAGGAAATGCCGATCTCGCCGCCGAGCATGTTGATGATCGTGGCCGTCGCCGTGACCTGTGAGGCGACCGTGCCCATCATCGTGAACGCAATGAGGCAGCCCAGCACGACCTTGGACGTCTTGCCGAAGCGCTGCTCAAAGAGATCTGGGATGGACGTGACGCCGAATTTCGTGCCGACGTCCGAGATGCGCCCGGCGAAGCCAGAGAAGATGAACATGCCAAGCAGATACGGCAGCGCCGTCATAATGGCCTTGAAGCCGCTCGAATACGCGACGCCCGCGCGCCCCATCAGGCCGCTGCCGCCGATGATGGTCGCGCAGACGGTGGCCATCAGAACCAGCGGCCCGAAGGAGCGCCCGCCGAGATAATAATCGTCCATGCTCCGAACCTTTTTGACGACTACAAGGCCGATGAGCACCATTGCAATGAGATATGCGCCGATGATCGCCAGATCGAGCGCGTGAATTTCGTTGTGAACCACGTGTGTCTCCTTTCCTTCCGGCAGGCAGACACCCGCCGGATCATGATACTTCTGTTTTGCTGAAAAACCGGGCGACGGCCTCCCGGGCCTCCGCGTCACCCACAAACATGATCAGATCGCCGCCGCACAGCTCTGCATACGGCCCCGGCGAGACGGTCAGCGCGTCAGCGCGTCCGATCGCGACGACGGTCGCGCCCGTCGCCTGCCAGAAGTGGAGCGAGCCGAGGGTTTTCCCCGCATCCGGCCAGTCCTGCGGCACGCGGCAGGAGAAGGGCTTCAGCTGCTCCGCAGCCGGTACGGGCTGCGCAGGATCGTCGAGAATACTGCCGCACAGCTCCGACACCTGCCGCGCCACAGACTCCTGCTGGGCAAGCAGCGCGCGCAGCCGCTGCTTCTTCTGCCGCAGCGCAAGCTTTTCACCGACCATCTGCAAATAGCGTTTCGCGTTTTCCGCAGACAGAACGTATACGCCGCTCTGCTCCTTGACGGTCACGACCCGCATGTCGCGCAGCAGCTGCACGGACTTGCGGATCGTCTCGGGAGAGACCTGATACTCAGACGAAAGCTTCGAGCGCCCGGAGAG
>CAKUND010000020.1 GCA_934668295.1 uncultured Oscillospiraceae bacterium
TATTATTACGGACAGCTTTCCCGGCCGCTCCAGAGCGTGTATGACGCGCTTCTGGGCGGCTTTCGCGCGCTTGCGCCCGGTATCCGCATTCCGATGCTGGATGAACGGCAGCTTGCGGATGTGTACCTGCGGCTGAAGCTCGACGAGCCGCTGCTCTTTTACGTCACCGGCTACCGCTGCCGGTGGCTGGCCGGAGCAGAGCATATGGAGCTTTTGCCGGAGTATCTGTTTGACAAAGCCAAAATTCGTGCGCACCAGCAGGCCGTGACCGCCCGGCTGGCGCGGCTGACGCGGCCGCTCGAGGGAAAGACGGAGGCGGAAAAAGAGCTTGCCGTGCACGATTTCATCCTGGAAAACGTGCGCTACGATAAGCTCAAAAAACCGTATTCTCATGAAATCCTCGGCCCCATGACGCAGGGTGTCGGCGTATGCGAGGGCATTGCGAAGACTGTCAAGGCGCTGTGCGACCAGCTCGGCCTGTGGTGCATCGTCGCGCTCAGCGAGGCAGACCCCGCGCGCGGGATCAAATACCGCCACGCGTGGAACGTCGTGCGCGTCGGCGGACGGTATTACCATCTCGACGCGACATTTGACAATTCGCTCCAGCGGGGCGAAAAGCGGTATGACTATTTTAATCTCGACGACGGCAGGATCTTCCGCGACCATGAGCCGCTCGTCCTGCCCGTCCCCGCCTGTACGGACGGGAAGGACTTTTACTACCGGAGCGTTTCGTTCACAAAGCCGGAGGAGCTGGAAAAGCGGCTTGCGCAGGCGCTGCGCAAAAAGCAGCCATTGTTTGTGTTCCACTGGCGCGGCGGGGGACTGAACCGGGAGGTTCTGCAGCAGCTGCTGTCGCTTGCCGGTCGGCTTTCCGCCGAGCGCGGCAAGCAGGCGTCCTGCTCGGTCAATTTCCCGCAGGCCGTCATCCAGCTCGAATTCTCCGACGCGCTGCAGCCAAGCGTCACCATCCAGCAGGCAAACGAGGCCGAGGCCTCCGCTTCAGACGTCTGCGGCTAAGACCTGCTTCTCCCGGCTCTGGCAGGTGAACAGGAGGATCTGGCGGCTTTCCGCCTCGCGCTGCAGAAGGCGCAGGGCCAGGCGCAGCCGCTCGTCATCGAACATGGCGAGCGCGTCGTCCAGAAGGAGCGGGGCGTCCTCCGACAGGAGCAGACGGCAGACTGCCAGACGGACGGACAGATATAATTCGTCTGCCGTGCCGCCGCTCAGGAACAGCGAGCGGCGCATGGCCGCGTCCGGCTGCCCGGCCTCCAGCTCCATCTGACGGCTGATCTGCACGCGGGCGTAGCGCCCGCTGGTCAGCGCGGAGAAGATCTCCGACGCCTCGTGTACCAGCCGCGGGGAAAAGCGCTCGGCCAGCGCCGTATTGGCCTGCGCCAGCGTCTGCCGGGCCAGCGTCAGCGCCTCACGGCGCTCGTTCAGCGTATCCAGCCGCTGCGCGAGCGCCTGTTTTTTTGCCGACAGCTCTGCCTCCGATCCGAACTGCTCCAGCCGGCCCCGGCTCTGGTCGAGCTGCGACTGCACAGCGGCGGCCAGCGCCTGCGTCTGTGCAAGCGCGGCCTCTGCCTGTCCGGTCGTCAGACCGGAAACATCGCGCGCGGGCGCAGGCAGCTCCGGGAGCTCACCGAGAGCCTGCGCAAGCGCGTCATAGCGCGTTTTTGCCTGCTGTGCAGTTTGCTGCGCGTCGTGCCATGTGCGGTAAGCGGCCAGCGCGGATAAGATCGCGTTCTGTGCATCCTGCAGCGATTCTGCCTCCGCGAACATGCGGACGCTGCCGAGCAGCGCCGCCGTGCGCTCTGCACGCAGACGGCTTTCCGCGTCACGGGCCGCGTTCTGCGCGGCCGCAGCTTCGCACGCCGTCTGCCACGCGCGCAGCGCGTCGCGGTACTGAACGGCATAGGCGTAGAATTCGTCGCGGCTGTGGTTTTCATAGAGCGCCAGCAGCGCCTGCGCCTCGGAAAGCTCCGCCTCGCGCCGCCGGTCGTGCGCCGCGTTTATGAGCGCCATGAGGGCGCAGGCGAGTGCTGCCAGCGCAAATGCGGCGGGCACGAGCGGCTCGTGCCGGAGGAACCAGCCTGCCGCGCCGAGCCCGGTCAAAAGCGCTGCAAGCACCCAGAGCGGCGCTGCGGGACGGTGCTTTTTGGAAGTCAATCGGTCAAATTCGCGCGTGTCGCGCTGCGCCTTGTCGAGCAGCCGCTCCTCGTCCACCCCGGAAAACGCCTGCGGGCAGGCAGGACGCGCGGGAACGGGCGCGGCGGGCTCCGACTCCGGCAGGCAGAGCAGGGCGGCTGCCTCCTGCGAAAGCGCAGTCAGCGCGTCCTCACGCGGGAGCCGCGCACATACGGCGGACGCGGCGTTTTCGCGGTTCGCCGCCTGCATGGCGGCGCGCTTTGCTTCAAAGAGCTGCGCTTTTTTTCGCTGGGTCTCCGCCGCGCGCAGTGCAAGCAGATCCTCCTCACAGGCGGCCTGCTGCGCCTGCAGGGACTGAAGCTGCGCGCGCAGGGAAAGATTTTTTTCGTGCTCACCCGCCAGCGCGGCCAGCGCGCCGTCCACGGCGGCAAGCTCTCGCTCGGCGTCGGGGATGAGGCCGGTCTTGTTGTGCCGGACGCGGTTCTGCCATGCGAGCAGCCGCTTATCGGCTGCGGCAAAGCTGACGGCCTCGTCCCCGGTCGTGACCAGGGCGGACAGCCGCGCCTCCAGATCGGCGTCCGGCGTCAGGCCGAGCCCGGACTGCCGGACAAAGGCGCTGCGCTGGTACACGCTTTTCGGGACGCCCAGAAGCATCTGGCCGCAGTTTGCGCCCGTCATGCCCTCGACCGGCAGACCGGAATCCGTATAGACGGCAGAAAACGTGCCGAGCGGCGCACGGGCCGTCGAGGTGCGCGTGATCGTGATGCGCCGTCCGGCGTGCGTAAGCTCGATCACGCCCGCCATCGGCTTGCCGCTCCACGGCTGATATTTTGTCTTGACGGGCAGAACGCCCGTTTTTTCACGCTCGGAGGTATCGACGCCGTAGAGCATCGCCAGCAGAAATTCCGCCCATGTGCTCTTTCCGGCCTCGTTCGGCAGCTGCAGGACGTTCAGACCTTCCGTGAGCGTCAGCGTCTCCTGTTCGAGCCGGCCGAATGTTGCGGTCATGCGCAGGAGCTTCATTCCGCCGCCTCCCTTCCGTCCATGGCCGCGCAGCCATAGCGCACAGCCAGCGCGATCCTGCGCTTGTCGTCTTCCGTCTGGGCCGCGTCATACTGCGCCCTGAGCGCCTGCAGGAACAATCCGCGCAGCGTGTCCTCCTCCGCGCCGGCCCAGAGCGCGCGGCGCGGCCGCGTCTCGTCGCGGACGGTCACAGCGTAAAAGCGCGGGGCCAGCGCTGCCTGCAGCGCCGGCACATCGACCGGCTCCGCCTCGCCGGTCAGGATCACGCGGTAAATATCCTTCTGTGTGTCTGCCGGCAGCGCCGCCGTGACGGCGGCAAGCGCGTCGTCCCCCGCTTCGACGCGGAGAATTTCGTATTTCCTGCCATGCAGCGGCAGAAACTCCAGCCGGACGCCGGAGTCGGAAAGCTCACCAAGATATGCGCCCTTCTGCCCCAGCTCGTCAAAGCCGCGCCCCATCGTGCAGCCAGGCCAGGCGCAGCACGTGTTCCCGCACCGCAGCAGGCCGCTCGCCTGATGGATGTGCCCAAGCGCAAGATAGGCAAGACCGGAGGTCTCCAGCTGCTCAGACGTGATGGGGTTATAGGGCGAGGCCGCCTGCGTCGCGTCCCCGTGGAGGACCATGAGGTTCATCCGGCCGTCGGCCTTCGCGTGAAAGCCCTCGAGCAGCGGCCCTTCGTGCCGCGCGGTAAAGCCCGCGCCGTAAATGCGCAGATGTTTCTCCGGCAGCTCGACCGCCTCGATTTTGTCCGTTTTGAAAATATGCACGTTTTCCGGCCAGTGCTCCGTCAGATACGCGCTGCCGGGCAGCAGGCAGTCGTGGTTGCCGGGGCTGATGAAGACCGGTGCGTGGATCGACGCCAGCGCCCGCCGGAGCGCCAGCAGCGTTTCATCCGACGTGCCCGCGCTGTCAAACAGATCGCCCGCCAGCAGGACAAGATCACAGTCATGCGCATTGGCCGCCTCGGCAAGCTCGGTCAGAAGCGCGCGCTGCTCCTGCCGCCGTGCGGTGGCCTGTTCGGGGCTGAGGGCGGCAAACGGCGCGTCCAGATGCAGATCGGCGGCATGCAGAAATTTAATCACGGAGCGCCACCCTTTCTGCCGCCGTGCAGCGGCCTGTTTTTGCGTCGATGGTAAAGATCGCGCCCGTGAGCATGCACGGCCCGGGTGCGACTTCATAGCGGGAGGTCAGCTCCCCCCGGAAATTTGCGATGGACTGCTCCGGCTTCACACCGATGACGGAATGCACGGGGCCGGTCATGCCGAGGTCTGTGAGATAGCCGGTGCCCTTCGGCAGGATCTGCTCGTCCGCGGTCTGCACATGCGTGTGCGTGCCCCACTGGGTGGAAATTTTTCCGTCGAGATAATAGGCCATGGCAAGCTTTTCGCTCGTCGCCTCGGCGTGGAGATCCAGAAGCACCGGCAGCCCCTCCAGCTCCTTCAAAATCTTATCGATCACGCGGAAGGGGTTGTCCGGCCGGAAGTCGAGATTGCACCGGCCCAGCAGGTTCACAACGCCGACCTGCCCGATCTTCGTCTCAAACACGCCGAAGCCCCGCCCCGGCAGGCTCGGCTGCAGATTGGCCGGCCGCAGGATATAGGGGCAGTCGTCCAGATACGTGCAGATCTCGCGCCGGTCAAACGAATGGTTTCCGAGTGTGATGACGTCCGCGCCCGCCTCCAGCATCCGGTCCGCCTGCTTGGGGGTCAGACCGGTCCCACTGGCATTTTCACCGTTGACCACGCAGAAATCGATGCGGGATATCTTTTTCAGGCTTCGCAGATGCTGTTCCAGACACCGCAGCCCGCCGTCTCCGACCACGTCGCCGACGGCCAGAACCCGAAGCTCCATAGGAAGCCTCCTTTGCATAGCATTTTTTTCAGTATACCATTTAAAAATTTTTTTGGCAATGCTATACTGTATCCTGAAACCAAGGAGGCGCGTTTGCGTCTGTATCAATAGGCAGAGAGGAGCACAGACATGGAGGATTCCGCGATCATCGATCTGTACTGGGCGCGCGAGGAGCGTGCGCTCAGCGAGACGGATACGAAATACGGCGGCTATTGCCGCTCCATTGCCCATAATATTCTGAAAAACCGCGAGGACAGCGAGGAATGCGTCAGCGACACGTGGCTGCACGCGTGGAACGCCATGCCGCCGCAGCGGCCGTCGATTTTGTCGTCGTTCCTGGGCAGGATCACGCGCAATTTGTCCTTTGACCGCTGCCGCAGGCAGAATGCGGAAAAGCGCGGCGGCGGGTCGCTGCCGCTGGCGCTGGATGAATTATCCGAATGCGTTCCGTCTTCCGTCCGGGTCGAGCAGACGCTCGAGGCGCGGGAGCTGGCCGAGGCCATTGACCGGTTTCTGCGGACGCTTCCCGAGCGCGAATGCAGCATCTTCCTGCGGCGGTACTGGTACGTCGATACCGTGCAGGAGATCGCTGCGCGGTATGCGCTCCGGGAGAACACCGCAAAATCCATCCTGTTCCGAACCCGGGAAAAGCTGCGCCGGTATCTGGCCGGAGAGGGGATCATCGTATGAAAGAGCAAAGTGAAAAGCTGTTCCGCGCCATCGGGGACGTCGGCGACGATCTGATCGCCCGCGCCGATGCGCCGGTCAAAAAAGCACCGCGCGTGTGGGTCAAATGGGCCGCGCTTGCGGCCTGCTGCGCGCTGGTGATCGGCGCGGCGGCATTCGTCGTGCCGATGTTCCACGCGGGCTCGACCGCACCGGAGACGGCTTCTGCCCCAATGGCAGCCCCCGCGCCGACGGCGGATACCGCAGCGCTGGAATCGCCTGCGGAGGAGGAGATGTCGTTGGAGGCCGCGGAAGCGCCCGCCGAGCCCATGGCAGAAGCGGCTCCGGCAGAGGCAGAGCCCGCCGGGCAGAAGACCCGGACACTTCCGGGCGCGGACTGCTTCACAGTCGTGCCGGAGAGCATCACGTGCACGTCGGCGGACTTCACGCTGACAAATGAAGACGACACCGTGCTTGCGCTGCGCAGCGACTACTGGCTGGAGGCGCTGCTGGATGGCGAGTGGCAGCCGCTGGCGGCAAATCTGCTGAAGGCGCAGAGCCAGACGGACGAGGCCGCACAGGAACCGGCAGTCTGCACGCTGCACTACGACTGGCAGACGCTCTGCGGAGCGCTGGAACCCGGAGACTACCGCCTCGCCCAGCCCGTGATCCTGCCGGACGGCACAGACTACACGCTGTACGCGGAATTCACGGTAGAATAACGACAAATTGCCCCGCCGCATCTTAGAATGCGGCGGGGTGTCTTTTACCCGATAAACCCGGCGGCGCTGCGGCAGACGAAGTAGAACAGACGGTCTTCGCTGTTGGCGAGGATCAGAACATCTCCGACCTCGCCGAGCACGCTGGCGTTGCCGACGACGAGCGGGCCCGCCGTCAGGGAGACTGTGCCGCGTCCGGCGATATCGCCCGTCGAGCGGTCGCACGGCGTGGGCTTTACCGGCGTCGACGGCATGGGGCCGCAGCCGGCGTGGGTGGCCTGATAAAAGAGCTTTGCAAGCTCGTTATAGGCCGCCTCCGCGCTGGGGAAGTCGGTCGTCTCCGACACGCCGAAGGCGACGGCGGTCAGGCTGCACAGCCGCACGGAGTCCGCGTCAAAGTACGGACCCTCGGCGCAGCAGGGCGCCTCCGCACCTCCGGTACAAAGGGGAATGGGATAGTAGATCTGGCCGGAAACCTCTAAATTCTCACACGAATCCGGCTTGATCTTCACAAATTCCCCGTCCAGAGGCCCGGTCAGGTTGTCGTATGGAGTTGTGACGGTCGCGGGGCAGTTCAGCGATGTGCCGAGCACGAAATCGCGCGTGATGAACGCGAACTGCTTGTAATCGGTCAGCGCCGCGAAACGCGGGCGGCACAGCAGCTGCAGTGCCGCAACAAGTCCCGGCGCGCAGGAACAGCCGCAACCGCAGCTGACATCTGCCTCTGTGACCGGTGCGACCGGCCGCTCACCCGGCCAGACCGGCGGGAACGGGGGCGGATACGGCGGGAACGGTCCCGGCCCGGGGCAAGGCGGCGGGCAGGGCGGCGGGCAGGGCGGCGGGCAGGGCGGCGGACACGTCTGCTGGCTGCCGCCGGAGCAGGACGCGCAGCCCTGAGCCGCCTGCGGCTCGGGACAGCCCCCGGTCGTCGTATAATTGCAGGGTTGATTCATAAAACCCCTCCTTCAAAGACAAGAATGTTTTCTGTCTTCCCTACCATATGCCGGGCCTGCCCGTTTGGTGCATGGTTGCAAATCCGGCCGCGTTGCGGTATGATGCAGATACTTGAAAACGCAGAAGGAGAAGCGGATATGAGAATGAAAAAAGTCCGGGCGGCAGCGGCGGCGCTGCTCTGTGCGGCGTGTCTTATGCAGGCGGCTGCGCCTGTGCTGGCGGCGGAGGGATATACGGCCCCCGATGTCACAGGAAAAACGCTGGAGCAGCTGATGGACGACTTCCGCGCGGAGCACGCGCTGACTGAGGACAATTTTGAGATCAGTTTCTATGTGCCGGAAACGGGCGAACAGTATGATTTCAACGAGACGAAAATGCTCTACGGCGCAAGCACGTACAAGCTGCCGCTGAACCTGTATTATTATGATATGCAGCTTGCGGGCGAGATCACCGGGGACACGATGATCACAAGGGGCGCCTCGCTGGACGAGGTGCATTATCAGTCGCTGGTCTATTCCAACAATGAGCTTTCATACTCCCTCTGGCGGCGCATCGGCGACTGGCCGGAATACAAGACCGCCATGCGCAAATATTTCACCATGACCGACGACGAGATCCCGCAGAATTACTACTATGATCACGTGTTCTGCACGCGCATGATGATGGACACGCTGAAGGTCGTATGGGATGGACAGGAGCACTATACCGAGCTGATCGATTATCTGAAGATCGCCTGTCCGGACGCATACTTCAAGACATATCTCGATGTGGATGAAACGCCCATTGCGCACAAATACGGAAGCTATGAGGGTGCGGAGAACGACGTCGGCATCATCTGGGCCGAGCGTCCGTTCCTGCTTGCCGTGTACACGCATGGCCTGTCCTATGGGCCGGGCGGCAATGTGGACATGGCCTATGCCGACGGGCAGAGCGCCGGCTCCGTGATCTGCGGACAGCTGGCCGTGCTGCTGAAGTCCTATCTTGACGAGCAGCTGCGGCTCGAGCGGGAGCAGGCGGAAAAGGAAGCCGAGGCCGCCCGCCTTGCTGAAGAACAGGCGAAGGCTGAACAGGCAGAAAAAGAGCGGCTTGCCGCCGAGCAGCAGGCCGCCGCAGAAAAGAAAGCCGAGGAAGAACGGCAGGCTGCGCTGCAGCGTCAGGCCGAGGAGCAGACCGCGCGCGAAGAAGCACAAAAAGCTGCCGAGGAAGCAGCGCAGGAGGCCGCGAGGCAGCAGTCCGCGCATCGCGCTCTGCTCATCCGCCTGGCCTGCGTAGGCGCGTTCAGCGCGCTCGTCATTGCGCTGGCTGTCGTGCTCATCCGGAAGCTCCATAAAGCAGGGAAGTGCTGAATGGTGCGCAGAATGTACTGAATCATCGAAAATCCCCGGCGAATCCGTAGACACTTTCCAACGTGGACGTAGGGGCCGATGCCCACTGCCGCTGGGAAGCTGCGAATTCGCCGAGGATTTCCGTTAAAACGCTGCGTTCTGCGGGCGGACAAGAGTCGTCCGCCCCTACCTGCTTGCAGTTTCAGGTATCCCACTCATGGAATGATCCGTCCCGGCTTCTGGTAGCGCTCCTGCTCGGAGAAGATGCAGCCGCAGTATTTCTGCATGTAAAAGCCCAGCTCCCGCGCGCGGGTCTGCCCGTCGCGGAACATGGGGCGGAAATCCTGATAATAAAATGTTACGCCGTATTCCTCCGCCGCGCGGTAGGCCACGTCGCGCATCAGCTCGTGCTTCTGATAGGGGCTGATGAACAGCGACGACGTAAACGCGTCGAAGCCTCCCTCCTTCGCGGCCCGTGCCGCCTCAAAAAGCCGCATTTCGTAGCATTTGACGCACCGGCCCGCGATATCGTCCGCTACCTCGCGCACGAATGGCCGCAGGCCGTAATCGTCGCGCACGAGAAGCGGCAGCTCGATGGCCTTCGCATATTCCTGCAGACAGTTCCGCCGGGCGCGGTATTCAGTAAAGGGGTGGATGTTGGGATTGTACCAGTAGCCGGTCAGGTCGATCCCGTCCGCGCGCAGCGCGTCGATCGGCATATTCGCGCAGGGCGCGCAGCAGATGTGCATCAGTAATTTCATAGCACTCGCCTCCTGTTGTGCATTCAGCATACCATATTTCGCAGTTTCTGTACAGATTGCAAAAAAGAATCTGCGACATTCCGTGGAAAATGAACATGGACAAGCGGCAGGTACGGTGCTATAATTCCATCTAATATCAGATACAAGCAAAACTGAACACAGAAAGGAAGATGTTCCATGGCATTTCCCATTGAAAGCTACGCGGCAAAGATCCAGCGGAAGCTGTTAAAGAAGCAGCGCGTGATCGAGGCCGCCTCCGGCCGGCAGAAGGCCGATCTGGTGCTGAAAAACGCGACATATGTCAATGTGTTCTCCAACGAGCTGCTGACGTGCGACATCGCCGTGGCGAACGGCCTGATCGTGGGCCTCGGCAGCTACGAGGGCGAGGTCGAATACGATATGACCGGCAAGATCGTCTGCCCCGGCTTCGTCGACGCGCACATCCATCTGGAATCCAGCCTCGTCACGCCGAAGGAATTCGTCCGCGCGACGCTGCCGCACGGCACGACCACCGTCATCACCGACCCCCATGAGATCACCAACGTCATGGGCACCGACGGCATCGACTACATGTTCCAGGCGACCGAGGGTCTGCCCATCGACGTGCGGTTCATGCTGCCGTCCTGCGTCCCGGCCACGCCGATGGACGAATCCGGTGCGAATCTGGACTACCGCGCCATCGACTCGTTCTATGACTACCCCAGAGTGCAGGGCCTTGCCGAAATGATGAACTCCTACGGCGTGATCCACAATGACGCCGAGGTCGTCTCGAAGATCGTCGCCTCGCAGGCACACCACAAGAAGATCGACGGCCACGCGCCGGGCCTGCAGGGCAAGGATCTCGACACCTACGTCGCCGCCGGCGTCTATTCCGACCATGAATGCGCCACGATGGAGGACGCGCTTGCCAAGCTGCAGCGCGGTCAGTTCATCATGATCCGCGAGGGCACCGCCGCGCGCAATCTGGAAGCGCTCGCTCCCCTGCTCACGCCGCAGTACGCCGAGCGCTGCATGTTCTGCACCGACGACAAGCACCCGAGCGATCTGCTGGAAAAGGGCCACATTGACTACATCGCCCGTGAGGCCATCAATAAATACGGCGTCGACCCCATCATCGCCGTCAAGGCCGCCTGCCACCACGCCTCGCGCTATTTCCTGCTCAATAACCGCGGCGCGATCGCGCCCGGGTATCTTGCCGACTTCGCCGTGATCGACAATTTCAAGGACTTCAACGTCGAAATGGTCTTCAAGAAGGGCGTCCTGTACTGGAACAACGGTGAGCTGCGCGACTTTGAAGCGCCGAAGATCGAGGAATATCTCGACAAGCGCGCTCATGACACCTTCCACGTCTCGACACTCACGCCCGATGATTTCCGCGACACGCGCCAGAGAGGCGTTCTGGGCATGATCCCGGGCGAGATCATCACGACCGACAACGGCTATGCTGACCATGTCGATCTGGAGAAGGACATTCTGAAGATCGCCGTCGTCGAGCGCCACAAGGGCACGCACCACATCGGCCTCGGCTACATTCAGGGCTACGGCCTGAAATCCGGCGCGGTCGCGACCAGCATTTCGCACGACTCGCACAACATCATCGTCGTCGGCACGAACTCCGCCGATATGGCATTCGCTGCGAATTACATCGTTGAGCACCACGGCGGCATCGTCGTGGTCGAAAACGGGATGGTAAAGGGCGATGTTGTATTGGAAATCGCGGGCATCATGTCTGACCGCCCGCTGACCGAGGTCAACGACCAGCTTGAGGCGGCCAAGGACGCGGCCTTTGCCCTCGGCGTCAGCCGCGGCATCGACCCGTTCATGACGCTCAGCTTCATGGCCCTGCCCGTCATCCCCAAGCTCCGCATCACCACCCGCGGCGTCATCGACGTCGACACCCAGCAGTACGTGTAATACATAACCAGACCGGCCCGTGGGGAACTCCCCGCGGGCCATTTTGCGGCGTTGCAATGCCGGTGAAAATATGGTATGATGTTCCCACTTACCGGAAGGGGGAACTGCTTTGCTTTATCTGCTGCTTGCGCTGTTTACGGCTGCGATCGTCGCGGTCGATCAGCTGACAAAATATCTGGCTGCGGCCAATCTCGTGGGGAAGACCGTCACGCTCATCCCCGGCTGGCTGCAGCTGCACTATATCACGAACGACGGCATGGCGCTGAGCCTGCTGCGCGGCGCGCGGTGGCTGTTCGTGGTCATGACAGCGGTGTATCTCGCGGTCGTGATCTATGTGCTCGTGAAAAAATGGTTCAAAAAAACGCCGGAGCTGTGGTGCATCGCGGCCATCACCGGCGGCGCGATCGGCAATTTCATCGACCGTATCTCCACCGGCCTTGTCATCGACATGATCTGCATCCCGTGGTTCTCCACGTTCAATGTGGCGGATCTGTTCATCACGTTCGGCGCGCTGATCCTCGTGGTCTATATTCTGACGAAGGACAAGGAGCTGCTGGCCGATAAGCCGAAGGAGCAGAAGAAATCGCATGACGCTGACGCTTGACAGAGACGGCGAACGGCTCGACAGCGCGCTCAGCCGCCTCGTGCCGGAGCTGACCCGCAGCCAGGCCCAGCGCCTGATCGAGCAGGGCGCGGTCACGCGGGACGGAAGGCCCGTCAAAAAAAACGAAAAGCTCCCGAGCGGGACTGCTTTGACGCTTGTGCTGCCCGAGCTGCGCGAGGTTCCCATCGAAGCGCAGGACATTCCGCTCGAGGTCTGCTATGAGGACGCGGACGTGATCGTCGTCAATAAGCCCAAGGGGCTCGTCGTCCACCCGGCCCCCGGCCACGCGGACGGGACGCTTGTCAACGCGCTGCTGGCCCGTTGCGGCGATTCTCTGTCCGGCATCGGCGGGGAAAAGCGCCCCGGCATCGTCCACCGCATTGACAAGGACACGTCCGGGCTGATCATTGCGGCCAAGAATGACTTCGCGCACGCCGCGCTTGCCGCGCAGCTGAAGGATCACAGCCTGTCCCGGACGTATGTGTGCATCGTCTGCGGCAATGTCAGGGACGATTCCGGCACCGTTGACGCGCCCATCGGCCGCCATCCGGCGGATCGCAAGAAAATGGCCGTCACGGAGAAAAACAGCCGCAGCGCCGTGACGCACTGGCGCGTGCTGGAGCGCTTTTCCGGCTATACGCTTGTCGAGTGCCGGCTGGAAACGGGCCGGACGCACCAGATCCGCGTCCACATGGCCTACCGCGGCCACCCGATTTTGGGAGACATGGTATACGGCCATAAAAAGCCCGAGCTGGGGCAGGACAGCCAGTGCCTGCACGCGAAGGAGCTTCGCTTCGTGCATCCGCGCACAGGAAAGCCTGTGACCGTTTCCTGCGAACTGCCGGACTATTTTAACGCGCTTCTGGAAAAGCTGCGTGCAAGGGCTTGACATTCCTGTCCCGTTCTGCTACCATGATGCCATCTTCGAAATGAGGTCATTACGATGTACGTTTCTGCCATGTTCGCGTTTTTCTTTACCTTTACTGGCCTGCAGTAAGGGTAATTTGTGATGCGCAGAAACAAAGTCAGGTTCGCAACGCGGCACAGATTACGCTGTGCCGCGTTTTTTGTTTGTATTTTCTGAAAGGATGGATATCGCTATGGAACTTTCTGATTACAGAGCACAGATCGACCGGATCGACGCGGAGCTTCTGCGGCTGTTTGCCGAGCGGATGCAGACGGCTGCGGGGATCGCATCGTATAAAAAAGCGCACGGACTGCCGGTCCTGGACGCCGGACGGGAGCGGGAAAAGCTGGCGCAGATCGTAAAGACCGCGCCGGAGGCGCTGCAGGAGGAGGCCGTGAGCCTCTACCGGCTGCTGTTCTCCCTCAGCCGCAGCTACCAGCACGATCTGCTGGACGAAAAAACGACGCTTCCGGCGCTTTTGAAAACGGCGCTGGAAAGCACGCCGCAGCTGTTCCCGCCTGCCGCAGCCGTCGCCTGCCAGGGCGTTGAGGGCGCATATTCGCAGCAGGCCTGCGACAAGCTGTTCCAGCATCCGAGCGTGTTCTTCTGCGCAACGTTTGACAAGGTCTTCTCCGCCATTGAGCAGGGTCTGTGCCAATACGGCGTTCTGCCGCTGGAAAACAGCACGGCGGGCTCGGTCAACGCGGTGTATGACCTCATGCAGAAGCACAACTTCTCCATTGTCCGCAGCGTCCGCCTGCGCGTGGATCACAGCTTGCTTGCTCTGCCGGGCGTGAAGCTGTCCGAGGTTTGCGAGATCGTCTCGCACGGACAGGCGCTGGAGCAGTGCTCCGAATTTTTAAAGCGGCTGCCGAACGTGACCGTGACGCGCTGCGAAAATACCGCGGCGGCGGCCCGCATGGTCGCCGAGTCCGGCCGGCGCGATCTGGCCGCCATCGCCTCGCCGGCCTGTGCGGAAATTTACGGCCTGCAGCCGCTGCAGGAGCGTGTGCAGAACGAGCACGGCAACTACACCCGCTTCATCTGCATCGCGGCCAAGCCCGAGGTCTATCCCGGCGCTGACCGGACGAGCCTGCTCGTCACGCTTTCCAATGAACCTGGCAGTCTCTATCAGGTGCTGGCGCGCATCTATGGCCGGGGCATCAACCTGACAAAGCTGGAAAGCCGCCCCATCCCCGGCTCGGATGATACGTTCCGGTTCTACTTCGATCTCGAAGCCTCCGTCTACTCGCCGGAGCTCCCGAAGCTCCTCGGTGAGCTGGAATCCGTCTGTGAGCACGTGTGCTACCTTGGGAGCTATTCCGAAACAGTGTAAGGGATGTCTGCGCCTGATGAGAGGAGACGTTATTTATAAAAAGAATAACGACAGTGTGCGCCGCTCCTTGCAACATGCAAAAAAATATTGTATAATAATAAAAGATTTTTAGGAATTATGTCCCGTGGCCGGGAAACTTCGGAATTACGGTGGCCCTGTGCCGAGAACAGCTGCGGCTGTGACGTGAGAGCCGAAATTCGAATGAAGGGAGTTTTTTGCCATGGCCGTATTTTTTGTAAACGGAACGGAAGTCACGGTAGAAAAAAACCAGCGCCTGCTGCGCTATCTGCGCGATACGCTGCATCTGACAAGCGTGAAGGACGGCTGTTCGGAGGGCGCCTGCGGCGCGTGCACCGTACTCATTGACGGCGTTCCCATCCGCGCCTGTACCCCGTTCACCGATTCGCTGTCTGGCCGTCACATCATCACCGTTGAGGGTCTGACGGACGAGGAAAAGAAGCTCTACACCTACGCCTACGGCGAAGCCGGAGCCGTGCAGTGCGGCTTCTGCATCCCGGGCATGGTGCTGTGCACAAAGGCGCTGCTCGACCAGAATCTGAACCCGACGGACGATCAGATCCGCTATGCCCTGCGCAACAATTACTGCCGCTGCACGGGCTATGTGAAGATCATGGACGCCGTACGCCTGGCAGCAAAATGCCGCCGCGAGGGCGTGATCCCGGAGCCGTCGGAGAACGACTGGAAGCTCGGCTCGAGCGTTCACCGCATCGACGTGGAGGAGAAGGTCCTGGGCTACGGCAAATATCCCGACGACTGGTACCTGCCCGATATGTGCTACGGCTCCGCCGTGCGCAGCCAGTATCCGCGGGCCAGAGTCCTTGCCATCGACGCGTCGAAGGCTTCGGCGCTGCCCGGTGTCGTGCGCGTCATTACGGCGGCGGATATCCCCGGCGAAAACAAGGTCGGCCATCTGAAGCACGACCAGTATTCGCTCATCCCCATCGGCGGGCTGACACATTATCTGGGCGACGCGATCGCGCTTGTGGTCGCGGAAACGCCTGAGATTCTGGAAAAGGCGAAAAAGCTTGTAAAAGTGACCTATGAGCCGCTGCCCGCCGTCCATAACCCGCCCGAGGCGTGGGCGGAAAACGCGCCGCTTGTGTTCGACGAGGAAGAATCGAATGTGCAGGCCTATAAGCATATCGCGCGCGGCGACGCGGATACGGCCATCAAAAACTCCAAATATGTCATCTCGCAGCATTTCGAGACGCCGTGGACGGAGCACGCGTTCCTGGAGCCGGAATGCGCGGTCTCGTACATCGATCCGGACGGCTATGTCATGGTCCTCTCGACCGACCAGTCCTCGCACACGACGCTGCACGAATGCAAGCTCCTGTTGGGTTCTGATAAGGTTCGCGTACAGAACCAGCTCGTCGGCGGCGGCTTCGGCGGAAAAGAGGACATGAGCGTCCAGCACCACGCTGCGCTCATCACGTACTTAACCGGCAGAACTGTCAAGGTCAAGCTGACGCGTCCGGAATCCCTGCTCATCCACCCCAAGCGCCACCCGTTCTGGATGGACTTCACCATGGGCTGCGACGAGAACGGCATCATTCAGGGCGTCAAGGCCAAGGTCTATTCCGACACCGGCGCGTTCGCCTCTCTGGGCGGCCCGGTGCTCGAGCGTGCGTGTACGCATGCGGCAGGCCCGTACAATTATCAGAATTTCGAGATCGAAGGCACGGCCTATTATACCAACAACCCACCTGCAGGCGCGTTCCGCGGCTTCGGCGTCACGCAGACGTGCTTTGCCACCGAGACGCTTTTGAATGAAATGGCCGATAAGGTCGGCATCACCCCGTGGGAGATCCGCTACCGCAACGCCATCCGGCCCGGGCAGGAGCTGCCGAACGGCCAGATCGTCGGCGCGGAAACGGGCCTTGTTGAAACGCTTGAAGCAGTCAAGCCGTATTATGACGAGGCCATGAAGCTGGGCAAGCCTGTCGGCATCGCCTGCGCGATGAAAAACGCGGGCGTCGGCGTTGGTATCCCCGACTGGGGCCGCTGCAAGCTGATCGTGGAAAGCGACGCGAAGGTGCATATCTATGCGGGCGCTTCCTGCATCGGCCAGGGCGTTGGTACGGTGCTCGTGCAGATGATCGTCACGAATACGCCGCTGAAGCGCGGCGATATCGTCTATGAACGCTCCAATACCTGGATCGCGCCGGACTCCGGCGATACCTCCGGCTCCCGTCAGACGCTTGTGACGGGCGAGGCGTGCCGGCGTGCCTGTGAAAAGCTTGCCGCAGCGCTGGAAACCCACACGCTTGCGGAGCTTGCCGGGCAGGAATTCTATGGCGAATATCTTGCCAAGACCGATAAGCTCGGCGCGGACGTGCCGCACCCCGTGTCCCACGTGGCTTACGGCTACGCCACGCAGATGTGCGTCGTCGACAAGAAGACTGGAAAGGTCGAATCGCTCGTCGCCGCGCATGACGTCGGCAAGGCTGTCAACCCGCGCTCGTGCGAGGGCCAGATCGAGGGCGGCGTCGTCATGAGCATGGGCTATGCCCTGCGCGAGCAGTACCCGATCGACGATAATTGCAAGCCCATCGAAAAATACGGCGAGCTCGGCCTGTTCCGGGCGCATGAGATCCCGAAGATCGTACCCATCGTGGTCGACAAGCCGGGTCTCGACGTCGCCTGCGGCGCGATCGGCATCGGCGAGATCACGTCGATCCCCACCGCGCCCGCCATCGCCGACGCCTATTTCCGCTACGACGGCGAACGCCGCACGAAGCTGCCGCTTGCCAACACGCCGTATGAAAGGAAGGGAAAGTAAGATGGCCATCAAAAAACGCTTCCCCTATCAGGCCGCCTTCGTCGCCTGCAACGGCGGCTGCCGCGCTGCGGCGGACTGCCAATATGGCTGCGTCGGCTGCGAGCTGTGCGTGAATGTCTGCAAATTCGAGGCCATTGCCCTGAACGAATACGGTGTGGCCGAGGTCAACGAGGACAAGTGCATCGCTTGCGGCAAATGCGTGCGCGAATGCCCGCGCGAGCTCATCCGCATTCACGAGTGCGCAAACCCCGTCGTCGTCAAATGCTCCAATAAAGACCCCGGCAAGGACGCGCGGAAGATGTGCGAGGTTAGCTGCATCGGCTGCGGCATCTGTCAGAAGCTCTGCCCGGCCGGCGCGATCACCGTGACGGACAATCTCTCCCATATCGACGAGTCCGTCTGCCTGTCCTGCGGCCAGTGCGCCGTCAAATGTCCCCGCCACGCGATCTACGACCTGCGCGGGATCTTGACAGAAAAACGGTAAGATCAAATAAAAAGGCTGCCGTCCGGCAGCCTTTTTCCATATTCAGAGCTCCCCGATAAATTCCAGCACGCATTCGCGCAGGCGGGCGACGCCTTCCGACAGATGGCCGCCCGGGCGCAGGCCCATGCCGAGCTCCCGGCTGACGCCGGGGCTGACCGGAAGCGTCTTCACGCCGTTCAGCTTGCCCCGGATCATCATCTCCGCCATCATTGAGACCCCGAGCCCCTTGCCGACCATGCGGATAACCGTCTCGTCGTCGACATGGCAGGGGCGGATGACGGGCTTCACGCCGTATTTCCGGAACGCCGCGCCCACGTCGATGTCAAACCGGCCGTAGGGCATCAGAAAATCCCGGCCCTCGTACTCCGTGATCGGGAACGTCTCGCGTCCATCCGTTGGGTAATCCGCCGGTAAAATGGCGTACATCGCGTCGTTGTGCAGCGGCGTCCAGTCGCAGGAAAAGGCGCTCTGCCGCGCGGCAAAGATCACGTCCGTGCGCCACGCCTCGAGCAGCTCAAACGGCTCAAGCTCATGGTCGACTGTCCGCAGATCGACGTCGATATGCGGGCAGACGCGCCGGAACCGGTAGAGAATTTCCGGCATCCAGCGCATGGCGATGCTGGCATAGGCCGCGACGCGGATGGTCTGCGCCGATTTTTCCGTGATCGCGGA
>CAKUND010000021.1 GCA_934668295.1 uncultured Oscillospiraceae bacterium
TTTGCGGCGTAGGCTTTGTTCTCGACCGCCATGTAGCCGCCGCAGCATTCGTTGCGCTGCGCGTAAATCACAGGCTCGGCGCCAATGGCCCGGATGAAATTCTCGAGCATGTTCGGGTTCTCCGGGTCGTCAAACTGCATCTCGCGGCTGGGCCGCAGGAGCATGCAGCCGTAGTACGCACCGATCTTCCGGCCCGTGAGCGGCTTTACGACCGCTGCCTTGACCGCATCCCAGCCGATCTCGTCGCGCAGCACCTCAAGATAGTGCAGAACCTTTGTCTCGCCCTCGTAGGGCGTTTCCGGCTTTAAGTAATTGTTGACCTTTGTGCGGATGTCCTCGTTGTGCTGCATATCGCCGTTCACGCGCTTTAAAACGTGATGGCAGGCAGAGCAGAGGGATACCAGCGGCTGGCCCGCGTCACGCGCGGCCATGAGCGCCCGGACGGAGGAGAGCCGTGTGGCGATCTCGTCGTTTGCTTGCGGATATACCGCGCCGCAGCACTGCCACTCCGGGATCTCACACAGCGAAAAGCCGAGCTTTTCCGCTGCAAGCCGTCCGGCCTTATCCAGCTGCGCGCCCTTTGTCCTGAGCGTGCAGCCGGGGAAATAGCTGTAATTCATTGCGTGTCCTCCCGTCAGATCATGTTCTCCGGGTGGAACACCTCGTCGAAGCGCTCCGCCGTCAAAAAGCCGAGGCTCACGCAGGCTTCCTTGAGGGAGATGTTTTCCTTATAGGCTTTCTTCGCGGTCTTCGCCGCGTTTTCATAGCCAATGTACGGGTTCAGCGCCGTGACGAGCATGAGGGAGTTATGGAGATTATGCTCCATCTTCTCGCGGTTGGCGCGGATGCCGCAGGCGCAGCGGTCATTGAACGAGACAATGGACTCGGCCAGAAGTCTTGCCGACTGCAGGAAATTATAGATGCAGACCGGCATGAACACGTTCAGCTCAAAATTGCCCTGCGACGCGGCCATGGACACAGCCACGTCGTTGCCCATGACCTGCACGGCGACCATCGTGACGGCCTCGCACTGCGTGGGGTTGACCTTGCCGGGCATGATGGACGAGCCGGGTTCGTTTTCGGGGATGAAAATTTCGCCGAGGCCGTCCCGCGGGCCGGAGGCCAGCCAGCGCACGTCGTTCGCGATCTTCATCATATCGGCGGCCAGCGCCTTGAGTGCGCCGTGCGCGAAGACGATCTCGTCCTTGCTGGTCAGCGCGTGGAATTTATTCTCTGCCGTTTTGAACTCCTTGCCGGTGAGCTTTGCAATTTCAGCGGCGACCGCGGTGTCAAAGCCCTTCGGCGTGTTGAGGCCCGTGCCGACGGCGGTGCCGCCGAGCGCCAGCTCCTTGAGGGGCTTTACGGCCAGAAGCAGCAGCTCCTTATCCCGTTCCAGGCTCGATCTCCAGCCGGAGATCTCCTGCGGGAAGGAGATGGGCGTAGCATCCTGCAGATGCGTCCGGCCGGACTTGACGACGCCCGTGTTTTCTTCCTCCAGACGGCGGAACGTTGCGGTCAGCGTGTCGATAGCCGGAAGCACCTTATCCTCGATCGCGCAGACCGCCGCGATGTGCATGGCCGTCGGGAACGTGTCGTTGGAAGACTGGGACATGTTGATATCGTCGTTCGGGTGCAGCAGCTTTTTGCCTGCGAGGTCATTGCCGCGGTTGGCAATGACCTCGTTGCTGTTCATGTTCGACTGTGTGCCGGAGCCGGTCTGCCAGACGACGAGCGGGAAATTGTCCAGAAGCTGGCCGGAGATGACCTCGTCCGCCGCCTGCTCAATGGCGGAGAGCTTTTCTTCGGTCATTTTTTCGGGACGCAGGGCGCGGTTTGCGCGGGCGGCGGCCTTTTTCAGAATGCCGAAGGCGTGGATGATCTCAGCGGGCATCGTCTCGATGCCGACGCCGATGGGGAAGTTATTGTGGCTGCGCTCGGTCTGCGCGCCCCAGTATTTGTCCGCCGGGACGCGGACCTCACCCATGGAATCGTGTTCGACGCGATATTCCATCGTTTGTTCTCCTTCTTTTCTCAAATCTCGACCTGACGGATGACTTCCTTCAGCTTTTCCGCGCTGGCGCGGAGCTTGTCGACCTCGCCGTCGGTCAGCTGGTTGAGGATCTTGCCGCGCACGCCCTGATTGTCGACCAGCGCGAGCGTGGACAGGCAGACGTCGGATACGCCGTATTCGCCGTGCATCATGGTCGAGACGGTCACGGCTGTGCCCGCCGTGCTCTGCACGCACTTGCACAGATGGCAGACCGACATGGCGACGGCATAGAACGTTGCGCCCTTGTTCTTGATGACCTGCGCGCCGGAGGTCTTGACAAACTGCTCGATCTCCTCATAGTTCTGCTCCCACTTGATGCGGTCGCGGTCAGGGGAATGCTCTTTATAGGAGTCAATGTGGTTGTTCGCGATGTGGACAAGGCTCCAGGGGACGAAGGAGGAGTCGCCGTGCTCGCCGTAGACGTGCGCGTGGACATTCTTCGGGCTGATGCAGAAGCGCTTGGCAAGCGTCGACTGCAGGCGGCTGGTGTCGAGGATGGTGCCGGAGCCGATGATGTGGCTCTCGGGAACGCCGGAAATTTTGTGGAACACATATGTCAGCACGTCGACCGGGTTCGATACGATGATATAGATGGCGTCTGGCGCGGCGGCAGTGATCTGCGGGGCAATGTCCTTGATGATGTTGACGTTGGCCTGCGCCAGCTCCAGCCGGCTCTGTCCGGCCTTGCGGGGAAGACCCGAGGTGATGATGACGATGTCGGAGCCGGAGGCAGCGTCATAGTCGCCGGAGCGGACGATCGTCGGGGAACAGAACGGTGCGCCCTGATAGATATCCATGGCCTCGCCAAAGGCCTTCTGCTTGTTGACGTCGATCAGGACGATCTCGGATGCAATACCCTGGATCATCAGGTCGTTCGCGATCGTGGAGCCGACGCTGCCTGCGCCGATAACAGTGATCTTACTCATACACAAAAACCCCCAATTCAAGTTTTGAATCGAACAAAATATACCGATATAAATTTATCGGTTATTACGATAAAATTATATCGGTATTATGCTGGAAGCACCAATGCTTTTTTATGCACGGATATATTCTTTTTGATATGCTGGTTTGGCTCCGTTTGGGCGGAAAGCGTCAGACAGATGCCTTGTGCTCCCGCACGAACTGGACAAATCCTGCCTCGATCTCACTCATCGCATATTGCTTATGATATACCAGCGCGTTGAGATACAAGCTCTGGTTGTCGCTGCACGGGATCTGGACGAGATTCCAGCGCTGGATGCAGTGCTCCGGGATGTCCGGGGCCAGCATATAAGCGCCCGGGATCGTTTCGAGCAGCGTCATCTGGGCCAGACGGTCGACGCAGTAGATCTTCCGGCGCACCGGCTCCTCGGGCTTGCCCTGCACGCGGAACACGTCCCCGTGGACGATCTCCGGCAGTCCGTCAAGCTCTGCGCGAAGGACGGAGCTGCGCCCGGCCAGCGGGTGCGACTGGTTCATGGTGACAAGATAGTGGTATTTGCTCAGAAGCTCGAAGCTCAGACCCCGGGCGCTGGTCTGCTCGTCAAAATAGTCGCGGTATTCCGAACGGAAGCGGATCACGCCGATCTCCGTCTCGCCGCTTGCAAGCGTTTCAAGCGCCGTGCGCGCGTGGCATTCGCGGATGACCGCGTCGACCGGCTCTGCCCGGGGAAGACCGGCCAGATACTGCGCCGTCAGATCCAGCATGGCCGCCGAACGCGGGATGCACACGCGCAGCCGGTTCGCGACGGCCCGCTTGGGGCCGAGGGCCTCAATGGCCTCCGTCTCGCGCAGGATGGATTTCGCGTGCTGCAGAAAGATCGTGCCGCGCGTTGTGGGCCGGACGCCGCGTGTGGAACGCTCAAAAATGCGGAAGCCCAGCATCTGCTCCACATCATGCAGAATGCGGCTGAGATTCGGCTGGCCGATAAACAGATTTTCCGCTGCCTGCGAGATCGACCGGGTGCGCTCGATCTCAATGATGTACTGCAAATGCTGTGTGTTCATAGCCATACCGCCTTCCACTTTATATCATTTCTAATATACCACTTTTTCCGCTGCATTGCAACCGGAGGCGTACCGGCGCTCTGCACAAAATCATATACCCTTTTTTGGCGTCTCTTGGCGTTTTTCATGCCCGGAGAGGACCGGCAGCTCGGCAAAGAAGGTGTTGACGCCGTTTTTGCTCTCTGCCCAGACGCTGCCGCCGTGCGTCTGCACGATGGCCTGCGCGATGGAAAGCCCGAGCCCGAAGCTGCCGTCGCGCGTCCGCGCGGCGTCCGCACGGGAAAAGCGGTCGAAGATCTGCCGCAGCGCCTGCGGCGCGATGGCTTCGCCCTCGTTTGAGACGGACAGACGGCAGCGGCCCTTCCCGCACCGGGAAAGATGGACGGCGACCGTGCCGCCGGAGGCGTATTTCCGTGCATTGTCGAGATAGATCTCCACAAGCTGGCCGAGCTGGCGCGCATCTCCGCTGACGGTGATGCCCGGCTCCAGCTCCGTCTGCAGCGTCAGACCGCGCTCAAACAGCGCGGCCTCGAACAGCAGCGCGCTGCTCTCGGCGATCTGGCTGAGATCGCAGGGGGCGAATGCGCGCGCCGCCTGCTCGTTTTCGGCCCGCGCCAGCTCCAGCAGCCGCTCGACCAGCGCGCGCATCTGCTTCGCCATGGCGTCGATGCCGGAAAGGAAGGTCTGCTTCTGCGCCGCGTCGTAGTCCGGGCTCTGCAGGAGCTCTGTGTTTGTCAGAATGACGGTCAGCGGCGTTTTGAGCTCGTGCGAGGCGTCGGCGACGAACTGCTTCTGCTGCCGCCAGGCCTGCTCCACAGGCTTGACCGCGCTGCGCGCCAGCAGTACCGCAAGACCGAAAAACGCAAGCAGACCGAGCGCGCCGAGCAGCGCGCCGTTTTTCAAAAGCGTGCGCAGCGTCTGCTGCTCACTGGAAATGTCCGCGAAGATCACGCTGCCGGTCACGCGGCAGTAGCGCAGGCTGTATTCCGGGATCTCGCCGATGGCGTCCTGCGAGGCCTGCGCCGCAGCTGCGACCATCCGCAGAAACGTCCGGTCGGTCAGATCGTAATCGCTCGAGCCAATGGCGACCAGATTGCCGAACGCGTCGGTCTGCAGCACGAAATACGGCAGGCGCACCTGCTGCGGCTCGCGCTCCGGCTGGACAGGGGAGAAGGGGTCGGCCGCGATGGCCTGCATCATGCTGATCGACTGGGTGCGCAGGTTCTGCTTTGTCAGCGTATAGAAAAGCCCGAGGATCGCGCCGAGCATCACGGCGGCGACGAGCACGATCGCAAGAATGATCTTCAGCCGCAGCTTTTTCAGCATGCCTCGTCCACCTCCAGATGATACCCCAGCCGCCGCGCGGCCTCAATGCGCACGTTTGAGCCGATGGCCGCAAGCTTTTTGCGCAGGAAGCCGACATAGACCTCTACATGGTTCTCCACCGCGTTGGAGTCAAAGCCCCAGACCTTGGATAAAATAGCCTCCTTGGACACGTTTTGTCCCTTCAGCTGCAGAAGATACCGCATGACGTCGAATTCCCGCGCCGACAGCCGCAGCTGCCGCTGCCCGCAGATCAGTGTCCCGGACGCGAGATCGAGCGTCGTGTTGCCGAACGAGAGTGCGTTGACCTCTGCGCCCTGCCGCCGGAGCAGCGCGCCGACGCAGGCCAGCAGCTCCCGCGCGTCAAAGGGCTTCGTGAGATAATAGTCCGCACCCGCGTTCAGGCCCTCAATGCGGTCCTCGAGCGACGACTTTGCCGTCAGCATCAGGATCGGTGTCCCGCAGCGCTTCGCGCGCACCTGCCGCGCGACCTGATAGCCGTCCATACCCGGCATCATCACGTCAAGAATGAGCAGATCGTATACGCCTGTCACGGCATATTCCGCGCCCGTCTCGCCGTCATGGACCGCCTCGACGGAAAAGCCCTGCCCCTCCAGCATGACCCGCAGCGAATCCGCCAGCAGGATCTCGTCTTCAATGATCAGAATTTTCATAAGCAATACCTCATCAGGTTTACGCGAAAACCAGTGAAATTCAAACGCAGTTGGTAGGGGCGGGGAGCCCCACCCCTACCAACTATATTCGTTTTGTTACCGCTTTTCAAGGAAAACCGCAGAAAAAATGTCTCCCGGCCAAATGGCCGGGAGACGGGAAAGAATGTACGACTTATGCCTTTTCGCTCTGCGCGCGAAGCGGCCTCCTGCGGCGCGGCAAGGCAGGCGGAGAAGCGATCGAGAAGCCCGGCGGCATATGCAGCCTGCACATCAGTCTGCGCCCAGGCGCTGCATTCCGCGACATAGACGGGCGCTGCATCTGCCGGGATGGAGACACCCTGCATCCGGGCGAACCGAACCAGCAGCGCGGCGGCCTGCCCCGTATCGCCGGTCACGGTATAGTAATCGCCGAGGATCGGACTGCCGTTCGCGGTGAAATATGCCAGCCGGTATCCTGCGGCGGGCTGCGCCGTGAGCGAAACGGAAGCGCCGAAGCGGACGGAGCCGGTCTGGCTGACAGTAAACGCACCGTTGGCGGCGGAGGCCTGGGTCAGCCGGCAGTCTGTGTCATTCTGCCCGTTTTCAAACCACAGAACCGGATAGCCGCCGTTTTTCCCGGCGATATCCCGCGCGAAGACCGCGCCGCTGCGGTTCAGCGCCTGCAAAACGGAATCGGACTGCAGCTCCTGCGCGCTCGCTGCCGTCACGTCGACGGAGATCCTGCGGCTCGTGCCCATATAATAGCCGTTCGAGTCCGGATCGTCGTCGCTGGCGACGACGAGATCGAGATTGCTTTCCTCGCTGGACAGGACCGGCGTGCCGGAGAACGTCACGAGGATCTTATAGACATACTTAGCTGGTCGCGGCCTCCTCCGGGCTGGCCTGCCCGAAAAACAGGTGGAACCGGTTTCCGGTCGAAAACAGGCTCTCGTCCACATAGCTTTCAAAGTCAAAGCCGGACGTGTCCCATTCGGTATAATCCTCCAGCGCCAGCATCGGCTCGACCTGATACGCGCCGACCCACAGATCGTCGCCGCCGTACCAGTCGTCAAGTTCCTGCCACGAAAAGTTCGCCTTTTCGACGTATTCATCCTCCGCCCAGCCGAAATAGCCGATGCAGACCGAAATGGAGTCCGTCACCGCATCGGCCAGCGCCGGTACGGCCAGCAGCACGCACAGCAGGAGTAGCAGCGCGCCCCGTGTCAGAAGCCGTTTCATGACGCTCCCTTCAGCGTGGAATTGGCGAGCATGGCCCGCGCGTCCTCCGCAGTTAAGTCGTAATTCCAGAGCAGCCTGAACATTTCCTGTGTCTTTTCTACCATATCATAGGCATAATACTGCGGATACAGCAGATTTCCCAGCCACCATACGCCCAGCAGCATATTAAGACTCGGGGGATTGGAAAGCCAGTTATACGGCATGGACGGAATTTCGTAATAGCGTCCTTCTTCGATCGCGCGCAGCGGCTGCCACGCCTCGTCGTCTGCCGCAGTCTGATAAATGCTGCCCGCCGCAAATAAGATCACGTCCGGGTCAAAGCGGTAGAGCTGCTCAAGATTGATGGGATTGCCGCCGCCCTTGTTGCTGACGTCTTCGACCACGGCAGCGTTTTCAATGCCTATGAGATCGAGCACCTGCGCCTGAATGGAGCCCTTCGCGTTCGTATTGAGGCCGGACGAGCCGGAGGTGTACAGAACGGAAATACGCTCCGTATCCTGAATTTTCGCGGCGTTTTCCTCCGCCATCGAAACCGTTTCCTCGACGAATGCTGCCAGCTCCTGGCCGCGCGCTTCTTTTCCGCTCAGGATCTTTCCGAGCGTCCGGTATGCCTCCGCCATATGCGGAAGATCTGCCTCAATGAAGATCACAGGCATGCCGATCTGCTTTTGCAGCGCGTCCAGATCGGCGGCCATGTTGTCCTTTTTGTCGCCGAGATCAATGACGACCTGCGCGCAGGAGGTCAGAAGGGATTCCAGATTCAGCGTCGACTTGCTGCCGTACATCTGGCCGGTCGTCGGCAGATCGATCAGACGCGGGTCGAGATATTTGTACTGGCTCGAGGACGGCGTTGCATGGATGGTCGTCATGTATTCAGGCGCGATGGTCGCCAGAAACATCGACGCGACCGCGCCGCTCGGAGCTACGCGCGTGAGCGTTTCGGGAATCTCGACCGTTCGGCCGAGCGAGTCTGTGAACGAAACAGTCGGCTCCGCAGACCGTGCCGGCTGCCCGGCGGCGCAGCCGGACAGGCTTCCGCACAGCAGCGCCAGCGCCAGCAGCAGGGCGAAAATGTTCTTGTATCGCATGGTTGTTCTCCAAAGAAAATAGCGTTGGGGAAAAGCCGCCGCAGCGGGCTTCTTTTCAGTTCGCATTATACCAGCAGACGGAGTCGATTGCAATGGGGTGTTTCGTAATTTCGAACAAAAAATGGCGGAATTCCGCATTGTCAAACGCACAAGACCCCGCCGGGCGGCAATGGCCGGCGGGGTCTTGTGCATGTGCAGCGCGGATGCAGAGGGAAGATGTCAGAAATGTCAGAAAGGATGGCAGAAGGTTGGGACGAACAAGGTCTGCAGGCGTCCGAACATGCCGCTGTCCGTTTCAGCAGGTCCATCATACCATCGTCCGGACTGCAATGCAAGCTGGTATTTCGACAATAATGAATATAGATACGACAATAACGAAAGAATGCGGAGATTGAAAATCATGGAAAGCAGGAACGCTTCGGCTCTTTAAAATAAAAAAGACACTTGCGAACGCTTGTTTGCCATGCTATAATAAAAATCTGGACTGTCTTCCGGGAAATGAACTACAGAGAGGAATGAGAGCCATTCATGAAGGAAATTCTGCCCTATCTGAAGCCGTACCGCAGGCGCATTGCGCTGGCGATGCTGCTGGTCGCGGCGGCGACGGTGTGCGATCTGCTGCTGCCGACGATCACGAACGACATTTTGAATAACGGCGTCCGGCAATCGGACTTTGCGTATATCGTGCGCTGCTGCGTATGGATGCTGGTGGTCGCGGCGGCGGGCCTGGCCGCGCTTCTGGCCGGGCGGAAGATCAGCTGCGACGTGGTCGCGGGCTTCAACGCCGATCTGCGCACGGACGTATTTTCCCTCGTCAACAACATGACGTTTGAGGAATTCAACTCCATCGGCGCGGCTGCGCTCCTGTCTCGGTCGACCTACGACATCGGCACGGTCTCCTGGGTCGCGTCGATGATTTCCGGCAGTCTCATTACGATCCCCGTGCTGTTTTTCGGCGGCGTCGTTCTGGCGCTGCGCAAGGACGTGATGATGAGCCTCATTCTCCTGCTGTTCGTCCCGGCGATCTTCCTGATCGTCCGGCCCATCAGCAGGCGCATCGGCCCCCTGCACGAAACGTCCGACAAGTACATCGACATTCAAAACGACGTCATGCGCGAGCGCCTGCACGGCATCCGCGTCATCCGCGCATTTAATAAGGAAGCAAGCCTGCAGCAGAAGATCGCCGACGCCACGCATGTCATGGCCGAGAACATCATCAACGCCAACGTGCAGATGGGCCTTTTGAGTCCGGCAGCCGTGCTGCTCGTGAATCTTGCGGGCGTGGCGATTTTGTGGCTCGGCGGCTGGCGCATGGAGACGGGCAGCCATGCCATCTCCGGCGGCGATATCTTTGCGATTATTCAGTATCTGGCGCTTGTCGCCAACGGCGTTTTGATGGGCGGCTTCGCCATGGTCATGCTGCCGCACGCCAAGGTCGCGGCGGACCGCATCGGCGAGATCTTCCATGCCAAGGGCATGCAGGAGACGGCCAAGGGGGCGGAGCATACGTTCGGAGGCAAGATCACCTTCGACCACGTGACCTTCCGCTACGAGGGCGCGTCGGAGGCCGCCGTGCAGGACGTCAGCATGCACATCCTGCCGGGGCAGAAGATCGCCGTCATCGGCGGCACGGGCAGCGGCAAAAGTACGCTCGTGCAGCTGCTGCTGTCCTTCCGCCTGCCGACCAGGGGGCAGATCTTGTTCGACGGCGTCAGCGCCGCCGACATTGACCGCGGCGTGATCCGGAAGAATATCAGCTGCGTCCTGCAGAAGACCGCCGTCTATTCCGGCTCCATCCGGCACAACATCGAGATGGGCCGTCCGGGCGCGGCGGAGGCCGATATTCTCGAGGCCGCCGACATTGCGCAGCTCACGCCCTTCCTCAATTCCCTGCCCGAGCATCTGGAGCATCCGCTCCAGCAGTCCGGCAAAAATCTCTCCGGCGGACAGAAGCAGCGGCTGTGCATCGCACGCGCGATTCTCAAGGACGCGCCGATCTACGTCTTTGACGACAGCTTCTCCGCGCTCGATTTCCTGACGGAAGCGAATCTGCGCCGGAGTCTCAATGAGAAGATCCAGGGCAAGACCCAGATCGTCATCACCCAGCGCATCACCTCGGCCATGAACGCGGATCATATCTTCGTCATGGACCGCGGGCGGCTGGTCGACCACGGCGTTCACGCGGAGCTTTTGTCCCGCTGCAAGATCTATCAGGAGATCTACGCCTCGCAGACAGGAGGTGACGCGAAGTGAAGCAGGAACAGAAAACCCATGTTTCCGCCGACGCGCTCATCCAGCTGCTCAAGGGCGCAAAGACCATCCGCTGGCAGCTTGCACTCGGCGTGGTCATGAGTCTGGTGCTTGTCGTGTGCGCGCTGATCATCCCAACGCGGATGGGCGCACTGGTGCAGACCTTAATTGACTATTTTGACGCGCCGGAGACGGGCGCGTCCGTGCTGGCGCAGCTCGCGCCGGGCCTTCTGGCGCTGGCCGGTGTGTATCTCCTGCGCGCCGCTGTCAGCTACGGCAAAATGCAGCTGCTCAACCGCGCCGTCAGCCGGTATTTTACCTGCAATCTGCGCATCCAGATCTCCGACAAAATTCAGCGCCTGCCTGTCAGCTTTGTCGACCATACGCCTGTCGGCGATATCCTCTCGCGCATGACGGAGGACGTGTCCCGGATCGGCGGCTCCCTGCATACCGTGCTCGATACCATCACGGGCGGCTTTTTGCAGATCCTGGCCATCGCGGTCGTGATGTTTTTGCAGAACTGGCAGCTTTCGCTGGCTGTGATCGCGTTCATGCCGGTCTCCATCTGGCTGTCGGCCAAGATCGCGGGCCGGTCGGAGACGTACTTCCATCAGATGTTCAAGCAGTCTGGCGAGCTGTATTCCGTCGTGGAGGAGGCCTACACGAACTACGCAACGACAAAGGCCTATAATCTCGAGGAGCACTGCGCCAAACGCCACGCGCAGATCAACGACGCGCGCCGCGTCTCCGAGGCGAAGGCAACCTATCTGTCTGCCATCGTCCAGCCGGTCATCGCCGCGTCCAACTCGCTGGCCTATATCGCCATCAACCTGCTGGGCGGCTGGCTTATCGTGCGGCAGGGCGTTCCGGTGGGCGTCATTGTGACGCTGGTACTGTTCGCGCGGCAGTTTTCCGAGCCGCTCGAGCAGATCTCCAACGGCCTGAGCACGCTGCAGCAGGCCAAAGCAGCGGCCCGGCGCGTCGTCGACCTGATGGAGCTGCTGGAGGAAGCGCCGCTCGAGCAGGAGCTTCCCGCGGGCGGAGACGGCAGCGTGGAATTCCGCCATGTGGATTTCTCCTACGAGCCAGACACCGAGCTCATCCGCGATCTGAACCTGCACGTGGAAAAGGGCCAGCATGTCGCCATCGTCGGCCCGACCGGCGCGGGCAAGACGACGATCGTGAATCTGCTCATGCGTTTCTACGACGTCGATTCCGGCAGCATCCTGCTGAGCGGCCATGATATTGCGGACTATTCCCGCGCCTCCACGCGCGACCGCTTCGGCATGGTCCTGCAGGACACGTGGCTCTTTGGCGGCACGATCGCCGAGAACGTGGCCTTCGGCAAGCCGGATGCCACGCGCGAGGAGATCATCCGCGCCTGCGACGAGGCATACTGCGACCACTTTATCCGTACGCTCCCCAAGGGCTACGATACCGTGGTCGGCAGCGATACCTCGTCCATCTCCTCCGGCCAGAAGCAGCTGCTGACCATTGCGCGCGCGCTGCTCGCACAGCGGGAGCTGCTGATCCTCGACGAAGCGACCTCCAACGTTGACACGCGCACGGAGCTTCTCATCCAGAAGGCCATGGACCGCCTCATGCGGGGCAGGACGTGCTTTATCATCGCCCACCGCCTGTCCACGATCGTCGACGCCGACCTCATTCTGGTCCTGCGCGACGGCCGCATCGTCGAGCAGGGCAAGCACCGCGACCTGCTGGAGAAAAAGGGCTTCTATTACGAGATCTATAAGAGCCAGTACGATATCGCATAAAAACACCCGGACGGGCTTTGCCCGTCCGGGGTTTGTCAATTCATGGGGGGTTACCGTGTACCTCGCTCCTTTCGGGCCAGATGCGCGTAATAGCCGAGGCACAGCAGAACCTGCACGACGGTCGAGCAGGGGGTCGCGAGGCCGATATAGAACAGGCGCACGTTCGGCAGGCGGGACATGGCGAATGACACGGGGATGCGGACGCCGAACGCGCCCAGAATGCCCTGCGTCATGACAAAGACCGTCTTGCCGAGACCGGAAAAATAGCCCACGAAGCAAAACAGGAACGAGGTCAGCAGGCAGTCGATGGCGTAGGCCTTGAGATAGTCCGCCGCTTCGAGAATGACGGCCCGGTCATTTGCAAAGATCCCGGCAAGCAGATCGCCGTGGAAGAAATTGAAGTAAAACACGAACACGCTGATGCACAGCGAGACGATAACGCCGCAGCGCAGCGCTTTTTTTGCGCGCTCCGGCTTGCCGGCACCCGTATTCTGTGCAACGAACGCAGACACGGACTGCGAAAATGCCGACGGCAGCAGCATGACAAACGCGCAGACCTTCTCCGCAATGCCCATGCCTGCCGACTGCAGAAGGCCGAGCGAATTGACGATGGCGAGAATGACCAGAAACGACACGCCGACCAGCACGTCCTGGAGCGCGATCGGAATGCCGAGCCGCAGGATCCCGGCTGTGAGCGGCCGGTCAAAGCGCAGCTGCTCCTTGCGGAACGTGAACGGCAGCTTCCGGCGCATGATAACGAGCAGGGACAAGATCACGCTGATCGCCTGCGCGAACACCGTTGCGAGCGCCGCGCCGGCCGCTCCCATCTGGAGCACGTCGACGAGCAGCAGATCGCCGAAAATATTCGTGACACACGCGATTGCGACCGTGATGAGCGGCATTTTGGAATCGCCCAGCCCGCGGAAGACGCTGCCGATGACGTTGAACGCCACGATAAACAGCGTGCCCGCCGAGCAGATGCGCACATACTGCGCTGTGGGGACGAAGGCCTCCTCCGGGGCCTGCAGCAGACGGCAGAATGGCTCGGTCAGCACCGTGAGCAGTGCAGTCAGCGCAAGCGCGACGCACACGAACAGGCAGATCGCGCTGCCGACGACGCTCCCGGCCTCGTCAGGCTTTCCCTCGCCGATCTTCTGCCCCAGCAGGACGGTCACGCCCGTCGTGAGGCCGACGAGCAGCGACGTGACCAGCTGCATGGCCTGGCTGCCGGTCGAGACGGCGGAGATATCCGCCGTGCCTGCGAATTTTCCGACGACAATCAGGTCGACCGCGCCATACATCGCCTGCAGAAACAGCGCCAACAGCACCGGCCCCGCGAACCGCAGCAGCGGCGAAAGAATTGCTCCGTTCAGGAAATCACTTTTCCGGTTTTCCATAGTCTCAGCTCCAAAAAAAGACCGGATAAAACCCCGGACGCGTGCCCGGCATCTTATCCAGCCGAAATAGTAAATCGAATCGACCCTCCAATGAATAGAAGCTATTTTAACGGATGCCGCAGAAAATGTCAAGAGACAGAAAACCCGCCCTGCCGTGCGGCAGGGCGGGCGGTTTCATTTGGGGAAGAAAACTTACTTGGCTTCCTCGACAGCGTAAGCGGAGGGGGCAGCGGGAACGCCGCGCTTCCACTCGATCAGGTTCACAACATAGAACGTGATGACGGAGACAAGGCTGCCGAAGACGACCGGCATCATGAACCACAGCGTACCGCCGTTGGACAGAAGCTGCCAGACGACGAAAGCGATGGTGCCGGTGAAGATGGAGATGAGGCCGGAGTTCTTCGTTGCCTTCGGAACGGCAAGGCCGAGGCCGTATGCCGCGAACGGGCCTGCGCAGCGGATACCGAATGCGAAGGTGTTCATGGCGACGAGGGAAACGCCGAACATGGAGATGCACATGGCGATGAGCGCTGCAATAACGTTGCACAGACGGGTATAGAAGATGGTCTGCTTGTCATTCAGCTTTTTCTTGCCGCCGAAGCCGGGATAGATGTCGTTGATGATCATCGTGGACATGCACAGCAGGTTGGAGTCTGCCGAGGACATGGTCGCGCAGATGATGGCGGCGGAGATGAGGCCGGTGATGATGCCGGGCGCATAGGTGCCGGTGACGACCATCATGGCGTTGGAGCCGTTCTCAGCAAGGCCGGGCAGCTGATCCTTCAGAGCGAAGGCAGCGAGGCCGAGGAGGGTCGGGAAAATTGCCATGGCAGCCATGAGAATGGCGCAGAGGAAGGAAGCACGGACAGCGGTCTTCTCGTCCTTGCAGGTCTCGAAGCGGGAGACCATCTCGGGGCCGCAGAGGAAGGTGCAGAAGTAGTTGAAGAAGTAGCCGATGATGGAGGCCCAGCCGATCTGGGTCATGTTCAGCTTTTCGCCGGGCAGAGCAGCGGAGATCGCAGCCCAGCCGCCGGCATGCTTCAGGACGATCGGCGTTGCGATGGCAAGACCGACGAGGATGATGCCGAACTGGATGAGGTCGGAGACCTGGTCAGCGATCATGCCGCCAAAGGTCGTGTAGAAGATGGTAACGAAGCCAGCCAGCAGCAGGCAGACGTTCAGGGGGATCGACGGGATCAGGGCGTTGATGACAGCGCCGGAAGCACCGATCTGGGAAGACGTCAGGCAGAACAGCGACAGGACGCTGAGGACTGCCGTGAAGTTGCTGGAGACCTTGCCGAAGCGGCGGCCGACGACCTCGGGGATCGTGACAGCCATGGTCTTGCGGATCTTGGGAGCGAAGTAGGCCAGCGGGATCATGGCCAGAGACGCGGCCAGAACGTACCAGATCGCGCTGACGCCCCATGCGCCGAAGGCTTTCTGGGCAAGGCCGGTGGTGCAGCCGCCGCCGATGTTGTTGGCAGACAGCGAGAACGCGACCATGAACAGGCCCATTCTGCGGCCGGCAACGAGATAGTCCGCGCTGCCCTTGATGTTGATCTTGCCGACGACGTAGCCGACGATCATCATGCCGACCATGTACGCAAGGACAATGACCAATGCGCCAGTTTGGATTTCCATAGAGTTCCTCCTTGATTTCTCTTTCTTAAACGACTTATTCACAGTTCGTTCATAATGCGTATTTTATCCGACAATGCCGTACTTTGTAAATTGACAATTCGCACAAGGAAAATCGCCTGTTTTCTTACAATATAGACAATGCCAAAAAATGCTCAAAAAGTTTTGGCGTCTTCTTGAATCTGGATGTTTTTGTTGTCCCGCGCCGCGTCGCGGAAGACGCCGAGCAGTCTTTCTGCATACGGCCCGAGCGCGCCGTACAGGCACTGTGTGTGCTCCAATACGATCACGCACGGCGGCAGCTCCGTCAGCGCGTCATACAGCGCGTCGAGATTGCGCCCGTAGAACGCGGGCAGCGCGAACACGCGCGCAAAGCAGTCGTGCGCGGCCGCGCGGGAGGACAGCTCCCGGCAGTCGATGCGGTATGTCAGCTCCATATGACAGCGCCTCCGTCCACGGTCAGCTCCGTAAACGACGCATAGTGGTCGGACGTGTAAAAATACAGCCCGTCGTTCGAGAAGATCAGCCGCTCGGCCCCGCGGGAATCCGCGCCGAGCGTGTTGATGTCGCATTCAGTATAGGTTCTTCCTGTTTCCTCCGGTAAAAGCCCCTCGCGGTTGCCGAAGCGGTCGCCGCCGATGGCGGCGCCTTCCCGGTATGCCTCGACGCTGCCGCCCTCCCAGCCGAGCGCACGCGCGTCGGATTTCGTGATATAGTTCTCCGGCAGATGGCCGTAGGCGTCGAGGTACAGCACGACATGCTCCGCGTCGTAATAATACCCGTGCTCGTCGACCGTGTCGGCGGTCTGCGTGACCTCCGGGTCTTCGGCAGTCACAAACTGCTCGCCCGATTCGGGCGCTTCCGTTTCCTCAGACAGCGCCGCGTCCGCCAGATCCTGTAAAGTTGTGACGCTGGATTCCACGATCTGCACCGTGTCGCGCACCGTGCAGCCGCAAAGCGCCAGCAGCATCAGCGCCAGCAGCAGCGCCAGTATCCGTTTTTTCATGGTCAATCTCCTTTCAGCTCCCGCGCGATGGCCTGCATCAGCGCCTCCGGCAGCTTTTCCACACGCCGGTCGTAGGTCACAAAGCCGTTGACCTCGTCCTCCACGTCGCTCAGCTGCGTGTACACGTCGGCGGCAAGTCCGGCCTTTCGCGCGGGCACGATCTGCGTCTCATAGAGCTTTTTGACTGCCTCACCCAGCGCCTCGGGCGTCTGATAGCCCTTGTAGCCAAAGTTTTTCGTGTTCCAGGTATGTCCCGCAACCGGCAGATTATACCCGCCGAACTCCGACAGAACGACTGCGCGGCCCCTTTTGTCAGGCCGGAAGCGGTAAGGCTTAAAGTACACGTGCAGGCTCTTTACGTCGCTCACGCCCTGGTCGTGCCAGCCGCTGGCATGGTCGACCAGCCGCGTGGGGTCAAGCCTGCGGAGCAGCCGCACGGCGGCCTTCGCGTCGAACTGTCCCCAGCCCTCGTTGAACGGCACCCACAAAACGATGCACGGGCAGTTCTGCAGCTGCGCGACCATCTCCTCCAGCTCACGCGTGTAGCTGTCGCGGCCCTCCGCGTCCGTGCGGGCAAAGAGACCGTAATGGCTGTCCTTGAGATGGATGCCGGTGATGAGCGGCGCGGAGATGGTCAGCAGGTTATATTGTCCGCCGCCGGAGGGCATGTCCTGCCAGACCAGCATCCCCAGCCGGTCACAGTGGTAATACCAGCGCATGGGCTCGATCTTGATGTGCTTGCGCAGCATGTTGAAGCCAAGCCGCTTCATGAGCGTAATATCATAGATCAGCGCCTCGTCCGACGGTGCGGTGTACAGTCCATCCGGCCAGTAGCCCTGATCGAGCACACCGTGGTGGAAATACGGCTGTCCGTTTAAGAGCAGGCAGGGATGTCCCGCCGCATCCTTTCCAGTGCCGACGGTGCGCATGGCAAAGTAGCTTTTGACGGTATCATCCCTCAGCGTGACCGTCACGTCATAGAGGCTCGGCTCCTCCGGCGACCACAGGTGCAGCTGCTCCGGCGGCAGGACGGCGCTGCCGCAGCCGTCCTCGTCCGCTTCACCCTCTGCGACGGGCGTTCCCTGATACGAAATTTCGATTCGAGCGCCTTTCGGCGCGGGCGCAGTGATCCGCCAATGGACGCGGCGATCCAGCAGCTCCGGCGTGAACAGGAGCGCCTGCACATGATTTTCCGGAACCTGCTCGGCCCAGACGGTCTGCCAGATGCCGCTCTGCGGCGTGTACCAGATGCCGCCGCGCTTCGTCTTCTGCTTGCC
>CAKUND010000022.1 GCA_934668295.1 uncultured Oscillospiraceae bacterium
GTATAGTAAAGCTGTCAAGCGTCGAGCGTCTCCAATAAAAAGCTCACGGGCCGGAAGCCGTCGTTGCAGGAGATCATAGCCGAGCGCGGATCTTTCATCCACCCGTCATAAATATTTTCCCCGCCGCTCGCCAGCGCCAGCACAAACGGCGACATGCTCTCCCACGCGCTCAGACAAAGCCCCTCCGGCCGGTTCCACCCGTCCGCCACGAACACCTGCCCAAGCGTCATATCGCACGGATGCTCCATCGGATTCTCATATTCCGCCATCAGATCGGGATAACACCCCATCCGCATGACCGTGATCCTGACTTTTTTCATAAGCGGTTTTACTCCTGATACCGGTGCACATACATCCGCGACGGGGCATCTTCTCCGTCGCCCTGGGCCATGCAGAAAAAGTCCCAGCCATAGCGCTCGTAGAAGCCGGTGTGGTCGGTCAGCAGATAGAGCGTGTCGATGCCTTTCTCGTGCATATCCCGGCAGACGAATTGCAGAAGCGCGCCCGCAATGCCGCGGCAGCGGCAGTCCGGCTCGGTATAGACGGCGCAGACGTTCGGCGTCAGATCCTTGCGGTCATGAAAATCGTTTTCAATGACACCCATGCCGCCGATGATGCGCGGGCCTTCCAGCGCCAGATACCACTGCGGCACGGGGGCTGTCTCACGCAGCACAGCCGCCATGCTGTCCAGATATGCCTGCTCCGGTACGCCCCATTTCGCGTGGAACCACGCCGCGGCCTGCGCTTTCAGCTCCGGCCTGTCCGTGAGCCGGATGATCGAATATTCCATAGACAGCCCTCCTTTTTCTGTATTGATTATAGTACACGCAGCCAAAAGCCGCAAGCCCGCTTCCGGGCCTGCGGCTGCACAGCCAGCGCCCGCGCGATGCAAAGCCGCTGCTGCTGTCCGCCCGAGAGGCCCAGCGCGCTTTTTTTCAGCCGGTCCTTGACCTCGTCCCAGATCGCCGCGCCGCGCAGCGACTGCTCGACGATCTCGTCCAGCTCGTCCTTTCTGCGCACACCGTGCGTCCGGGGGCCATAGGCAATGTTGTCGTAAATGCTCATGGGGAAAGGGTTCGGCTTCTGGAAGACCATGCCGATCTCGCGCCGCAGCTCGTTCACGTCCACAGACGGCGCGAAGATATCCTGCCCGTTGTATTTGACCTCGCCCTCAATGCGCACGCCCGGGATCAGATCGTTCATGCGGTCGAGCGTCTTGAGAAACGTGGATTTGCCGCAGCCGGAGGGGCCGATGAGAGCCGTGATGCTCTTTTCGGGGATGTCCATCGACACGCCCTTGAGCGCCTTCGTCTGCCCGTACCAGAGCTGCAGGTCTTTGACTGTGATAATATCGTTCATACACGAGTTCCTTTCAATACCGGCTCGAAGGCCAGCCCGTACCAGTGGCCGGGCTGCCGCTTGGCCGTTTCATGGATGCAGCTGTCGCAGAAATCCGCCGCGCGTAGCAGCGCCGTCTGCGGCGCCTGCCTGCTCAGCAGCTCACCGCTCAGTGCGCTGGTAAATACGTCGCCCGCGCCGTGCACGGTCATATCGACAGCTTCCTTCTGCACGAGCGTCACGCGCCCGTCCAGCCGCGCCAGGCCGCAGGGGGTGACAGCCTTCATTGCTGGCTCCGTTTCTGGATCTGTTTTCCGACGATCCCGGCGGCAAGATTGATGAGCAGCGTTAAGATCATAAGGATCGCCGCGATGGCGAAGGCAACGTCAAACTCGCCCTCCTCCTTCGCGTAGGCGTACAGCGCGACTGTCAGCGTCGCGCCGGGGCTGGCAAGCCCGATCACGAATTTGTTCAGCGTGTGGGCAAAGCCTGCCGTGAACAGCAGCGCGGCGGATTCACCCAGAATACGGCCCGCAGAGAGGATGCAGCCGGTCACAATGCCGTCGATGCACCCCGGCAGCACGACCGTACGCACCACACGCCACTTGCCCGCGCCGAGGCCGAACGCGCCCTCGCGGTAGCTCTGCGGGACGGTCCGCAGGCTCTCCTGCGTTGTACGCAGGACGGTCGGCAGGTTCATAATGACGAGCGTCAGCGCGCCTGCAAGCAGACTCGTCTGCATGCCGAGAAATTCACAGAAGAACAGCATGCCGACCAGACCATAGACGACCGACGGAATGCCCGCCAGCAGGCTGACCGCCGATTCCATCACAGTGCGAAGCTTTTTCGGGGCCATTTTGGACAGGAACACCGCTGTCAGGAACCCGACCGGCACGCCGAGCAGGATCGCGCCGCACGTGCCGTATACGCTGGTGAGGATGAAGGGGAGAATGCCGTATTTCGGCTCGGCGGCCGTCGAGGCCCATTCGCTGCCGAACAGGAACTTTCCAAGGCCGATCTTTGTGATGGCCGGCAGGCCGGACAGGATCAGGTACACGGTGATCAGCAGCACGCACCCAACTGTGACCAGACCCAACAGGAGGAAGACGCCGTGTACGACGTCTTCCATTGTCTGTTTCTTTTTCATATCAGCCGTTCACCGGGACAGCACCGGCGGAGGTGATGTACTGGGCTGCTTCCGCACTCAGAGCGAAGTCGAAGAACTTCTGTGCGTTGGCGCAGAGGGTCTCGCCGGTCTTGGTCACGAGGACGAACGGACGCTGGATCACATAGCTGCCTTCCTTTTCCTTGAACGCCTCGCCGAGCGTGCCGATGACCTTTTCTATCGAGGTCGAGCCGTCGGTCGTGACAGGGGAGGTGTCCTTCTTCGCGCAGCCGGCCAGCGTCAGCGCGGCAAGGGCAATGACAAGTACAGTCGTCAGAAGTTTGTTCATCTTTTTCATTTTGATGATCTCCTTTTTGATTTGTTTGACATCTCGTCTACGGTCAAAAGAATACTGCCGCCGTCTAAAATCCAAAAGCAGGATCCGGTAAAACTGCGGTCAAACTTTACGCCGCAATGTTAAATCGCGCAAAAAACTCCCCATGCCATGCGGCATGGGGAGTTTCGATGAGACGGGATACAGCCTGTCAACTCTTGATGGTGAATTTTGCGGAATCGAGCAGCTGATTGCCGATGTAGATGGACAGCGTGTAATCGCCGTCGGTCTGCGGGGTGCGCGGGAAGTAGCCGACGAACATGTTCTTTTCCCACATGTCCTTCCAGACCAGCACGGAGCTGGACGAATCGACAATCTTGCCGTCCGCGTCGCGGACGACGAGATTGACCATGACCGTGCCGTCGGACGAGGCGTCCAGATTGCTGCCTGCGTCCACGTCGAACGCGACCAGCTCGCCCTTGGAGAACGTCGTGCGGCGCGTGAGCAGATCGACATAGCGGAACGTCTCCTTGTTCGGCTTGAGGAACAGGCCGGTGTAGGGATTCTTGACGCCGTTGGCTGTGTAGGGATTGTCCACATTGGCCGTCGAGAAGGTCAGCTCCGTCTCGCCGTCGAGCGAATCGCCGCTCTTGAGCGCCAGCGTGACCTTGTATGTCGCGCCGGGGTACATGTTGTTGGCGGGGATCACGCAGGACTCCGTATCCGTTTCGATGGTCTGCGGCTCCGCGTTTTCCACATCCTGCAGCGTGTAGGTCACGATCCAGCCGGGGTCGGCGGGCTCTGTTTCGCAGGCCCAGCTGAGGTTGACGTTGATGGTCCGGCCGGTCTCGTCCGTTTCGTCGGAGGACTTGAACTCCGTGACCTTCGTGATGGTCGGGGTGACATTCATGGCGTAGCTCGAGAGCATCGTCGGCGCGGAAACAACGATCTCGTATTCCGTGCCGGAGACGAGGTTTTCAAACGTCACGTTCGGGACGGTGACCTCCTTCGTCTCCTCGAAGCCGGCCTTATCCTTGATGGTGACGACCCACTTTTCGGGCGCGTCGCCGTCAAACTGCCAGGTAAGGATCGCGGACGAGCTCGAAAGCGCGATGGTCACGCTGTCGGGCAGCAGCTCGACAGTCGGGACGGTCGAGAGCGCGGTGCTGATCGCGCCGGTCAGGAGCGTATCGGCAGGGGCCTGCAGCGTAAAGGTGTATTCCGAATCAGACAGCAGATCGCTGATGACGACCGAGTGTCCGGAGAACGTCGCAGTCTTTGCCTCGGTCCCGGCAGCCTGATAGGAGACGGTCCACGTGTCAAAGTCAGGCCCGTCCTGAATGATGAAGTTGAGCTCTGCCTGCGTGATGGAGATGGGCGTGGCGGTGAAGCTCAGGATCTTTGTCTCGGCAAGCGTCGAGGCGGTGGCGGAATAGGAGCCTGTCAGCTTCCTGCCCTCCAGCGGAACGGCTTCGATCGTGTACTGCGTGCCCGGCACGAGCGAGTCAAACGTCATATCTGCGCCCGCTGTATAGGCCCTGCGGCTCTGGTTGCCGTAGGCGTCGGAGCAGGTGATGTCAAACGCGCCGCTTTCCTCGCCGGACTCGACCTGAACGGTCAGATAATCCGTGCCGATGTCCGTCACGGTGACAGAGTCAACGCGCGTCACGGACGGGACGATCACAAAGAACCATACCGCCGCGGCGATCGCGGCCAGCGCGGCCGCGCCGATCAGCACCGGCAGGATCCATTTGGGCATGGACGCCCGTTTCTTTCGCCGCTGTCCGCGCGGAGGCAGATTGATCTTCAGCTCGTCCTCCCCGCCGTTCTCGGCAGGGGAGGGCGCGCCCTCCTCGTCCTCGGACGCATCCTGGGAATTCTCGTCCAGATCCAGGGGCGCCTGACCCACATCGCCGCGATGCACCTCGTCGATGATGGCGTTGAGCATGGCCGTATCCGGCGAAAAGCTCTCTTTGAAGTCGTCCGCCATCTGCTCGGTGTCGGCGAACTGGACCGGCTCGACCTCGTCTTCGGCGTTGGGGTCGATCGGCTCCGGCTCTCCCTCGATGGGCGGGACGATCAGCGCGTCGGAGGCCTCGTTGCGCTTGCCGTATTCCAGCAGCGCCTCCTGCAGCTCCTGCGGCGTCTGATAGCGGTCTTCGGGCTTGAAGGCGCAGGCCTTCAGCAGGATATCCGCCATTTCGTAATCCGCGTACATCGGAGCGGGCAGCTGCTCGCCGGTCACGCGCAGCTTGTCCGCTGCGCGGGCGGAGGTTTTTTCGTCCTCAAACGGGCCGTGGTTGCCGTTATAGATGCGGTAGAGGATCATGCCGACGGAATAGATATCCGTCGTCGGCTCGATCGTTCCCAGCAGGCTGAACAGCTCCGGTGCGGAGTAGGAGCTGAGCATGCTTTCCGGCATGGAGCAGTATTTCAGCTCATCGATCTTTGCGATGCCGAGATCGCCCAGCAGATAGTGCCCCGAACCGCTTAAGTACACGTTCGACGGCTTGACGTTGCGGTGGATGAGTCCCGCTTCGCGCAGGCTGCACAGCGCGCTGCACAGATCCAGACCCAGATTGACCGCGCCCGACTGCGTCATGGGCGTTTCAGCGAGCACCTCGGAAAGCGTCTGGCGGTATTCGGCCAGCAGATAGACCTCGAAGCCGACGCCGTCCTGCTTGGGCTCGATCTGATAGCTGCGGTAGCAGCCGATGTTCGGACTGGCGGAGAGCTTTTCAAGCGTTTCGAGCTCCGACTGATAATCGGCGGCGACCTGCTTGTAATAATTCTGTGCATCCTCGACCGTGGCAGCCGCGCCGGTAAACATCAGCGCGTCGACCTGCTTCTGCGATTCCGGGATGCAGATATGCTTCAGATAATAGGACTGATTGCTTTTTGTGCTTTTGACAATATAGACAGATGTACCGCCGCGCACGCTGATGCACTTGACGAGCTCCATGTTCGTCAGCAGCGGCGATATCATGTTCAGTTCTGGCAAATCCTTCGCCTCCTTTACAAACACATCTTTATTCTATGTCATTTTCATAAAAAATGCAATACAATATCTTGACCCATCCACTTGGAATCTGTAACAATCTGTGATATACTGTCTCCTGAGTCTGGATAAAAGCGATGCTCCGCCGGGTTTGACGGCGGAGCGCAATAGACGGAGGCCCTTTTATGGAATTGAAAACCTGTGAATACTGCGGCACGGCATACGACGCGCGCCTGCGCCAGTGTCCGTTGTGCGGACGCACGGCGGCAGGCCCCGCGGCCCCGGCAGAGCCGGAGCAGAAGCCAGCCGCATCGGAGCGGCGCACGCAGAGCGCCCCTGCCGAGCGTCCTGCGCCGGGCAGGCGTCTGCGGCAGGAGCCCGGCGCGCCGAGAGCGTCCAGAGGCTACGCGGGCAAGCGCCTGCGCACCGGCTCCGCACCGCAGCCGTCCGACGCGCAGAGCGCAGCCGGCGGCAATGTCTATGCCATTCCCAAGTGGATGATGACAGTCCTGTGCGTGATCCTCGGCATTGCGGTGCTGGGCGGTGCGCTGCTGGCGTTCAGCCGCCTCGGCTGGTCACCGCTGTACCGCGAGACGACGCTCGAAGCGCCCACGCAGTCCGCCGAGCCTGCGCAGCCGGAGCAGACGGAGGTCCAGCTGCCCACAGAGACGGCGCAGCCGGATGAGAACCGCTACATGAACGAGGAGGACCAGAAGCACGAGCAGACAGCTGCCCCCGCGCAGGAGGAATCCGGCGTCAGCTGCACCAGCCTGACGCTTTCCGCGCCGACCGTGACCTTTGAGGACGCGGGCCGCTTCTTCAACATCACCTTCACGCGCACTCCGGACGACTGCACCGAGTCCGTCACCTTCTCGTCCAGCGACGAAGCGGTCGCGACCGTTTCCGAGCAGGGCAAGATCGTCGCCGTGAACGCGGGCTCCGCCGTCATTACCGCACAGTGCGGGGAGCAGACGGCCCAGTGCCTCGTGACCTGTGACTTCGCCTATGTCGGAGGCGAAACGACCGGCGATGAGCCGGCAGAGCTGTCGCTGAACAAGGACGACCTGACGTTTATGAATGCGGGCGAACAGTATACCCTCTCCGTGACCGGCGTGCCGGAGGGCGCGAGGATCACCTGGCAGAGCAGCGACGAATCGGTCGTCACTGTCTCCGAAAACGGTGTTCTGACTGCCCGAGGCAAGGGCACCGCGACGGTAAACGCCGCAGTCGACGGCGGCAGCGATCTGACCTGCATCGTCCGCTGCAATTTTGAAGACAGCAGCGGCGAAGGCGCATGCACCATCAGCAACAGCGACGTCACCATGGGCGTCAAGGGCGAGACGTTCCAGATCTCCCTGCGCGACGCGAACGGGGATAGGATCACCGGCCTTCTGTGGGTCTCGAGCGACGTTTCCATCTGCTCGGTCGACGGCACCGGCGTCGTCAAGGCCGAGGGCAAGGGCACAGCCTACGTCTCCACGACCTACAACGGCGTCAGCTACGAGTGCATCGTGCGCTGCAACATCAAATAAGAAATGTACAAACGACCGGACGCAGGATCCCTGCGCCCGGTCGTTTTGTACGCCAACGGCCGGCAGCGCTCGAACATGATTGGCAGGGGCGGAGCTCTGCTCTGTCTGCCCGCAGAAAAAGCACTGCTTCCATCGGATGGGGAAAAGCTCCGCCCCTGCCGACTGCGTCTGCGCTTCCGCTCTTGTCAATGCCGGCTGGGGCTGATATAATGTAGAAAAGAGACGAAGGAGGGCGAAAAATGGATAAGCTTGCGGTGCTGCGGCAGTATTTTGGGTTTTCCGAATTCCGTGCGGGCCAGCAGACGCTGATCGACGCCGTCCTTTCCGGGCGCGACGCGCTCGGCGTGATGCCGACGGGCGGCGGAAAAAGCCTCTGCTATGAGCTGCCTGCCCTGCTGCTGCCGGGTATGACGCTTGTCGTCTCACCGCTGATCTCTCTTATGAAGGATCAGGTCATGGCGCTGCGCAGCGCGGGGATCCCTGCCGGGTGCATCAACAGCGCCATGAGCATGGACGAGCTGCGCGAGGCGTATACAGACGCGCGCTATGGCGCGTACAAGCTTCTTTACGTTGCGCCCGAGCGGCTGCTGACCGACGGCTTCTGCACGCTTGCGCAGGAGCTCGAGATCCCGCTTGTCGCCGTCGACGAGGCGCACTGTATTTCCCAGTGGGGACAGGATTTCCGCCCCAGCTATTTAAAAATCGTGGAATTTCTGCAGCAGCTCCCGCGCCGTCCGGCCGTCGCGGCCTTTACCGCAACGGCTACCGCGCAGGTGCGGAGCGATATCAGCCGCATTTTGCAGCTGCGTGAGCCGGAAACGGTCGTGACCGGCTTCGACCGGCCCAACCTCCGCTTCGAGGTGCTGCGCCCGCGGGACAAGCGCACCGCGCTTCTGCAGCTGCTCTCCGAGCGCCGCGACAAGAGCGGCATCGTCTACTGCGCTACGCGCAAGACGGTCGAGCAGGTCTGCGGCTTTTTGCAGGAGGCCGGCTTCGCCGCCACGCGCTATCACGCGGGACTGGACGCCGATGAGCGCCGGGAAAATCAGGAGGCGTTCATCTGCGACCGCAGCCCGGTCATGGCTGCGACCAACGCCTTCGGCATGGGCATCGATAAATCGAATGTCTCCTACGTCATTCATTACAATATGCCCAAGAGCCTGGAGGCGTATTATCAGGAGGCCGGCCGCGCCGGGCGCGACGGCGCGCCTGCCGACTGCATCCTGTTGTATTCCTCCGGCGATGTCACAACAGCGAAATTTCTGATCTCCAATTCCTCTGAAAACGAGGAGCTGACCGACGAGGAGCGGCAGATCGTCCAGGCGCAGGAGCTGGCCCGGCTGGAGGTCATGACGGGCTACTGCAAGACGCAAAGCTGCCTGCGCGGCTATATTCTGGACTATTTCGGCCAGCCGCACGAAGAAACCTGCGGCAATTGCGGCAACTGCCAGGCGGAATACGAGACGCAGGACTTTACGCGCGAGGCGCAGATGATCCTGTCCTGCGTCGTGCGGGCGCGGAACCGGCTCGGCTACTGCGTGGGCGCGTCGATGCTGAGCCAGACGCTGCACGGGGGACGGTCGGCGCGCGTGCGGGAGCTGGGGCTTGATGATCTTCCGACCTACGGGCTGATGCACGCGCTGCCGTGCGCGCAGATCCGCGAACGGATCGAACTGCTGGAGCGGGAGGGCTATCTGGAAACGGACCCTGTTCACGGCGGGATCAATACGACGGCGCGGGCAGCGAACGTGCTCTTTTCCGGTGAGCAGGTGCTTGCGCGCGTCCGCTGCTCCTCCATCAGCGAGCCGGAGCCGAAGAAAAAATCGGCCGCGGCCCGGGCGGACGAGCCGCTTCTGACCGCGCTGAAGGCGCTGCGCCTCCGCGTTGCGCAGGAGCAGCGTGTCCCGGCCTATATCGTCTTTTCCAACGCCACGCTTCTGGATATGGCTGCAAAGCGGCCCGCCTCCATGCAGGAGCTGCTGGAGGTGTCCGGCGTCGGTCAGGTCAAGGCGGAGCGCTATGGCGCAGCCTTTTTGAATGAGATCAGACAATACGAGCAGACACACGAGGAGGAACTATAATATGTATATCCGCCGTTTTGCCCCCGCCGATGCGGACGCGGTCGTCCGCGTGTCGGAGCTTGCCACCCGCATCACCTCCGGCGCTGTCTATGACGCGGCCTTCGTCGAGGAAATGGTCGCCCAGCAGGATCGCGCGTACTTCCTGACACGCGGCGAACAGATGCACTTCTACGTCGCCTGCGAGGATGACGGGACCGTGATCGGCTGCGCCGCCTTCGGCCCGTACCACAAAAATCCGGCTGAGGGCTGCTTTTACTCCGTCTTTGTGCTGCCGGAGAAGCAGAAGCGCGGCGTGGGGCGCGCGCTTATTGAGACGATCGAGCGCGACCCGATGTTTTTGCGTGCGCCGCGCGTCGTGATCCCCGCTTCCATCAACGCCCTGCATTTTTATCAGGGACTCGGCTACACCTTCGCCCCCGGCGGCGACCGGCTGGACGAGGAGCAGCTTTACTGTCTGGAAAAGTTCCCGCAGCATCCCGCGTGATCGGAAAGGAGGAAGCGCCGTGCGTTCCGTCAAGGGCATCATCATTGGGTTTCTGCTGATCCTGCTGGGCTTTGCGGCTGCGCAGTACAGCCTGATCGCGGCCGGCATTCTGGCTGCGGGCGGGCTTGCTGTCGTGATCGTGAGCGCGCTGCCGAAGCGAACGGAAAAGAGGCCGCCGCAGGCGGCCCCTGCGGCGCCGGAACCAGCTCCCGCAGAGCTTTCCGCGCCGGAGCTGCTGCCGGATATTCTGACTGACCCGCCTGTGCAGCCGGAGCCGCCCGCCCCGCCGAAGCCCGAGGCGGAGGCGCTTTACAAAACGCTTGCGGAGGCATATACGCGCATCGACGCGCTTTCCTGCCGCGGCCCGGCATGGATGTTGGAGCGCGATATCCGCCTGTGCAAAGCCTTCTGCGCCCGCTGGGACGGCGCAAAGGCCGACGCGCAGACCGCGGCGCTGCTGCGCGAAAGGGCGCGCTTCGTTGACTATTCCGATGAATTTCTTCTGCCGGGCTTCGGGAAGCACGGCAGGATCCCCGGCCGCCGTACCTCCGGCGATCTGCTGGAGGATCTGAGCGCCGCCGTTTTGAAGCAGACTGCGCGTCAGCAGACGGCGCTTGAGACCGCGCTGCGGGCGCAGAAGTGGTTCGAAAGCATCAAAAAGCAGCTGCGCCATATCCGGCCCGAGCCCGCAGACGCGTCTGCCCCGGCCTCGAAGCCGGAATACACGCCGCCCGACGCCGAGCCGCTCACGCGCGGGACTGCGCCGGAAGCGCTGGAGACATTTTTTGTCCTTGCCCTCAAAACGACGGGGAAAAGCCCCTCGCGTGATGAGATCGTGCAGCTCTCACTCCTGAAATTCCGCCGCTTTGCGCCGGAATCTGTGCTGACCGCATATGTGCGCCCTGAAAAGGGACTGACAAAATATGCCCGCGAGACCGGCGTGACAGAACGCATGACGCAGGACGCGCCGACGCTCGCGCAGCTTCTGCCCGCCGTCGGCGCATATCTCGGCGAAGACGCGCCGCTGGTTCTGTTCCGCGCGGATGATCTGGCATTTCTCGGCGCGGCAGGCAGCGAGGCCGCCTGCGCGAAGCGCCCTGTCTACGACGTGCGGACGCTGACGGGCCATAAGACCGCGCCGCTCGCCGAAGCCTTCGGCGCGGCATTTGAGTTCGTTCCCAGCCTTGCAGACGCCGAGGATGAAGCCCTCGCCTGCGGCCTGATCTTCTGCACCCTCGCCGACCGCGTGCTGCACCTGACGGCAAAGCGATGATTCGCGCCTGCCTACACCCAACATGCGGGCGCATCCGGATTTGCCGCAGATTTCTGAAAAAACACTGCATTCTGCGGGCGGACAGAGTCGTCCGCCCCTACCGAGATTGTGCGTATATCGCACTGTAGCACGAAATAGAGTGACCACATCCCCCTATCATGCGTGTGTATGATAGGGGAGTCTTTTTGCACCGTTTTGCTTGACAGCCTGCATGAAATATGCTACCCTATACCTAGCAATACAAAATACTTAGAAATGCAAGGAGCACATGAATGGACGATCGCTTTTCGCAGCAGCTCAAGAAGGGCGTCTTGGAGCTGCTGGTTTTGCAGACGATCTGCCGGGGGCCGACGTACGGCTATGAGCTGATCACGCAGCTCAGCAGCCGCTCCGGCGGGCTGTTTACGCTCAGAGAGGGGACGCTGTACCCCATTTTGTACCGGCTGGAGGACGACGGGCTGATCAAGGCCGTCTGGCAGCAGGAGGCGGGGCGCGCAGCCCCGCGGAAGATCTATTCCGCGACGGAAAAGGGCAGAGAAGAAAATGAACGCCGTCTTGGCCTCTGGGCTGGATTCCGAACGGCGGTAGACCGCTTTTGCGGGGAGGATGCAGGGCATGAATGAAAAACAGCTTGCGCGCTATCTGCGCGCTGTCCGGCGGCGGCTTCCGCTGCCGGGGAAAATGAAGGACCGCGTGATGGATGATCTGCGCAGCTCGATCAGCGAGCGGCGCGAGGCCGGGCAGACAGATGAGGAGATCTTCGCTGCGCTCGGCTCCGCAAAGCAGACTGCATCGGAGCTTGCCGCGCAGCTGCCGGGCTACGCGATCCGCAAAAGCCCGTGGCGCTTTGTCTGCCTTGGCGCGGCGGTGCTTGCGCTGCTGGTCGGGCTTTTGAAAACCGTCACGAATCTGCGCGGCTTTGCATCTGTCGGGGTCATCGGCGGAGCGGACGGGCCGACGGAAATCTTCATCGCCGGGCCGCAGATCTTCGACTGGATGGACGTGATCGCCGCGGGGGTCGTGCTGGTGCTCGGGCTTGCCGGGTATCTGCTCCTGCGCCGCCTGCCGCCGAAGAAGGACTGAAATTCAACAGGAGGAGTGACCATGATCCATCTGGAACCGGTAACGCCGGAAAACTGGCGGTGCGGGCTGCGTGTCCGCGAGGATCAGCGTGTCTTCGCAGCGGACAGCGCCGGACTTCTTGACAGAGCCTGCGTGCGTATGCTCTTTCGCAGCAGTTCATTGATGCGCGCTATCAGGGCCGGGGCTATGGCACTGAGGCTGTCAGACTGCTCCTGCAAAGGCTGAAGGCAGACGGGAAATTCGGGAGGGTCGTGCTCTGCTATGTCGATGGTGACGAGCCCGCGAAGCGGCTCTATGAGAAGCTTGGCTTCCGCCACACCGGGGAGGTCGAGGAGGACGAGATCGTCATGGAGCGGATGCTTTGATGTGGATTTATCACAAAGGTCTGTAGAGGCCGCTGCCCTTTGCCTCCGGCGGCCCTATCTTTTCCGCCTTGCCGGAAAAGATAGGGGAGAAAAGGGGCGCTTGGTTACGTTTGGTGCGTACTGCGGGTACAATTCAGGTAAGCCCCAAACCTTTAGTCGTTACGAACACACCAAGTCACCTCACGAGCGCTATGGTACGCGCCGCCTGTCACGGTACACCGAATTTGATAGCAGCTGCGTTTGAATGATTGCGGTAAATCCGCTTTGCGATCGAAATTTGCAGGGTAGTGCGGATTCGCATTGGTCTGCTGTCTGCCAAATATCAACGCTGTTCTTGTTATCGCGGGAAAGATCCAAGAAAACCGAAGCGGTTTTCTTGGGCGCTTTCAAGGGAGCCCAGGGGGGAAATCGAAATCCCCCCCCGGGCTCGTTTCCTTTTTGTCACTTTTTCTTTTGGAGAAGCAAAAGAAAAAGTGATTCCGTACCGGCAAATTTCTATGAATGTTCTTGCATTGACAGGTGCTTCGCGCCAGCTCCCCTTGCAAGGGGAGCCTTTTAGAGCGCTTATTCCCCAAACAGGTATTTTTTCAGCGCCTGCAGCAGCTCCAGAGAGCGGAACTTGACTGCATACGCGCCGTTTGCGCGCGTCATCAGGCCGATCTCGGCGTCTGTAAAGCCGCCCGCCGCGGCGGCATCGGCGAAGCCGTCTGCTGTGGCCGGGACGCAGAGCGAGGGGAAGATCACGCACCACCAGTTGTGTCCCGCACCTTCCCCGATGGTCACACGCAGCGACCGGTACACGCCGGACGGCAGCGAAAATGTGTCATACTCGCGTGTCGGAAACAGCTCACGGCGGAAGCTGACGCGGGCGGTCTCCCCGCAGCCCTGCCGCCGGAGCTCCGCGTTTGCCGCGGCTTCGAGCGCGGGGAGCTGCGCCTCGATCGCCTGCTTCGCGTCGGAAGCGCCGGAAAGCACGGTCTGCACCTCGCGCAGAACCGCGTCGCGCACGCAGAGCTTCACGGCCTGATCCGCGCCGGAATCGGAATTTGCCACGACGTGCAGGCGGATGATCTTTTCTGCCATGCGCTGGCTCTGCGCCTGCAAAACGGCGCAGGCCGTGACGGTAAGTACACTGATGCCCAGCAAAACAAGAGAAATGATCCGTTTTTTCATAAAAAACACCGCCTAAACTGCTTTTGCAGACAGTTTAGACGGTGTTTTGCTGGTTTATACGGTCTTTGCCAGGAAAATCTGGCTGTATTTGTCCTTGAGCATCGTGCAGGCGACGGTCGCGTATTCAAACGAATCGTAGATCCCGAACACGGCGGAGCCGGAGCCGGTCATCTGCGCGCCGTACGCGCCGTAGGTGTACATCATGGAGCGGATATAATTGATGTCAAAATGCTTCTGCATGACGACGGGCTCAAACACGTTGCACAGGCTGCCGCCGATGCCGAGCAGCTCGCCCTTCTGGAGGTTCAGCTGCATGGCCTTCTGATCCGGACGCTTTTCGATGAACGTCTCGTCGAGCGCACGGTACAGCTCCGGCGTGGAGACGGAAAAGTCCGGCTTGCAGATCACGACGAAGAACTCCGGCGCGGGGGGGAGCCGCGTCAAAAGCTCCCCACGGCCTTCGACCAGCGCCGTGCCGCCCATGACGCAGAACGGCACGTCGGAGCCGACCTGCGCGCCAAGCTCGCAGAGCGCGGGAATGGACAGGGGACTGTCATACGCGCGGTTCAGTGCCCGCAGGACGGCTGCCGCGTCGGCGCTGCCGCCGCCGAGACCGGCCTCGAGCGGGATGCGCTTGTTGATGAAGATCTCCAGTCCCTCCGGGGCCTTCCCGATACGGGCATAAAACGCCTCGGCGGCCTTCCACGCAAGATTGTCCCTGTCCTGCGGCAGGCCACAGGTGACGAGCTCCGGCTCGGTATGTCCGTCCGCATCCGGCGGCAGAACCTCGCGGTAGCAGTGAATCTGCCAGCCCTCACAGCCGACCGTGACGTGCACGTCGTCATGCAGGGAGACGGTCTGCATGATGGAGCGGAGATTATGATAGCCATCCTCGCGCCTGTCCAGAACATCCAGCGTCAGATTGACCTTGGCAAATGCGCCTTCGGTAAGCTCCTTCATTACGCCTTGATCTTTCTGCCTTCCAGATAGTAGCGCTTCTCACGGCTGTGGCCCATGGAGAAGGTCTTTCTCGGCAGAACGCCGTCGGCGATGACGCCGCGGAACAGCTGGCTCTTTTCCATGGCAGGCAGCAGGAAGCCAATGGCGTTTTCCTGCTTCGCGAAGCCGATGAGCGCGTCGTCGTCATGGATGTAGTCGATCTCGCCGGGGTTGGACTTCAGATAATCGTCGAGGAAGTGCTGCAGGATGCCGACGGCCAGCTCGCCCTTGCTCTTATCCAGAACGATGGTGCCGGACTCCTCGCCCGCGTACCACTTGACCGGGAAGCCTTCCGTGCCGGCGCAGGCTTCTTCGAGGGCCTTGAGCAGCTTCTTCGGCTCGGTCTTGAAGATCACGCGGTGGATGGGCTCGAAGACCTGCGCGGGATCATGGATGTTTTCAAGCTCGACGAGTGCGTATCTGGCCGGATGGTTGGACAGATCGACGCCGGGGTTGTTCTTCTTCAGTTCTTCGTAGCAGGACTTTGCGGTCGCAAGGGAATGGTTGCCGTCGCCGACAGCGAAGACCATCGGGGTGCCCTTCAGGCCGGTGTACTTCTCGCCGACAGTGGCGGTATACTCGGTCAGAGCCTTGTTAAAGTCTTCCACGTCCTTGCCCTCAACGAGCCAGCCGGTGATGTGGCCGCCGTCTTCCATGAGGTCAAAGTCGTAAATTTTCTTGAGAGAATCCTTCTTCGCGGCGATCGGCTCGATGAGCTTCTTGTCGTGGTCGTCGCAGAGCATCAGCACGTGCGGCAGCTCGATGGGCGCGTCGCGGCGGACACGCTGACGGGGCGGGATGCGCTCGGGCACGGTGCGCTCGGTCGCGCGGATGGCAGAGGTCGCGCCGGGGGTGTAGTCATACGCGTCAAGGTCGACCATGCCGACAAGACCCTCGCGGATGGAGCCGTTTTCCAGCGTGCGCTCCACATAGACGAAGCTGTTGGGATAGACCGTGAACACGCCGCCTTCCATGTACTTTTTCATGGTGGCGTTGATCTCGGCGGTGTGCTCCGCTTCCTTCTCGGTGCCGAGCTCGGCTTCGGGGAGGATCAGATTGATGGTGGACACAGCGCCCTCGGCGTTCTTGCGCACACGATCCCAGTACGCCTGATCGGACGTAAACTGGTCGCAGGCGATGACCGCCCATTTTTCCATATGGTCTGTTTTGGGCATCAGGATATCAGCGGGTAAAAATGCGTTCATCTTGAATCACCTTTCACATTAAATTTTCATATCAATCAGGCCATAGCGGCCTTGATTCCATTGAGAAGTTCGTTGTAAGTCTCAAACGCGGGCAGCTGGGGGTAATCGGCCTTGATCCTGTCCGTCGAACGGAACAGGAAGCCGGCCTTGCTGGCCAGGATCATCTCCAGATCGTTGTAGCTGTCGCCGGCGGCGATGGTCTCAAAGCCTATGGACTGCAGCGCCCGGACGGTCGTAAGCTTGGAGTGCGCGCAGCGCATTCTGATGCCGCGGAGCATGCCATCCCTGCCGATCTCAAGCGAGTTGCAGAAGATCGTCGGCCAGCCGAGCTTTTTCATGAGCGGCTGCGCAAATTCTTCAAAGGTGTCGCTGACGATGATGGCCTGCGTCTGCGCGCGCAGCTCGTCCAGAAAGTCCTTTGCGCCGGGCAGCGGGTCGATCTGTGCGATGACATCCTGGATCTGCTTCAGACCCAGCCCATGCTCACGCAGAATGTCCATGCGCCAGCGCATGAGCTTGTCGTAATCCGGCTCGTCGCGCGTGGTGCGGCGCAGCTCCGGAATGCCGCTGACCTCGGAAAATGCGATCCAGATCTCGGGTACCAGAACGCCCTCAAGATCCAGGCAGATAATATCCATGTGCATGTCCTCTGCTAAAAAAATTTGTGGAAGCCTAAAAAAATAACAGGCTCTATGTTCATTATACAAAATCCTGCTGTAAAAGCAACAGCTATTTCAAGTTTTTTGCCGAAGACGCATGAAGCGGGCGATCCGGGCCATACTATCTTTGATTCTAAAATCAAGGAGATGGATGTATGGATACACTTTGCCTGATCCTCGCCATTATCGGCGCTGTCAACTGGGGACTCGTGGGATTCGCGCGGTTCGATCTGGTCGCGTGGATCTTCGGTGGCCAGACCGCGGGCGTCAGCCGCGTGATCTACGCGATCGTCGGCATCGCTGGCCTCTGGTGCATCACGATGCTTTTCCGGAAACGCAGCCGTCCGGAGGCGTAAAGCCCGTCGACGCATGAAAAAACCGGACGCGGGTGCCTCCCGCGTCCGATTTTTATGCGTGCAGGCACGAACGGCCAGCTGCGATCCATGCAGCTGGCCGTTTACCTGCATATTTCTCCTGTGCATGCAAACAATAGCTTTGCAACCAGTACAAATACGAAAGGCATTGGAGGAGCAATTTATGAAAGCAACAGGCATTGTCCGGCGCATCGACGACCTCGGCCGCGTCGTGATCCCCAAAGAGATCCGCCGCACCCTAAGAATCCGCGAGGGCGACCCGCTGCAGACAGCATTGACACAGTGGGAAAGGTTTTGCTTTGCAATGGACGATTTAGCTAAACGGAACGGGTGGAAATAGTACATAATGACGAAAGCGAGAGTTGTAACCGTGGGTATCCGAGAGGGATAAATCATGGAAACGAATCGCCCGGATCCATTGCGCTGCAATGGATCCGGGCGACTTTTTGTATAAAGAAAACCACCGGCAATGCCGGTGGTTCCCAAAAGCTTTAGCTATGCATAGAAAAAATGTCCTCCTTTG
>CAKUND010000023.1 GCA_934668295.1 uncultured Oscillospiraceae bacterium
GCTATTGAAAATTTAGATGACGCCGAAACTACGTGGCGTCCCGCAGCTTGAAAAATGGGCGCAAAAAAAGAAAACCCTTTTTTCACAGGTAGGGTCATATTATCATAAAACTCCCCGCAGGTCAACAAATTTTTGAGAAAAATACAGGAATTTTTTCGCGTGAATTGCAGGCCGGGAGAAAATCTGCTATAGTGTAGAAAACAGACAGGAAAACAAGGAGAAACCATATGAAGATCATGGCGATCGACTACGGCGACGCACGTACCGGCGTGGCCATTTCAGACGCGCTTGGCTGGATGACCGGCCAGACGGCGGTGATCCACTCGTGGAAGCCCGAAAAGACAGCGGAAGAAGTGGCACAGATGTTCAGGAAAAGCGGTGCGGAGCGGCTCGTGATGGGCTTCCCGCGCAATATGGATGGCACAGAGGGCCCGCGTGCCGCGCTCTATCGCGAGTTTGCCGCGCTGCTGGAGCAGACGGCCGGGATAAAGCCTGTTTTGTGGGACGAACGCCGTACGACCATCGAGGCGCACCAGATCCTGAATGAGAGCAACTATCACGGCAAGAAGCGTAAAAACACAGTTGATGCCGTGGCGGCCAGTCTGATCCTGGAGGGGTATCTGGCCTATCTTCGCAATCAGAAGGAGTAAAAGCAATGTTTACAGGCTATACCGACCAGACGGTCGACGTGTTCTGGGGCATCCGGTTCAACAATGACCGGGCGTGGTTCGCAGAGCACAAGCAGGAATTTCAGGACGCGGTCATGACCCCGACAAAGGCGCTGGCTGGGGACCTTTACGACTGGTTTCAGGAAGCATACCCCGATCTGCACCTGAATGTCCACATTTCGCGCATTTACCGCGACGCGCGGCGGCTGTTCGGCCGCGGGCCGCTCAACGACCATATCTGGTTTTCGTTCCAGAATGCGATCGAGAACCGCGGTGAAGCGCCGTGCTTCTGGTTCCAGGTCGGCGCAGACGGCTACGGCTGCGGCGCGGGTTGGTGGATGCCGGCAGCGTCCGGTGTGCAGCTGCGGAGGCTTCTGGACAACGACCCGAAGCGCGCGGAAAAGCTCCTGCGGCAGCTGGACGCACAGCAGGAATATACGCTGTCCGGCCCGGTCTATGCAAGACCGAAGGGGCACGCAGGGGAACCGGTCGGAAGACTCTATAATATGCGTTCATTTTCCATCGAAAGCATGCACTCCTTTGATGCACGCAGCAGCGGCCCGGAGCTGACAGAATGGGTCAAAAATGGTTTCCAGCTTCTGATACCGTTTTATCAGCTGTTTGAGCAGGCATATGGCATGACCGATTAAAAAACAGCCGGAGCAATCTCTGCTCCGGCTGTTTTTTTAATTATGCCTGCTTCCACTTGCGGCAGCGGCGGGCCTTTCTGCGGTGCCGGACGATGCCGGAAATGATGAAGAACAGGATCACGGCGGCGATCGCGGCGATCGTCAAAATCAGGTACAGCGTTGTGTTCGATGTCGAGGTCTTGACGGAAAGCCACAGGTCATTCATCGTCTGTGTTGCCTCCACGCCGAGCTCAGCAAACGATTCGCTGCGCGCGAGCGTCTCGTCGTCCGGATAGGAGACAGGACTGGACGTCACTTCCTCATCCAGATAGTCCTTCGCGGCGGTCTCCGGGGTGGAATAACCGATGTAATCCAGATTTGCGGCGGAGATCTCCGGACGGCAGAGGAAGTTGATGAATGCCTCCGCGCCGGCCTTGTTCTGGCAGCCCTTCGGGATGCACATGGCATCGATGAAGATGTTGAAGCCCTCTTTCGGATGGCTGAAGCCCAGATCAGGATTTTCCTCGACCATGGTCAGATAGTCGCCTGCGTAATAGGGCGCTGCCCAGGCCTCACCGCGTTCCATGCGGTCAAAGATCTGATCCATGACGTAGCCCTGCAGGACAGGGGACTGCGTAGCCAGCAGATCGGCGCAGTTTTTAAGCTCCTGCTCGTCCTCCGTGTTGAAGCTGTAGCCCAGCATGGACTCGGCGATTGCAAACGCATCACGCGGATTATCAAACATCAAAAGCTTGCCCTGATACTTGGAGTTCCAGAGGCAGGACCAGCTTTCAGCGTCTTCGTCCGAAACATAATTTTTGTTATAGATCAGACCGACCGTGCCCCACGTATAGGGGACGGAATAGATATTTTCCGGGTCATACGCCTGATTGCGGAAGGCTTCGTCAATGTACTCGTAGTTCGGAATATTGGCAAAGTCCAGCGGCTCCAGCATATCCTCGGAGATCAGCTTGGCGATCATATAGTCGGACGGGATGATGATGTCGAACGTCGTGCCGCCAGTCTTGAGCTTGGTGTACATGGACTCGTTGGAGTCAAACGTCAGGTAATTGACCTTGATGCCTGTTTCTTCCTCGAAGGCCTGGATCACGTCCAGACTGTCGTCCGTGCCGTCAGAGATATATTGGCCCCAGTTGTAGACCGTGATCTCGTTGGCAGCGGCGTGGGCGGGCAGGGGAAGGGCGCAGAGCAGCAGAGCGAGTGCCAGCAGAACAGAAAAAATACGTTTTTTCATGCGCGGGCCCTCCTCGGCTGCTGATGGTTCTTCTCGGATTTGGCCTGCAGCAGATTCATGACGACCATCAGAACGAGAATCACGATGAACATCAGGGTAAACAGCGCATAGATCTTCGGCTGGATGGGCTTTTTCGTATAGTTGTAGATCTCGACCGGGAGCGTAATAAAGCTGGAGCCGGTGACAAAATACGAAATGACGAAGTCGTCAAGGCTCATGGTGAACGCCATGAGCGCGCCGGAGATGATGCCGGGCATGATCTCATGGATGACGACCTTGGTGAACGACTGGAACGGTGTGCAGCCAAGATCCAGCGCAGCCTCGACCAGATCCTTGTCCATCTGCTGGAGCTTCGGCATGACGTTCAGAATGACGTAGGGGAGATTGAACGTGATATGCGCGATGAGAAGCGTCCAGAAGCCGAGCACGGAGTTGGTTTTCAGAATCGTCCCTGCGAACGCGAACAGCAGCGCCAGCGCAACGCCGGTGACGATATCCGGGTTCGTCATGGGTATGTTCGTCATGGTCATGACGGCGGAGCGGAGACGGCCCTTCATGCTGTGGATGCCGACGGCAGCCATCGTACCGACGATGGTCGAAATGAGCGTTGCCAGCAGCGCGATAATGACAGAATTGCGCAGCAGCGTCAGAAGCGTTCCGTCCCGGAACAGATTGACATACTGACGGAGCGTGAAGCCCTTAAAGCTCGCAATGTCCGTGCCGGTGTTGAACGAGGCTACGGCCAGAACGATCATTGGGATATACAGAAAAATGAATACCAGGACGGTGATGGTGCGGTTGAAATGCTTCATACCTTGATGACCTCCTCTCCGTCGCCCTCGCCGAAGCGGTTCATAACGGCAACACAGATGAAGATCAGGATCATCAGCACCAGGCTCATGGCCGCACCGAGATTCGGATTGTAGGCGGTCTTGAACTGGGACTCGATCACGTCACCGATGAGCGTCGTGCCGGTGGAGCCGAGCTTCTGGGAGATATAGAAGGTGGAGACAGCCGGGACAAACACCATTGTCAGGCCGGACAGAATGCCGGGGCCGGACAGCGGCAGGATGACCCGGGAAAACACCTGCGACGGGCGGCAGCCGAGGTCGAGCGCGGCCTCAATGAGCCGGTTGTCGATCTTCATGATGACCGTGTAGAGCGGCAGGATCATGTACGGCAGATAGTTATACACCATGCCGAGAATGACGGCGCCGTTCGTGCGGATAAGCGGCAGCGGGGAAATGCCGATGCGCTGCAGAAGCGTATTGATGATGCCCGTATCCTCCAGCATACCGACCCAGGCCAGCGTGCGGAGCAGAAAGCTCATGCACATGGGAAGCATGATGAGCATTTCCAGAAACCGCTGCGTGAGCGGCCTGCACTGCGCGATGAAATACGCGACCGGATAGCCGATGAGCAGGCAGATGAGCGAGGCGAACAGGCTCAGCCAGATCGAGCGCAGGAAGATCGGCAGATACGTGCCCATGCCGGAAAGATTGGCGAGGGTGAACTGACCGGTGATGGAATCAGTCAGCGCATAGTAGAAGACGATACCCAGCGGGATGATCGTGAACAGAATCATCCAGATGATGTACGGGCAGGCGAGAAGCTTGTTGTTATTCTTCATCGTCTTCTTCCTCCGAGGCGTCGGCAATCTCATCATATTCCGCGCTGTAGGAGGAGTAGTCGCCGTAAAGACCGGAGTACTCGCTCTTGTGCATGATATGGATATCCTCGGGATTGAGGCGAATGCCGATGTATGCGTCAACGGGGCAGTAGTCCGTGGTCTGGATGAGCCACTTGAAGCCCTTGAAATCGACAATGGTGTCGTAGTGGACGCCCTTGAAGGTGACGGAGGTGACGGTGCCGCACAGATGGCCCTGCTCCGGCGGGACGATATCCACATCCTCCGGGCGGATGACGACATCGACCGGCTCGTTGGGGGCAAAGCCCTTGTCCACGCACTGGAACTTGCGGCCGAAGAACTTGACCACATAGTCTTCCAGCATGACGCCGTCAAGGATGTTGGACTCGCCGATGAAGTCCGCGACAAACGCGTTCTTCGGCTCGTTGTAAATATCCTCCGGCCGGCCGATCTGCTGGATCTTGCCCTTGTTCATGACGACAATGGTGTCAGACATGGTCAGCGCTTCTTCCTGATCGTGCGTAACATATATAAATGTAATCCCCATTCGCTGCTGGATATTCTTCAGCTCGTTCTGCATATCCTTACGCAGGCGCAGATCAAGCGCGCCCAGAGGCTCGTCGAGCAGCAGCACCTGCGGACGGTTGACCAGCGCGCGGGCAATGGCTACGCGCTGCTGCTGGCCGCCGGACAGACTCGTCACCTTGCGGTTTTCGAAGCCCTTCAGGCTGACGATTTCCAGCATCTCGGTCACGCGTTCGTCAATTTCGTCCTCCTTGACCTTTGCGATGCGCAGGCCGAAGGCAATATTGTCGTATACGTCCAGATGCGGGAACAGCGCGTAGCGCTGGAAGACCGTGTTGATCTTGCGCTGATAGGCGGGCAGATCATTGATCCGCTTGCCGTTGAACAGCACGTCGCCGGATGTCGGGGTCAAAAATCCGCCGATGATCCGGAGCATGGTCGTCTTTCCACAGCCGCTGGGACCCAGCAATGTGAGGAATTCCTTGTTGTTGATGTACAGATTGATGTTGTCGAGAATCGTCTCTCCGTCCTCGAATGTCATAGTGAGATTCGTGAGGCGAATGAGCTCTTTGGACATGTATCCTCCCCCATTTCGAAAAAAATTCGTATGCGTCGGATCTTGCCGGAGCCGCCCGAAACATACTGGATTGAATATATCGGGCAGGGGGACTTTTGTCAATATCAAAACGAAAAAATGTGCAAAAAAGTTGGAAGAACATTTTGAAAGTTCTTCCAACTTTGGAGAAAACGAAGAAAAAGATCAGTTATGTAAAGTACTCCTGCACGAAATCGACAGACTCGACCTGAAAGGTTTTTCCATCGAGATAGGACAGCGGCCCGGCATTCGATGTAAACCGGAACGTCAGCTTGTAGGAATAGAGCGCCTGAAATTTCCGGTCAAAGCGCTTGTCAAGTCTTCCGTATTTTCCGTCTCCCAGCAGCGGCCAGCCAGCCGCGGCCATCTGCGCGCGGATCTGATGGGTGCGCCCGGTCACAAGCTCACACTCGACAAGACTCAACCCGTTCCGGCTCTGAAGCGTCTTATATAATGTGACGCAGGTCTTTGAGCCCTTCTGCGGTGTCTTTGTAATATAGACGCGGTTTTCCTTTGCGTCCTTGAACAGCTGCCCCTCGAGCCTGCCGGAAGCCGGGCGCGGTGTCCCGTGAACGATGCACAGGTACCGCTTGTCGATCTCACGATCCTTGATCTTCTGGTTCATGATCCGCAGCGCCTCTGCGTTTTTTGCGGCAATGACGATGCCGCCCGTGTTGCGGTCGATGCGGTTGCACAGGGCCGGGGTAAAGGCATGCTCCTCTCTGGGGCGCCACTCGCGTTTGGCATAAAGATATGCCTGAATGTGATCGATGAGCGTTTTGCCGTATTCTGCACCGTCATGCGGATGGACAGCCTGCCCGGGCTTTTTGTCGACCAGCAGAATGTTTTCGTCCTCATAGACGATGTGCAGCTTCGGTGCAGCGACGGTCAGATAGGCATTTTCTTCTTTTGGGGTATCAAAAAACTCATCGTTGATGTATAATTGCAGCATATCCCCGGCAGTCAGCCGTGTGTCGCGCTCAGCGCGCTTTCCGTTGAGCTTGATGCGCTTGAGCCGGATGTATTTCTGCGCCAGCGAAGCCGGGAGCAGAGGAACGGCCTTTGCAAGCCAGCGGTCGAGCCGCTGCCCAGCGTCGTTCGTTGTGATGGTGAATTCCTTCATGGCAATCTCCAAACAGATAAGATAAGCTGTTTTTATTTTATCATGCAGTGCGCTTTCTGTAAAGAATTCGGCACCTGTGAAAAAGGACGAAAAATTTGTGAAAAAGTATTTGACTTCCCCGCAATTATTCGATATAATATCCATCGCATGATTATGGATTGGAGGGCGCTATGCTGCTGGATCTGAAGCCAATTCTTGTAACGCCCGGCGCGAGTCTTCCGTTTGAAGCACGTGAAGACCTGTCCGATCTTGTTTTCGGCAGCTGCAGGCCTGCATCAGAGCCTGTTCTGGCCTGTGGGAAGGTCCGCAATACGGCGGGCGTTCTCGAGCTTACCGGCGAACTCAGCACGACGCTGCACGGCGTATGCGACCGCTGCGCAAGCGAGTTTACGCGTGCGGTGCAGATCCCTGTCCATGCCGTTCTGGTTTCGGAAGCGGAGCTGGAGCAGGCGGAGGACGAATGGGTGTTCGGCATCCAGGACGGCTGCGCTGATCTGACTGACATCATCACGACCGCCTTTGTCCTCAGCATGGACAGCCAGCTTCTGTGCCGGCCCGATTGCAAGGGCGTTTGCTTCCGCTGCGGCAAAAACCTCAACGAGGGGCCGTGCGGCTGCAAAAAAGAACCCGATTCCCGTTTTGCTGTTTTACAGCAGTTACTGGATAAATAAGTAGATAATGTGCCTTCGGGCATTTAGACCAAGGAGGTGTACCACATGGCAGTACCCAAGAGAAAAGTATCCCGCGCAAGGAGAGATAAGAGACGCAGTTCCCACTGGAAGCTGGCGATCCCCGGCGTCGTCGCTTGCCCGAAGTGCGGCGAGCCCCGCCTGCCTCACAGAGCCTGCAAGGCTTGCGGCTACTACAATGGCCGTGAAGTCATTTCTGTTGAAGCTAAGTGATTTCGCTGAAAGAGATGAGAGGGAGGCTGTGCGCCTTCCTCTTTTCTTATCCTGAAAAGGAAGCCTGAAAGGAGGGCCTACCATGTCGAAGCCCATTGTAGCCATCGTCGGACGGCCGAATGTCGGCAAGTCGATGCTCTTTAATAAATTGACCGGCAAGCGCATGGCCATCGTCGAGGACACGCCCGGCGTCACCCGTGACCGCATTTACGGCGAATGCGAGTGGAACGGCCGCGGCTTTGCCCTTGTCGATACCGGCGGCATCGAGCCCGGCACGAATAACGAAATGCTGAAGTTCATGCGCCGCCAGGCGGAGATCGCCATTGAGACGGCCACGGTCATCATCATGGTCGTCGATGTGACGGTCGGTCTGACCGCCGCGGATGCGGAGGTCGCCTCCATGCTCAAGCGGTCGAAAAAGCCGGTCGTACTGGCTGTCAACAAGTGCGACCAGACCGGCCATGCCAATCCCGACGCGTATGAATTCTACGCGCTCGGCCTCGGCGAACCTATCGAGGTTTCCGCCGTCCACGGCCATGGTACAGGCGATCTGCTCGATGCGTGCGTCGAAAGCTTTCCGCCGGACGACGGCGAGGAATATGACGAGGACGTCATCAAGGTCGCCATCATCGGCAAGCCGAACGTCGGCAAGTCGAGCCTGCTCAATAAAATTCTCGGCGAGGAGCGCGTGATCGTCTCCAATGTTGCGGGCACAACGCGCGACGCCATCGACAGCTATTTTGAAAACGGGTCCGGCAAGTTCCTGTTTATCGACACCGCCGGCATGCGCCGCAAGTCGAAGGTCGATGACGCGGTTGAGAAATATTCCAATCTGCGCTCCATCGCGGCCATCGAGCGTGCGGACGTGTGTCTCATTCTGATCGACGCCAACGAGGGTGTGACCGAACAGGATACCAAGGTCGCAGGTCTGGCACACGAGGCGGGCAAGGCGTGCATCATCGTCGTCAACAAGTGGGACACGGTCGAAAAGGACACAAACACCATGGATGAGAAGACGGCGGAGATCCGTCGTGACCTCAGCTATATGACCTATGCGCCGGTCGTGTTCATCTCTGCGCTGACCGGTCAGCGTGTCGACAAGCTGTTCGATATGATCGTCGCCGTTTCCAACCAGAACAGCATGCGCATCACAACGGGCATGCTCAATAATATTCTGGAGGACGCGACTGCGCGTGTCCAGCCGCCTACAGACAAGGGCCGCCGTCTGAAGATCTACTATATCACGCAGGTCGGCGTCAAACCGCCGCACTTCGTCTTCTTCTGCAACGACAGCCGGCTGTTCCATTTCTCGTACCAGCGGTATCTCGAAAACCAGATCCGCGCAGTCTTCGGTCTGACTGGAACGCCCATTAAGATCACCATCCGCCAGAAGGGCGACAAGGAAGATGTGTAAATTGCGATCCCGGCAGAAATAACAGCTCTGCCGGGATTTTTTCAAATTATAATTTAAAAGGGGAATCGGAAGCAATGGAACAGAGTTATGCACAGTATGCAGTAGAAAAAGCCGTCCAGCTGCTTGCAATCGACAGCCCGACAGGCTTTACGGATAAAGCAGCCGAGTGGGTATTGGAGGCGTTTCGATCGCTCGGCTTTGCTGCGCAGAAAACGACCAAGGGCGGCATTCTGATCGACCTCGGCGGCGAGGATTCCGCAGAGGGCGGGCTGCTTCTGCAGGCACACACGGATACGCTCGGCGCGATGGTCGCGGAGGTCAAGGCCAACGGCCGCCTGCGCGTGACGAGCCTCGGCGGCATGCGTGCGGAAAACGGCGAAACGGAAAACGTTCGCGTCTATACACGTTCCGGAAAGGTCTATGAGGGGACGCTCCAGCTCTGCAACGCCTCCGTCCACGTCAACGGCGAATATGCCAAGACGAACCGTACCTTCGACACGACTGAGATCCTGCTGGACGAGGATGTTTCCTCCGCCGAGGAGACCCGCGCGCTTGGCATCGAGACCGGCGATATCGTCTGCTTTGACCCACGCACGCATGTCACGGCCTCTGGCTACATCAAAAGCCGTTTCCTTGACGATAAGCTCTCCGTCGGCATCCTGCTCAGCTTTGCAAAATACCTGCATGACGAAAAGAAAACGCTGCCGCGCCGCACCTATGTCCATGTGACTGTCTATGAGGAGGTCGGTTTCGGCGGTTCTGCCTCTGTTCCGGAGGGCGTGACCGAGTCCATCAGTGTTGACATGGGCTGTGTGGGCGACGGTCTTGCCTGCACGGAACGGCAGGTATCGATCTGCGCCAAGGACTCCGGCGGCCCGTACAGCTACGCCGTTGTCGGCAAGCTCATCGACGCGGCAAAGCGCGAGGGCGCGGACTATGCCGTTGATGTCTATCCATACTACGGCTCCGACGTGGAAGCGACGCTCCACGCGGGCTACGACATCCGCCACGGCCTCATCGGCTCCGGCGTCTACGCCAGCCACGGCTACGAACGCAGCCATATAGATGGCGTGCTCAACACACTCAAGACCATCAAGGGGTATCTGCACGTATAAAAATTGCCTCCGGGATTATGCCCGGAGGCTTTTATGCGAGAAAACAGAAAAGAGCAGGCCTTTCGGCTTGCTCTTTCGGCTTGTCCTGATCAGATCGCACGCTCAACCTTGTTGGAACGCAGGCATCTTGTGCAGACATATACATGGCGCGGAGTACCGTCAACGATTGCCTTGACACGTTTGACGTTGGGCTTCCATGCACGGTTCGCACGTCTGTGAGAATGGGAGACCTTGATACCGAATGTTACGCCCTTGCCGCAGATATCGCATTTTGCCATCGGATGCACCTCCTTGCCGCTTGGAAAATCAATTTCACGCGCTATAAAGCGCCGACAAATATATTAGCAGATTGCGTTGGAAATTGCAAGAACTTTTTTCGGAAAAATCAGAAAAATTCGCGCCGGAACGACATTGGATTTTCCTTGTTGCGAAACCGGAGCAAAGCGGGTATAATCAGGGTATCCTGAAACAGAGGTGATTGTGTGTCAAGTACCTATACGGTCCTGCTGTCCGAGCTCGTTTCGGAATTTAAGCTAGACTTCTTTTATCGGTCAACGGATTTTGACAAGATCCATGTGACCGTTGACGATATCAGCCGTCCGGGCCTTCATCTGGCCGGCTTCTTCGACCATTATGAACCCATGCGCGTCTACGTCTGCGGTACGGTGGAGACGGCCTATCTGCAAAAGCTCACGCCGGAAGAACGGATCATCATCTTTGACCATTTCCTGTCCTATAAATGCCCGGCGCTGATTTTTGCGCGGGGCTTTGAACCCATGCCGGAATGCCTCGAGATGGCGAAAAAATATGACGTGACGGTGCTCGGGACAAAGGACACGACGTCTTATATCGTTTCGAGCCTGATCACCTATTTAAAGAGCTCCCTGGCTCCGCGCGTCACGCGGCACGGCGTTCTGGTCGAAATTTACGGCGAGGGCATCCTGATCAACGGCGACAGCGGCATCGGCAAGAGCGAGACGGCCATCGAGCTTGTCAAGCGCGGCCACCGCCTCATTGCAGACGACGCCGTCGAGATCAAAAAGGTTTCGCCGCACGAGCTTGTCGGCTCCGCACCTCCAGTCCTGAAGCATTATATCGAGCTGCGCGGCATCGGCGTCATCAACGTTGCGAAGCTGTTCGGCATGGGCGCGGTCAAGGAAAGCTCCAACATCGATCTCATCATCAATATGGTGCCCTGGCGCGACGGCGAAGCCTATGACCGTCTCGGCATGGAGACGCAGTACACGGAAATTCTCGATGTCAAGGTTCCGTCCATCACGGTTCCCATCACGCCGGGCCGAAATCTGGCCGTGATCTTTGAGGTCGCTGCCATGAACAACCGTCAGAAGCGCATGGGCTACAATGCCGCTGTGGAATTTACCGAGCAGATGAGCAAATACTTTACAGCCCGCAATGACGATTGAAGCAAAGAAACCTTCGAAAAGAGGAACCGGCTGTCCGGTTCCTCTTTTATTTTTATTTGAGATGTGGTATGATAGAAAAAACTATCCACCCGGAGGCGTTTATGTGGAATTCTGAGCTTCAGCAGACCATCATCCGGAGCTGCGGCACAGCGGAGTTCCGGCTTCAGGAGCCGCTCAGCCGCCATACATCTTTCCGTATCGGCGGCCCGTCTGCGGTCATGGTGTTTCCGAAAAACACAGAGGAGCTGAAACATCTGCTGCAAGGTGCTGCTGCAGCGGGCACGCAGCCGTATATTCTCGGCGCGGGAACCAATATTCTTGCACCGGATGAGGGACTTGATGCGCTTGTGATCTGCCTGAAGGACGCACTGACCGGCATCCGGCTTCTGGATGAGACGCGGATCGAGGTTTACGCAGGCGAAAGCATGGCGAAAGCGGCGGTTTTTGCGAAGAATCACGCGCTGACGGGACTGGAATTTGCGCACGGCATCCCCGGCACGCTTGGCGGCGGCGTATATATGAACGCGGGCGCGTACGGCGGGGAGCTGAAACAGGTCGTGGAATCGGTCACGATCCTGACTATGGACGGCGAGGAAAAGACGCTGGCCGCCGAAGAATGCGGGTTTGGCTACCGCACAAGCGCATATCAGAAGCTTCCGTGCGTGATCGTCAGGTCTGTTCTGCACCTGCAGCCGGGCAATTCGGAGGAGATCGGACAGACAATGCGTGCGCTGATGGAAAAAAGAAGGACTTCTCAGCCGCTGGAGCTGCCGTCTGCCGGCAGCACGTTCAAGCGCCCGGCGGGATATTTTGCGGGCCCGCTCATTGAACAGGCCGGGCTGAAAGGGCAGGGCGTCGGCGGCGCGGAGGTATCGAAAAAGCACGCGGGCTTCGTCGTGAATACTGGCGGCGCGACGGCTGATGATGTGAAGAAGACCATCGCAATGGTACAGTCGCGCGTATGGGAAGCGTCCGGCGTCCGGCTCGAGCCGGAGGTTCGGATCTGGTAAAAGGAGAAGACTATGCAGTTTGTTATCATTTCCGGTATGTCCGGTGCGGGAAAGAGCAAAGCCGCGTCCGATCTTGAGGATCTCGGCTTTTACTGCGTCGACAATATGCCGGCAGAGATGATCCCGCAGTTTGCTCAGCTGTGTCTGGCCACAAAGGGAAGATATGAAAAGGTCGCGCTTGTGACGGATATCCGTGCGAGCATGACGTTTGACGCCTTGTTTCAGGCACTGCAGAAGCTGGACGACATGCACCTGCAGTACTCGATCTATTATATCGAGGCGTCCACGGCGGTCATCATCAAGCGCTACAAGGAGACGCGCCGCCTGCACCCGCTTATGAAGGATGGCTCCACGCTGGAAAATGCGATCGCGCGGGAACGGGAATTGTTGGCCCCCGTCCGCAACCGCGCCAGCGCGATCATCGACACGTCCAATCTCTCCACCGGCAAGCTGCGCGGACAGCTCATTGATCTGGTCGCGGGCGGGATGCGTGAGCACTCAATGGATGTGCGTGTCGTGTCCTTCGGCTTTAAATACGGCCTGCCGCTGGAGGCCGATCTGGTCTTCGATGTGCGGTTCCTGCCGAATCCATACTATATCCCGGAGCTGAAGCATCAGACCGGGCTGGACGAGCCGGTCAGGAATTTCGTATTCAAATACCAGCAGACACTGGATTTTATGACAAAAACCGAGGATCTGCTTTCCTTCCTGCTGCCCAACTATCTGGATGAGGGCAAAACGGATCTTGTGATCGCTGTCGGCTGTACGGGCGGTAAGCACAGGAGCGTCTGTATCGCGAAGGAGCTTTTTGAGTTCGTATCCAAAAAAGGCTACGCGGCCACGCTCGGCCACCGCGATATGGGCAGAAGGTGAACGCTATGACGGATTTTACAGAACAGATCCGGCTTTATGAGCCGCACCGCCGCCAGCCGCGCATTGCGGCCATCGGCGGCGGACACGGACTGTCCGCCATGCTGCGCGGCCTGAAGACTTATACGAAGGATATTACAGCTATCGTCACTGTGGCGGACGACGGCGGCGGCTCCGGCATGCTCCGGGAGGATCTCGGCATGCTCCCGCCGGGCGATATCCGCAACTGCATCATGGCGCTTGCCAATACGGAGCCGACCATGCAGCAGCTGCTGAACTACCGCTTTACTGACGGGAGTCTTGCAGGGCAGAGCTTCGGCAATTTGTTTCTGGCCGCCATGAACGGCATTTCCGGCTCGTTCGACGAAGCGGTCCACCGCATGGGGGATGTTCTGGCCATCACGGGCCGTGTCCTTCCAGTGACGAATCAGGACGTGCGGCTGGAAGCGGAATTTCACGACGGCAGCCGCATTCTCGGCGAAAGCAAGATCTTTTACGCAAAAAAAATCAACAATTCCCGTATCCGCAAGGTGCGCCTTGTACCCGAGCGGCCGGCAGCGCTGCCGGAAAGCGTTCGGGCGATCCGGGACGCGGATATCGTCGTGATCGGCCCGGGAAGTCTCTATACCAGCATCATCCCGAACTTTCTGGTCAGCGGCATCGCCGACGCAGTGCGGCAGAGCAGGGCCTTAAAGATATATGTGCTGAATATTATGACGCAGGACGGCGAGACGGACGGCTACGACGCCGACGACCACGTCCGCGCGATCCTGGAGCACGCGGGCCCCGGTGTCATGGATGTGTGCATTGCAAACGACACGCCTGTGCCGCCAGAGATCATGGAGCCCTATGCCAAGGAGGGCGTGTCGCAGATCGAGCTGCGCCGGGAGGATCTGGAGCAGATGGGGCTTGCGGTACGCACATTCCCGCTCCTGGAGCCGGGACGCTATATCCGCCATAACTCCGATGCGCTGGCACGCGCGATTTTGTCGGTGTGGCGTGAATTCAGACAATAAAACCAAGGAGGCGAGCGTCGCCATGTCCTTTTCATCCAATGTCAAGCAGGAGCTGTGCCGGCTGCCGATCAACCGGAAGATGGAGGCTGCCGCTGAGCTGTACGGCATTCTGCTTTATTGCAACGCATTTACCTCGGAGCTTGTGCGCATCACAACGGAATCACGCGATCTGGCTGAACGCCTGCCGCGTCTGATGAAAAAGGTCTTCGGCTTTTCCTTCGATCAGGAGCCGGAGGAGGACACGGGAAAACTGCTGTTTGTGATGGAGGCGGAGGAGAAAATCCATAAAATGTTCGCCCAATTCGGCCTTTCCGCGGCAAAGGATGTGACGCTGCATGTCAATTACGGCATGCTGGAGGAGGACGAGGAGCGGCTGGCATTTCTGCGCGGCGCGTTTTTGTCCGGTGGATCGGTCACGGATCCGGCCAAGCGGTATCATCTGGAGCTGACGACCTCCCACTATAAGGTCAGCCGCGAGACCTGCGCGCTGCTGCTTGACGCGGGATTCTCTCCAAAGGAGACGACGCGCGGCGGCAACAGCATTCTGTATTTCAAGCAGAGCGATATGATCGAGGATTTCCTGACTGCCATCGGCGCGCCGGTGTGCGCGATGGGCGTGATGGAGGCGAAGGTCGAAAAGGACCTCCGCAACGGTGTGAATCGCCGCGTCAACTGTGAAACGGCCAATCTGACCAAGGTCGTCGATGCGTCGATGGAGCAGGTCGCAGCTATCCGGAAGCTGCAGAAGCAGGGGCGGCTCAAGGAGCTGCCGCCAAAGCTCCGCGAGACAGCGAAGCTTCGTCTCGACAACCCGGAGGCGACCCTGCAGGAGCTTGCCGCCATGCAGGACCCGCCTGTTTCCAAGTCTGCCATGAACCACCGCATGCGCAAGCTTGTCGCGCTTGCGGACGAAAGCTGAGAGGAGAACAATGCCATGGCCTTTGTGCATCTGCACGTCCACAGTGAATACAGCCTGCTTGACGGAGCCTGCCGCATCGGCTCCATGATGGACCGGGTGCAGGAGCTCGGCCAGAATGCCATCGCTCTGACTGACCACGGCGTTATGTACGGCACTATCGATTTTTACCGCGCGGCGAAAAAGGCCGGGATCAAGCCCATTATCGGCTGCGAGGTCTACGTTGCGCGCAGAACGCGCTTTGATAAGGTGCATGGCGTCGATAAGGAGCCGTATCACCTGGTCCTGCTCTGCGAAAATGAGACCGGCTATCGGAACCTCAGCTATATGGTTTCACTCGGCTTTACTGAGGGCTTTTACAACCGCCCCCGCGTGGACATGGAGCTGCTGCGGGAGCATCACGAGGGACTGATCGCGCTTTCTGCCTGCCTTGCGGGCCGAATCCCGCAGGCGATCGTGCAGGAGGATCTGGATGCAGCGGAGCAGGCTGCGCGCGAGTACGCGGAAATCTTCGGTCCGGAGCATTTTTATCTGGAGCTGCAGGATCACGGCATTCCGGAGCAGCGAACGGTCAACGGGCATATCAGAAAGCTTGCGGAAAAGCTGGATCTTCCGCTCGTCGTGACGAATGATGCGCACTATCTGCGCAAGACGGACGCGAAAATGCAGGACGTGCTGCTCTGCATCCAGACCGGCAAGACAGTCGACGATCCGAACCGCATGAAATTTGAGACGGAGGAGTTCTATCTCAAGAGCGAGGAGGAGCTGCGCAGCCTGTTTCCGGATGTGCCGGAGGCGTTTGATAATACGGTTCGAATCGCAGAGCGCTGTAATGTGGAATTCACATTCGGCAAGTATTTCCTGCCGGAATTCAAGCTTCCGGAGGGGGTAACGAGCCTTTTCTATCTCAGACAGCTCTGCAAGGAAGGCTTTGACGAGCTGTACGGCACGGCGCACCCGGAATACATGAAGCAGCTGGAATATGAGATCGACATGATCGAGAAAATGGGCTTTACGGACTATTTCCTCATCGTGTGGGATTTCGTGCGCTTTGCGAAATCCGCCGGGATCCCGGTCGGCCCCGGACGCGGCAGCGCCGCGGGCTCGATGGTGACATTCTGCCTGCATATCACCGAGATCGACCCCATGAAATATGGCCTCTATTTCGAGCGCTTTCTGAATCCCGCCCGTGTGACCATGCCGGATATCGACATGGACTTCGGCGATACCAGAAGGGGCGAGGTCGTCGACTACGTCCGGCAGAAATACGGCGAGGATCATGTCGCGCAGATCGTCACCTTCGGCACCATGGCGGCCAGAGCAGCCATCCGCGACGTCGGACGGGTCATGAACTTCACATTTGCCGAAACGGACGCTGTTGCGAAGCTCGTGCCGACGACCCTTCACATCACACTCAAGGACGCGCTGAAGCAGTCCCCGCAGCTGAAGCAGATGTACGACGGCGACGCGCGCGTCAAGGAGCTTGTCGATACGGCAATGGCCCTTGAGGGTATGCCGCGCAACACCTCGACGCATGCGGCGGGCGTGGTCATTACCAAGCTTCCGGTCTATCACTACGTGCCCCTCGCCACGAACGACGGCACCATTGTTACGGAATACACCATGACGACGCTTGAGGAGCTGGGGCTTCTCAAAATGGACTTTCTCGGCCTGCGCAACATCACTGTCATCGACGATGCGATCCGCGATATCCGGAAGACAGAGCCAGATTTCTCCATGTCCCGCGTGACAGACAACGATCCCAAGGTCATGGATATGCTCACACAGGGCAGGACGGCGGGCGTGTTCCAGATGGAGTCGACCGGCATGACGGGCGTGTGCATGGGCCTGAAGCCGCAGTCGATCGAAGATCTCTCTATCATCGTCGCGGCCTACCGCCCCGGCCCGATGGAGTCGATCCCGCGTCTGATCGCCTGCAAGCAGGATCCGTCGCTTGTCAAATACAAGCACCCGATGCTGAAGCCCATCCTTTCTGTTACCTATGGCTGTATTCTCTATCAGGAGCAGGTCATCGAGATCTTCCGCAAGCTTGCCGGATATTCGCTTGGGCAGGCAGACATGGTGCGGCGCGCCATGAGCAAGAAGAAGGTCAAGGACATCGAAAAGGAGCGCGGCGCCTTTATCCGCGGCGACGCCTCACGCAATATCA
>CAKUND010000024.1 GCA_934668295.1 uncultured Oscillospiraceae bacterium
TTGTTCGTTTCGAGGCCCGGCGTGGTAGAGCGGATCAGCGGGTTCGGAGACGTGCCGAGGGACATGATGACCATGTCAACATCCAGCACAAATTCGCTGCCCTCAACAGGGATCGGGCGGCGGCGGCCGGATGCGTCAGGCTCGCCAAGCTCCATCTTGATGCACTTCATGCCGCACACACGGCCATCCTCGCCGCCGAGGATCTCAGTCGGGTTGGTGAGCGTCAGGAACTCGATGCCTTCTTCTTTCGCGTGGTGCTGTTCTTCCAGTCTGGCGGGCATTTCGGCCTCGCCGCGGCGGTAGACGATGTACACCTTGTCTGTCCCCATGCGCTTTGCGCAGCGGGCAGCATCCATGGCAACGTTGCCGCCGCCGACGATCGCCGCTGCCTTGGAGTGCAGGATCGGCGTATCGCTTTCTTCGAGATAGGCCTTCATCAGATTGATACGGGTCAGATACTCGTTTGCGGAGCAGACGCCCTTGAGGGACTCGCCGGGGATGTGCATGAACATCGGCAGACCTGCGCCGGAGCCGATAAACACGGCCTTGAAGCCCATCTCAAACAGCTCGTCGATGGACAGAACCTTGCCGATGACCATGTCGGTCATGACCTCGACGCCCTGCGCCTTCAGCTTTTCGACCTCGTTGGCAACGATGGCCTTCGGCAGACGGAACTCCGGGATACCATAGACCAGAACGCCGCCGGCAGTGTGCAGCGCCTCAAACAGGGACACCGCATAGCCCTTCTTGGCAAGCAGCGACGCGCAGGTCAGGCCGGACGGGCCGGAGCCGACGACAGCGACCTTGATGCCGTTGGACTCGGCCTTTTTCGGCATGGCGTTGATATTCTCACGATACCAGTCGGCGACAAAGCGCTCCAGACGGCCGATCGCGACCGGCTCGCCCTTGTTGCCGCGGACGCATTTGGATTCGCACTGCGTCTCCTGCGGACAGACACGGCCGGAAAGGGCGGGCAGCGCGTTGGTATCGGTGATGATCTCATAGGCCTTTTCGAAGTTGCCCTCGGCGACCTCATGGATAAACTCAGGAATATGAATATTGACCGGGCAGCCCTCGACGCAGTGCGGCTTTTTGCACTGCAGGCAGCGCTTGGCCTCATTGATGGCCATTTCAGCGGTATAGCCCAGCGTGACTTCTTTAAAATTCTTGTTGCGGACGTTCGGATCCTGCTCCGGCATCGGAGTCTTGGTAGCCTGCATATTCGCCATGATGATTCCCTCCCCTTACTTGATGAGTTCTTCGCCCATCTTCTGGATGCGGCAGATATGGGTCTTGCGTTCTTCTGCTTCTCTTTCGCGATAGACGCTGTTGCGGCTCATGAGCTCGTCATAATCGACCTTGTGGCCGTCAAAGTCCGGACCGTCGACACAGGCGAACTTTACCTCGCCGCCGACCGTGACGCGGCAGCCGCCGCACATACCGGTTCCGTCGACCATGATCGGGTTGAGCGAAACGACGGTCTTGACGCCGAACGGCTCAGTCGTCTTGGAGACGAACTTCATCATCGGGATCGGGCCGATGGCGAGGACTTCATCATACTGGACGCCGGACTCAAGCAACTGCTGCAGCTTGACGGTCACGAAGCCGTGCTCACCGTAAGAGCCGTCGTCGGTCATGAGGTACAGATGGTCGCAGGCCTGCTTGAATTCATCCTCAAGAATCACGATGTCCTTGTTGCGGAAGCCAACGATCACATCGGTTTCAACGCCTGCCTCTTTAAACGCCTTTGCGGACGGATACGCGATCGCGCAGCCGACACCGCCGCCGACAACGCACACGCGCTTCTTGCCTTCCACATCCGTCGGCTTGCCGAGCGGGCCAACAAAGTCCTGAATATAATCGCCCTCGTTCAGACTGCCGAGCATTTCCGTAGACAGGCCGACCTTCTGGAAAATGATTGCGACCGTTCCCTTCTCGCGGTCATAGCCCGCGATCGTCAGCGGAACGCGCTCTGATTTCTCGTCGACACGGAAAATGATGAACTGACCAGCCTTTGCCTTGCGGGCAACGAACGGAGCTTCGATCTCCATATACGTGACGGCGGCGTTCAGTTCCTTCTTGCGCACGATTTTGTACATAACTTGTTCATCCCTTCAAATCATCAGTAATTTCTTGTTCGTTCTGATAATCCAACGCTATCAGTATAGCACATCTTCCATTCTGTTGTAAACAAAAAAATCGATAAAAAAATACCGATATATGTTATGTTCCGAATTAACTTATGTCATTTATGATATATCGCATCCGAATTCAGAATGAATTACGACATTGTCGGATCGGACGCTTTTCCATGTGAAGCCCGCTGCCAGTTCCGCCGCCGTCACAGGCGCCTGCTCCGGCTGCAGCCCCGCAAGAAATGCAAGCGTCCCGATCAGCTGTTCCGGCGTATGTGTTTCGCGCAGCGCGCCGAGATCCAGCGATTTTTCCCGCTTGCTCAGCCGTTTTCCGTCCGGCGCAAGCAGAAGCGGCACATGGTAATATGCCGGCATCGGGAATCCGAGTGTTCTTTGCAGCCACATCTGGCGCGGCACGGAGCTTAACAGATCGCGGCCCCGGACGACCTCTGTGACGCCGCCTGCTGCGTCGTCCGTCACAACCGCAAGCTGATAGGCATATACACCGTCGGAACGGCGGATAATAAAATCGCCGCAATCCCGCGCAAGATTCTCGGCATATTCCCCCTGCAGGCCATCCTTCGCCGTTATGACTGTATCGGGTACGATCACGCGCCAGGCGGGTTTTCTGGTTTTTGCCGCGCGCTCCATTTCGGTCAGATCCCGGCAGGTTCCGGCATAGATCACATTGCCGTCCGACGCGTGCGGTGCAGAAGCCGCATGCAGTTCGGCACGGGAGCAATAGCAGGGATAGACCAGCCCAAGTGCCCGCAGCTTTTCAAATTCTGCGCGGTAGGCATCCGCACGCCTTGACTGCGGCGTCTGTTCCTCATCCCAGTCAAGGCCGAGCCAGTCCAGATCACGCTTAAGCGCTTCGATATATTCCGGTCTGCATCGGTCAGGATCCAGATCCTCGATCCGCAGCAGCATCCGTCCGTTCCGGCTGCGCACGGACAGCCAGGCCAGCAGTGCGGAAAATACGTTTCCAAGGTGCATCCTGCCGCTGGGGCTGGGTGCAAATCGTCCGGTCAGCATACTCGCTCCTTTCCCGAAAACAGACGGCAGGGACTCCCCTGCCGTCTGCGCTTATAATTGATAGACCCTGCGATATTCCTCATAGTAACGCTCGTACATATCGGACTTGAGCTCCTTGAGGCTGTTCAGATATTCGTGCGTATCAAACGAATCGGATTCGAGCTCGATCAGCGCGACCGCAATGTTGGAGCAGTGATCCGCGACACGCTCGTAATTGGTCAGAAGATCATTGAACACAAAGCCCTGTCCCAAGGTGCAGAGCCCTTTTTGCAGCCGGTCGACATGGTGGAGCTTCATTTCATCACAGAGATTGTCGATCAGTTCTTCGAGCGGCTCGACGCGGGCAGCAAGCTGCAGATCGTTATTGACAAACGAACGGATCGCTGTGGACAGGATCTCTGTCAGCGCAGCCTCCATGACCTCCAGCTCATGCGCGGCAGCATCGGAGAAGGACAGCTTCTTCTCGTGCAGCTCCTTCGCAGCCTCGGCAATATTCAGGGCGTGGTCGGAAATACGCTCGAAATCAGAGATCGTATGCAGGAATTTGGATACCTCCGCATTCTGCTTGGCAGTCATTTCGCGCTCTGTGACCTTGACAAGATAGGTGCCGAGTTTGTCCTCATACCGGTCTACAGAGCCTTCCAGATCCTCGACCAGTTTGAACCGCTCGTCAGAATAGCCGTGCAGCAGCGCAACTGCCTCGACAAAATTCCGCTTGGCCTCCTCTGCCATGGCGTTGATGGTCAGGCGGCTCTGCTCAATGGCGAGTGCCGGGTGCTGGATAAAACGTTCTTCCAGCCGCATGGCCTCGGGTTCGACCGTCTTCTGCTGCGGCTTGTCGCGCACCAGAAAATTGACGACCTTTTCGGTCTGCCGCGTAAACGGCAGAAGCGCAACGACTTTAATAAATCGGAATACCGTATTGACAAACGCGATAGAGACGCTGGTCATAATGCGGTCTGCAAATGGGAATCGCACAACTGCATCGAGCGCGTAATAAATCACAGCAAAGACGATCACGCCCGTGACCTCAGCGACCAGATAGACCATAGCCGTCCGCTTGCCGTCGACAGACGCGCCGATGGCGGACAGGAGAACCGGCATGGCCGCGCCGATGGCAATGCCCATGATAATAGGGAGCGCAATGGAAAAATCAATGATGCCGGTCGACGCGAGCGCCTGCAGGATACCGACCGCTGCAGACGCGGACTGCAGCACACAGGTAAACAGCGTACCAAAGAGAATGCCGAGGAATGGGTTTGAGAAGGATGTCAGAATACGGATAAAGGTCGGGTCGTCGCGCAGCGGCGAGACAGCAGCGGACATCGTGGACATGCCGAACATCAGAACCGCAAAGCCCATCAGAATATCGCCGATGTGCTTTTTTGCGGGATCCTTTGCCGCCATACGCAGAACAATGCCGATGACTGAGATCACGCCTGTGAGCGTTGCCGTAGAGAACAGGTCGAGCCAGCCGCCGGTCGAACCGATATCGGAAAGACAGATGATCCAGCCTGTAATGGATGTGCCGAGGATCGCGCCCAGCACGATAGAAATCGCCTGCCGGACCTTCATCATACCGGAGTTGACAAAGCCGACGATCATGACGGATGTGGCCGAGGAGGATTGAATGACAGCCGTCACGCCGGCGCCCAGCAGGAAGCCCTTGATGGGATTGCCGGTCAGCCGGTACAGGATCAGCTCCAGCTTATTGCCCGCGACCTGCTTGAGTCCGTCCCCCATCAGCGCCATACCGAACAAAAACAGCGCAATGCCGCTGAACAGTGAGATTATATTTGAAATACCCACGTATAACATCCTCTCTGTGTGTTAATTGTATGTTAAAGAACAAATCTTAAATGTTTTGTATGTTTTATCTTAAATCCATGTTAAATCTTGCTTTTTCTTTACATTTCACGTAAACTTAACACAAAGAGGCTCGACGATTTTACATTTCTGATTTATTGTATTCATAAAAGGAGTGGTTCAGATGATCTATTTACTGGAAGACGACGATTCCATCCGCAAGCTCGTGCTCTACGGTCTGGAGAGCCAGGGCTTTCAGGCAAAGGGCTTTGCACTTCCCTCCAAATTCTGGCGGGCCATGGACGCGGAGCTCCCGGAGCTTGTGCTGCTCGATATCATGCTGCCGGAGGAAGATGGCCTTTCCATCCTGAAAAAGCTGCGCGCCCGCCCCGCAACCAAGCGGCTGCCCATCATCATGCTGACAGCGAAGAATTCGGAATATGACCGTGTGATCGGCCTCGACCACGGAGCGGATGACTTTGTCTCCAAGCCGTTTTCCATGCTGGAGCTGATCGCACGCATCCGTGCCGTTTTGCGGCGGGCAGAGCCTGCGCAGACGAGCGGCGATTTTTCGCTCGGCCTGCTGCTCGTCTCTCCGGACCGGCATGAGGTCAAGGTCGGCGGGAAGGACGTCATGCTGACCAACAAGGAATTTGAGCTTTTGTGCCTGCTGCTGCGCAACAAGGGTATCGTTCTGACGCGCGCAACGCTGATGGACCGCGTCTGGGGCTTTGAGTCTGAGCGGGAAAACCGGACGCTGGATGTACATATCCGGACGCTGCGCGTCAAGCTCGGTGAAGCCGGCAGCTATATTGAGACTGTACGCGGCATCGGCTATAAGATCGGAGGCGAAGGCGTATGACGGCTAAGATTTTCCGAAACGCATTTCTGATCGGCTTTACCGTCCTGCTTGCCTGCATTCTGCTGTTCTTCTTTATTATGTACTCGAATTATCAGGCGCAGGCATACGATATTCTGGAAGTTGAAGCCGAACACATTGCCGAAGGTATGCAGATCTGCGGCGGTGAAGACTATCTTGCCTCTATGCAGTCTGACGAGCGCATCACATGGATCGCGCCGGACGGCTCTGTGCTTTATGACAATACGGCAGATGCAGACACAATGGAAAATCATCTCCACCGGCCGGAAGTACAGGAGGCATTCGAGACAGGAAGCGGCCGCTCTGACCGTTATTCGTCCACGATTCTGGAAAAAAACAATTATTACGCGCAGCTTCTGCAGGACGGAACAGTTCTCCGCGTGGCCGGGAAGCAGACAAGCATGGCGGCAATGGTGCTGATGCTGGTGCAGCCCTCGCTGTGGATCGTTGTGCTGGTGCTGGTTCTGTGCGGATTGCTTGCCATGCGGCTGGCCAGGCAGATCGTCCGGCCCATCAACGCCATCAATCCCGACAATCCGAATGCCACGCCGACCTACCCGGAGCTTCAGCCCCTGATCTCCCGCCTGCAGGAGCAAAATCGCACCATCCGAACGCAGCTGAGTGAGCTGTCGGCACGCCAGCGGGAGTTTGACGCGATCACGGAAAATATGTGCGAGGGCTTTCTGATCGTCGATGATAAATGCAATATTCTTTCCAGCAACCGCAGCGCGCTTCGCCTGCTGGGGATCGACGGGAACGCAAAGCCCGAAAATCTGCATCAGGCTGTCTGCTCCAGCGAGCTTCTGTCGCTGGTCGATGCCGCGCTGGACGGAACGCGCGGCGACGAGGAGCTCTCCTTCGGCGGCGGAACATGGCAGCTGTTCGCCAACCCGGTCATTACCGGAAGCCGCGTAACAGGCGCGATCGTGATCTTCATGGATGTGACAGAGCGCGAACAGCGCGAAGCGCTGCGCCGCGAATTCTCCGCCAATGTTTCACATGAGCTGAAAACGCCGCTCACCTCCATCACAGGCTTTGCCGAGCTCATGAAGGAGGGGATGGTTCCGAAGGAAAAGATGCAGGAATTCTCCGGCGACATTTACCGGGAATCCCGCCGCCTGATCGATCTGGTCGACGATATCATCCAGCTTTCACGGCTGGATGAGGGCACGGCGAATTTCACAAAAACGCCGGTCGACCTGTATGTGCTGGCCGGCAGTGTGATTGAAAGTCTGCGGCCTGTTGCGCAGCGGCAGGATATCACGCTCAGTCTCTCCGGACAGCATGCCGTGATTCAGGGCGTTGAGCAGCTCTTGCAGGAGATGGTATACAACCTCTGTGACAATGCGATCAAATATAACATTGCCGGCGGCAGCGTTACTATCTCCGTCTGGCAGAACGGGCTGACCACGACGCTTTCCGTCGTGGATACCGGCATCGGCATTCCTTATGCCGACCAGAGCCGTGTGTTTGAGCGCTTCTACCGCGTCGACAAGAGCCATTCCAAGGAGGTCGGCGGCACCGGCCTGGGCCTGTCCATCGTCAAGCATGCCGCGCAGTATCACGGCGCGAAGATCGAGCTCAAGAGCGACCCCGGCAAGGGTACGGCGATTGCCGTCAACTTCACTGCCGCAAAATGATTGTGAATTCTGATAGGGCCGCTGCTTCGGCAGCGGCCTCTTTCGTACATTTTCCCGATCCTGCCTGAATCGCCCATTTTTCGCTTGCATCGCGGTTTTTTATCCGTTAAAATACTGGTATCTGTTCTTTGGAGGCGTTCCATGCACGAACTGACGTTTGCCGCCGCTGCGCTGATGCTCTGCGTCGCGGCTGGCTCCTATCTGGCAGGCTGCTGCAACGGCGCGATCATCACGTCGTACCTGTTTTATAAGGACGATATTCGCAGACACGGCAGCCACAACGCGGGACTGACCAATTTCTACCGCGTTTACGGCGGAAAATTTGTTGCTCTTGTCATTCTGGTCGATATGCTCAAAGCCTTCGTCGCGGTAAAGCTCGGCTCGGTCGTATTTGACGCGTACCTTGGGCTTCGGCTGGAGGGCGAGTATTTTTCCGCTCTGTTCTGTGTGATCGGGCATATTTTCCCCGCATTCTATTCCTTTAAGGGCGGCAAGGGCATTCTTTGCAGTGGAACGCTCCTTCTGCTGCTGGACTGGCGCATCGCGGTAGTCGGCTGGGGACTGTTTGCGCTGCTGTGGCTTACAACGCGCTATGTCTCGCTCGGCTCCGTATCCGGTGCTGTCAGCTTTCCGGTCACAACGCTGATCTTCTGTCCGGGGAACCGGATCGTCTTCGCGCTGTCGCTTCTCATTGCGGCGCTTGTGATCTGGGCGCATCGGGAAAATATCCGCCGACTGCTTCACGGCACGGAATCCAGATTCCGCTGGCATAAGGACGCACCCTGAACGAGTCGACCGTTTTTCAGACAGAGAGGTTTTCCATGATCATCGACTTCCACACGCACACATTTCCGGATCAGATCGCAGCCACGGCGATTGCTCGCCTGTCCAACAGAGCACATATTCCCGCGTATTCCAGCGGCACGGCAGGCGGCCTGCTGCTGGCAGAACGGGCCGCAGGCGTCGACCGTTCGATCATTCTCCCGGTCGCAACGAAGCCGGAGCAGGTGCATCATATCAACGATGCCGCCGCAACACACAACGAGCATGCGTTTGTCACAAATATGTTTTCCTTTGCCTGCATCCATCCGGACTATGCAGACTGGAAGCAGGAGCTTGACCGCATTGCGGCCCGAAATATGCGCGGCATCAAGCTTCATCCGGCTTATCAGCAGACTGATCTGGACGATCCAAAATATCTGCGCATTTTAGAGCGGGCGGGCGAGCTTGGGCTGATCGTCGTGACGCATGCAGGCTTCGATATTGGCTTTCCCGGCTGCCGATGCTGCACGCCGGAAAAGGTGAGAAATGCGCTTCGTCAGGTCGGTCCTGTGACGCTGGTGCTGGCGCATATGGGTGGTTGGTGCTGCTGGGAAGAAGTTCCGGAGCTACTTGCGGATACCCCGGCTCTGCTGGACACGGCCTTCTCGCTCCGTCCGGCGGACGCAGCGGAGGACGATCCCCAATGGCTTTCTGATGAAGCGTTCGTGAACCTCGTCCGCACGTTCGGCGCAGAGCGCGTCCTGTTCGGCACAGACAGCCCGTGGGCAGACCCGCAGACCGAGCTGCGGCATATCCGCGCGCTTCCCCTCTCGGATGAAGAAAAAGCGGCCATCCTCGGCGGAAACGCCAAGCGGCTGCTGCGAATCTGATTGCTAACTGCATATTAAAAAAACGGAGAAAACCGGCAGCGGTTTTGGCGTGTGCCGATAAGGCAGTAATTTGAGATAACTGCAAAATTGGCATCTGCCGGGCAGGATTGGACAACAAAAACAGGCGGCACTCAGCTTCGGTTGGGCGCCGCCTGTTTTGCACATATAAGGGTAGAAAATCACCGATTTTCCGCTCGGATACTTAGTCCAATACGATGTCCTTTTTCTTTCCGTTCTTCTTTCTCGGATACTGCCGGATACGGGTGACAAAATCCAGATTGATAATCTCCAGTTCTCCCGTCTTCTTCTCTATGACCATACCGCCGTCGTCAATTTCTTTTATCACTCCCTGTACGCTGCCGTCATTTGAAGTGATCGTATAAATGATGCACTCTTCTCCGATAAACCGTTTTGCCAGTTCTTTCATTTCACTGTTCTCCTTGTTCTGCTTTTTTTGATTCAAAATATGCCTGACTGCTGCCAGTCTCCTTTGCCGCATGATCCATGGGATAATCACAAGAAGGAACAGGGCAAGCAAAATGAGGTAAAGACTGTCCATTTGCGCATCCCTCCCAATTTATATTCAGGAGATTCTATTTCCTGCTTCGGAATATCGCATTGCTTCTTTACAGTACATCGATATATTTACAGCCCAAATAAGGCATACAGTAAATGAGGGCAGGAATCCAATGTCGAACACAAGCGCACAGACCGCAAGCACGATCGCCAAAACCGTACACACCGCATTTGTTGCGGAGTATGCTTTGAACGCACACTTGCCGATCATAATTTTTTCGGCTTCATCGCAGTCGTCAATCCACTTTTTTTGAAATCTCATATCGTAGACGGACGCTTTCTTTTCGGGATTCATTTGCTTAGTTGTATCTACGCACTTTTGCTGAAAGAGGATCGCTTCAATCATAATAGCGAAGAAAGAGACGATACCGATGAAAAATACAATGGTTTTCTCCATGTCGTCAAATATTGCAAAACCTCCCGAATAAGATGCCGCGATCAGAAAATAGGCGACGATAAAGCTTGCGCTCGCGATCCAAATTACGACAGACAACTTTCGGTCAATAGTATCCGAGATAGCCTCATCCTCGCCATCCCACGCAGCGAGCAATTTCTTTGCACTCCGATAAATCGGGAGGCAGAGTACAGGCACGATGATTGCTATCGCAACCATCAGCCACGGAGCAATGTGCGTTCCGAAAAACGCTCCCGTTTCTTTCATCATGCCGACCAGTTCATCCATCCCTCCTTTTGCCGCACCATAACCGGAGTAATAGCCGATTACACCGCCGACAATCGCACATACGACCGCAAAAAGCAAAAACTTAGGCAGAGCTTTTCGATTTGCCTCTTTGATTTCGTCATTTTTCATTTTCCGTTTCCTCCTGTAAATAGAAGACTTCTTCAACCGTAACGCCGCATACCTTTGCGATCGTCAGAGCAAGTGTAACGGACGGCGAATAATCGCCGCGCTCGATCAGGCTGATTGTTTGCCGTGATACGCCGCATAAGCGCCCCATTTCCTGCTGATTCACATTCAGGATCGCCCTGAATACTTTCAAGCGATTTTGCAGTATCATGCAGCACCTCCGTCTGACGATTTTACTTGTCTTAATGACAACTATCATTGTCATGTTGTATTATACTCTTGTTATTTGAATCTGTCAAGTTGTTTTGAAAAAGTGAGGGATAAAGTTCGTTGCCTTGCCCTCCGCTGTCAGTAGAATGGCGTGTTCTGCAGTTCGATCTTTATCTGGGGTCACCTAGGATGAACTGCTAAAAGCGGAACAGGCATGATCGAATCATGCCTGTTCCGAGAAGTTTGAATTTTACTGTCTTACCGGCAGGGGGCCTTTCTCCGTTCTTTTTTATCCGTTTTCCAGACTCATCGTTGCATAGGCGTTGAGATCCTGCCCTGCGCGTTTTCCGGCCAGATATTCGTAGTAGCCCTGCGCGCCGATCATGGCGCCGTTGTCGCCGCAGAGGCTGAGCGGCGGCATGCACAGACGAACGCCGAGCCGCTGTGTTTCGCGCATGAATTCGCCCCGAATGCGGGAATTGGCCGCGACGCCGCCCGCAATGGCAATCGTTTTATATCCTGTTTCCTTCAGCGCCTGCATTGTTCTCGGCACAAGCATGTCGCTGACCGCCTTGGAAAACGACGCACAGAGCGACGGGATATCCAGCGCCTCGCCGCGCTGCTCATGCGTGTGAATGAGGTTCAGCGCCGCTGTTTTGAGGCCAGAGAAGGACATGTCGAGCGGATTTCCGCTGAGCTTCGTGTGCGGCATAGGGTATTTGGTTTCGTCGCCGGTCTGCGCCGTTTTGTCAAGCGCCGCGCCGCCGGGATATGGCATACCGATCACGCGGGCGATCTTATCAAAGCACTCCCCTGCTGCGTCGTCGCGGGTCGTGCCCATGATGCGGAATTTTGTGTAATCCTGCACATCAACGATCAGCGTATGTCCGCCGGAGACAACAAGACACAGAAATGGCGGCTCCAGATCGGGATATGCCAGATAATTGGCCGCAATATGTCCCCGGATATGGTGAACCGGAACAAGCGGCACACCGAGGCTATACGCCGCCGCCTTTGCAAAATTCACACCCACCAGTACCGCACCGATCAGCCCCGGCGCATAGGTCACAGCGATGGCGTCGATCTCCTGCCGCGTCATGGAGGCGCGCGAGAGCGCCTCATCTGCCAGCGCGTAAATTGCCTCAATATGTTTGCGCGAGGCCAACTCCGGCACAACGCCGCCGTAAAGCCGGTGCAGCGCGACCTGTGAGGCGATGCAGTCCGTCAAAACCGTTCTCCCGTCCTCTACGATGGCAACGGCAGTTTCATCACAGGAGGATTCCACGGCAAGAATTTTCATTTCAGTTCCTTTCTGAGAATGCGTGCATCCTCCTTGGGGTGTTGGTAATAGTTTTTCCGCAGGCCGATCTGCTCAAAGCCGAGCGATTCATAGAGCGCGAGCGCGGGCGCGTTGGAATCCCGGACCTCAAGCGTCAGGGCTGACGCTATCATCTGCTTTCTCAGCGCCTTGCACAGCGTGAGAACGAGCGTGCGGCCAATGCCTTTCCGCCGGTAATCCGGGTGTACGGCAATGTTCATCATATCGGATTCGCCCAGAACCGTCTGACTGCCGATGTAGCCCGCAACGGTATCGCCGTCCATGGCGCAGAGCCAGAGGCTCAGCGGGTTCTGCAGCTCATGCACAAGGATCGATTCCGGCCAGGGGTCTGAAAAGCAGGCAGCCTCCAGCGCAGCGATCTGCGCAAGATGCTCCGGCTCCATCGGGGTTATGGTAATTTCCATCATATCTTTCACTTCGCCTCATACCAGCTCGCGCCGGATTTCGCCTCCGCCAGCAGCGGGACCTTCAGCTGCACGACGTTCTCCATCTCGGCGGCCACGATTTTTTTGACCTGCTCTGCTTCCCTGACCTGGCACTCCACGATCAGCTCGTCATGTACCTGCAGGACAAGCCGTGCCTTGAGCTTCTGTTTCCGGAGCGCCGCGTCGACGCGGATCATGGCCAGCTTGATGATATCTGCCGCTGTGCCCTGAATCGGTGTGTTGAGCGCGACGCGCTCGCCGAACGAGCGGATATTGAAGTTGCTGCTTTTGAGCTCCGGCAGCTCGCGGCGGCGGCCAAAGAGCGTGGTCACATAGCCGTCCTGCTTGGCCTGCTCGACAATTTCGTGCATATAGGTCCGGACGCCTGCATAATGCGCCAGATAGTTGTCGATATACTGCCGCGCCTCCTTGCGCGTGACGCCGATGTCCTCTGAGAGAGAAAACTCCGAAATACCGTATACGATGCCGAAATTCACGGCCTTCGCGTGGCGGCGCATGAGCGGCGTGACCTGCTCCGGCTCCACACCGAAGACCTGCGCGGCTGTCGCGGTGTGGATGTCGAAGCCAGATTTGAACGCCTCCTGCATAGTCTTGTCGTCCGCAATATGTGCCAGCACGCGCAGCTCGATCTGGCTGTAATCCGCGTCGACAAAGACGCAGCCGTCGCTGGGTACAAACATCCTGCGGATCTCGCTGCCGAGCTCCGTGCGGACGGGAATATTCTGAAGGTTCGGATCCGTTGAGGACAGGCGTCCCGTGGCCGTGACCATGTTCTGGAATGTGGTGTGGATACGCCCGTCGTCCGCGATCTGCTTGACAAGCCCGTCTGCATACGTGCTTTTGAGCTTTGTCATGGCGCGGTAATCCAGGATCGCTTCAATGATCGGATGCTTGCCCTTGAGCTTTTCGAGCACATCCGCGTTTGTCGAATAGCCGCTCTTGGTCTTCTTGCCTGCAGGAAGTCCCAGCTCGTCAAACAGGATCTCACCGAGCTGTTTGGTGGAATTGATGTTGAACGTCCGCCCGGCAAAATCAAAAATAGTCTGCTGGGCCGCCTCAATGCGGCTCTGCAGCATGTTTCCGAATGAAATCAAGGCCATCTGGTCAGCTTTGACGCCTGTGCACTCCATCTCGGCCAGAACCCGGCAGAGCGGCAACTCGATCTCATAATAGAGCTTTTCCATGCCGTTCTGCGCAAGCTTCTCCGGCAGCGCTTCATATAGCGCTGCGACCGCAGCTGCCTCCGCAAGCCGATTGCACACGCGCGCGGCATCTTCACCGACCTCCTTCTTGTCTGCACGGCCGATCTCAAAGCCGAGCAAATGCGTGACCACGCGGTCAAGGGCATAGCTCCCCTGCGTCGCGTCCAGATCATAGGCGGCCAGTGCGGTATCGAAAATGAAGCCCTCCGCCGGATATCCCAGCTCCAGCAGGCAGCGCATGAGCGGCTTACAGTCGTGCGTGACCTTCTTTACGGACGCGCCGAATATAGTTGACATAAATTTGTCGTCTTTCAGCGCGTCGCCGCAGAAATAATAGCCGCTTTTATCTGTATTGACAGCGATTCCGGACAAGTTCGGTTCAGCAATCAAGTTCACATAATGTTCATTTTTGAATTCTGCCGCAAGCGCCTCAGCACGGGCCGGATCTGTGACAGTCTCGCTTGTGCAGACGCCCTCGATCGTGCCGTTCTGCGCCGTCTCCTGCGGTGCATGCAGGCCGTAACGGGCAATAAGACGGGTGAATTCCAGCCGTGTGAACAGCTCATACAGTGCCGTCTCGTCATACGGCTGCACAAGGCAGGCCTCCGGTGAGAATTCGATCGGCGCTTCACAGCGGATCGTCGCCAGATCGTAGGACAGATATGCGCTGTCCCTCCCCTGTTCGAGCTTGGCACGCAGCTTCTCCTTGATCGCGTCCAGATGCGCGTACACGCCGTCCAGCGTGCCGTAGTCCAGCAGCAGCTGCGTCGCTGTCTTCGGGCCGATGCCCGCAACGCCGGGAATATTGTCCGAGCTGTCGCCCATGAGCGCCTTCAGGTCGATCAGGTGGATCGGATCAAAGCCGTATTCCTCGCGGAATTTCGCGGGGTCATAATTGACCGCGACGGTCTGAGACAGCTTGGACGAGACAAGCTTGACCGTCACGTGCTCGTCGATCAGCTGCAGGGAATCCCGGTCGCCGGTGACGATCACGCAGTCCCAGCCCACACTGCCGCACCGCTTTCCGATCGTGCCGATCACATCGTCGGCCTCCCAGCCCTTACACTCGAAAATCGGGATCCGCATGGCCCGCAGCACGTCCTTCATGACCGGCATCTGCATGGCAAGCTCGTCCGGCATGGGATGGCGCGTGGCCTTATAGCCGTCATATTGCAGATGGCGGAACGTCGGCGCTTTGAGGTCGAACGCAACGCAGAGCGCGTCCGGATTTTCGTCCGTGCGGAGCTTTTCGAGAATATTCAGAAAGCCGTAAATGGCGTTTGTAAAAAAGCCATCCCTGGTCGTCAGCGCGCGAACGCCGTAATAGGCGCGGTTGATGACGCTGTTTCCGTCGAGAACCATCAGCTTCATGGGCGTAAAACTCCTTTGCATTTCTTCGGTTAGTTTACCACATTTCCGTCCTGCTTTCAAGAAAGGCGATTCTCCCGGTTGACGGTTTTCCGAGAAAATATTATACTGAATAAAAAAGAAAAGGAGCGCATCGATATGATCTATTCTTCAAAGGACATGGAATCCCGCGCCGTTCTGGACACAGCTGCAAAGGTCTGCGCCGCCGCGCGCACCGCACCGAAGACCAAAGGGATGGACGGGCTTGTGACATGTGTTTTGACAGGCGAGGATAAAAGTCAGCTGGCCGCACAGATGCGGAAGCTGGCTGTCGAGCTGAATTACGCATTTTTCACCCGTGACGCAGATAATGTCGAAGCCGCCGACGCTGTGGTACTCTTTGGAATGGAAGAAGTGCGGCGCGGTCTTGATGCGGGCTGTCAGTACTGTCATTTCAAAAGCTGTACCGACTGCGCGGAACAGGACGGTCTGTGCGCGTGGGACGCCGTTGATATCGGTATTGCCATCGGCTCCGCCGCTGCCGCAGCCGCCGATGCGCGCATCGACAGCCGCGTGATGTTCTCCGTTGGCCGTGCGGCAAAAAGCCTCGGCCTGCTCGGAGAAAAGGCTTCGCTGGTGCTTGGCCTGCCCCTCAGCGTCAGCGGAAAGTCCCCGTTCTTCGACCGGAAGCCGAAGAAATAAGCGTAAACCCGGAGCGGATGCTCCGGGTTTTTGGCTTGCTCAGACGTGCTTCCACTTTGCGCCGCCGGGGATATCGGTGATCTCGATGCCCTGCGACTTGAGCTCGTCGCGGATACGGTCGGCCTCGGCAAAGTTTTTTGCCTTCTTCGCGTCGTAGCGCGCCTGGATCTGTGCGGTCACGGCAGGATCGTCATTGCCGTCCTCGCAGAAGATGGAATACGCGCCGGCGGCGGGCTTTTCTGCCGCGCTGCGCTTGCGGATCTCGTCTGCCTTTTTGCAAAGGTCAAGGCTCAGCACCTTATCGAAATCGTCAAGGACAAACAGCTTTGTCGCGTCGTTGGTCTTGTACTTGAGCACATCGTACAGCGCCGTAATGGCAAGCGAAGTATTCAAATCGTTGCCGAGCGCGGCGTTGAATTTCTCGCGCAGGGCAGACACAGCAGCTTCGTTGATCTCGCCATCGCCGGGCTTCAGTGCGGCAATCTTTGTTAGCAGCTTCTGATACGTTCCGGCAGCATTGTCGAGGTTTTCCCATGTGAAGACCAGATTGCGGCGATAGTGGCTCTGCAGGCAGAACAGGCGGTAGCACAGCGGGTCATAGCCCTTCTGCTCGAGCAGGGATACCGTCAGGAATTCGCCCTTGGATTTGGACATCTTGCCGCTGGCGGTATTCAGGTGCATGACGTGCATCCAGTAATTGCACCAGTGGTGTCCGATATAGCTCTCGGACTGCGCGATCTCGTTCGTATGGTGCGGGAAGGCGTTGTCGATGCCGCCGCAGTGGATATCGAGATGTTCACCCAGATACTTGAGCGAGATGCCGGTGCATTCGATATGCCAGCCCGGATAGCCGACACCCCACGGAGAATCCCATTTCAGTGCCTGATCCTCAAACTTGGACTTTGTGAACCAAAGCACAAAGTCGTTCTTGTTGCGCTTGTTCGTATCCTCCTCAACGCCCTCACGGACGCCGACGGCGAGATCTTCCTCCTTGTGCTCGTTAAAAATATAATATTTTTCAAGCTTGGAGGTATCAAAGTATACATTTCCGCCCTCGATATAGGCGTAGCCGGTATCCAGAAGCTTGGTGATGATCTTGATATACTCATCGATGCAGCCGGTGGCGGGCTGGACGACGTCAGGCTTTTTGATGTTGAGCTTGCGGCAGTCCTCGAAGAACGCGTCAGTGTAGAACTGTGCGATCTCCATGACGGTTTTATGCTCGCGGCGGGCGCCCTTGAGCATCTTGTCTTCGCCCTCATCCGCGTCGGAGGTCAGATGGCCGACGTCCGTGATGTTCATGACGCGCCTCACGGGATAGCCAGCATAGCGGAGATATTTTTCCAGCACATCCTCCATGATATAGCTGCGCAGATTGCCGATGTGCGCAAAGTGATAGACCGTCGGGCCGCA
>CAKUND010000025.1 GCA_934668295.1 uncultured Oscillospiraceae bacterium
CTGCCGCTGCTGCCGCTGCTGGGCGTCGTGCCGCTGCAGCTGTTCGCGTACTATGTCGCGCTGCAGCGCGGCTGCGATATTGATAAGCCCCGTAACCTCGCAAAGAGCGTTACAGTCGAATAACCGGCAAACACCGGGCGCGGCCAATGGCCGCGCCCGGTCTGCGTATCGAAGCGGTGCGCTTTCCTCTTGCAAAATCTGCCGAATCTGGTATGATGGCAGGGAAAGGAGCACCTTATGAAAAAAAGAACCCAGATTTTATCCGCAATTCTGGCGCTGTGTCTGCTGTCCGCGCTGAGTCTTCCCGCGCGGGCGGCCGGGACGCAGGACTGCGGCGCAAAGCTGCTGGCCATTACGTTTGACGACGGCCCGGGCAAGTATACCGGTACGCTGCTGGACGGCCTTGCCGAGCGCGGCGTACACGCCACGTTCTTTGTGAACGGCGTCAACGCCTCCGGCTGGCCGGAGACGCTGACGCGCATCGTAAACGAGGGGCACCAGCTTGCGAACCATACGTATAACCACAAAAATCTCAACACCTGCTCCGCGCAGACGGTCGAATACGAGATCAGCGCCGTGCAGGCGCTCATCACCGCTGCCGGTGGCGACGAGAACGCGTATATCCGCGCGCCCTACGGCAACGCGAACAAAACGGTCAAGTCTGTCGTGACTGCGCCGCTGATCTACTGGTCGGTCGACCCGGAGGACTGGAAATACCGAAATGCGGAGACAGTCCGCCAGAATATCGAGTCCGGCGTCTTTGACGGTGCGATCATTCTGGTGCACGATATCTACAAGACCAGCGTCGACGGCGCGCTGGCTGCGATCGACGATCTGCTGGACGAGGGCTATGAATTTGTCACCGTAAAAGATCTTCTGCTGCGGCGCGGCGTAACGCCCGAGGCGGCGACGGTCTATTATTCTGCAAAAAACAACGGCATCAATCTGCCCGCCGACGCCGTCGGCGCGCAGGCATTCGACGAGAGCCAGATCGAAACGCACTGGGGCTACGCAGCCATGAAGACCTGTGTGGACTACGGCTGGATGACGCTGACGGACACGGGCGAGTGGAAGCCCAACGCATTTGTCACGCGGGCGGAATTTGCCGCCGATCTGGCCCGCTTTGCGGGCATCCACACGCTGTATCCGCTGGAGGGCGCGGTGCGCTTTTCAGACGTCGATCCTTCGGCGGCGGATGCGCCGTACCTTGCATGGGCTGCGGACAGCGGGATCGTCACAGGCTACGGTGACGGGACCTTCCGACCGGACAAGACCCTCACGCGGGAGCAGATGGCTGTGATGCTGGCGCGGTATTATATCCGCTCCGGTGTAACGGTGCAGGGAAGCCTGGACTTCACGGACGCCGCAAAGATCTCCGCCTGGGCCGCTGACGGCGCGGCGATGTGCGCGGGGCTCGGGCTCGTGCAGGGCGACGCACGCGGCCGCTTCCTGCCGCAGAGCAGGCTCACCCGCGCGCAGATCGCGACGATCCTCGTGCGGATGGCGGGATAGAGCATTTCGAAGAAGACACAAAAACGGCGGGCGCTGCAGATGCAGCGTCCGCCGTTTTATGACCAGAAGGAAGAAATCGTGGAGGAGTAAAGAGAAGAAACCGGTCAGAAGCTGGTGATATCAGAGTGCCTCAGCCGCCGAAGCCAAAGCCGAAGGGCCACGAGCCGCCGAACTGGTTGTCGAACTGGCCGCCGTTATCGTAATAGCCCTGCTGGGGCTGCTGGGTATCCTCGGTGGTCTGGGCGGGCAGCGCGTCGGTCTTCTGCTCGCCGACGGTCAGGGTGAGGGTCAGCGTCTGGCCCTGACGGTAGACGGTCAGCTCCAGCGTATCGCCTGCGGAGGAGGACGTGACGAGCTTGACCAGATCATTGCTGCCGGTGATCGTTTCGCCGTTCACCGTGGTGATGATGTCATTTTCCTGCAGACCTGCCTCGGCAGCCGGGCCGTTTTCCGTGACGGAACGGACAGCCGCGCCCTGCGGCAGACCATAGCTCTGGCTCTCAGAAGACACATCGGATACAGTCACGCCGATATAGGGCTTTACGATATAGCCGTTCGTGATGATCGACTCGAAGATCGAGCGGACCTGATCGATCGGGATGGCGAAGCCGATGTTGTCGATGGACGCCTCAGACGACGAGCTCGAGGAGGAGTACTTCGCGTTCGTGATGCCGATGACCTCGCCGTAGAGGTTGAACAGCGCGCCGCCGGAGTTGCCGGAGTTGATGGCGCAGTCGGTCTGGATGAGGTTCATGGTCGTGCCGGTGGAGAAGGTCACAGGCCGGTTCAGCGCGCTGACAGCGCCGGTCGTGAGCGAGAACGTCAGCTCGCCGAGCGGATTGCCGATGGCGACGACGGTATCGCCGACATTCAGCGTATCGGAATCGCCCAGAACGACCGGGGTCAGATCCGTCGCGTCGACCTTCAGAACGGCAATATCGTTGCTCTCGTCGTAGCCGATGAGCTGCGCGTCATAGGCTGTGCCGTCATAGGTCGTGACTGTGATGGAGTTGGAATTTTCGACAACGTGATAGTTTGTGAGGATATAGCCGTCCTGCGTCAGAATGAAGCCGGAGCCGGCTGCGGCTGCCGTGGTCTGGTAGCCGAAGTAGTTGGTGGTGATGGAGGTCGTGATGCCGACGGTGGAATTGACGTTCTGCGCATAGACCTCGCTCGGCGTGAGCACCGTGCCGGTGTCGATGGACGCGACCTGCAGCGCCGCTGTCTGGCGCTTGCCCTCAAGCATGACGGACGCGTCGGAGGACGCCTGCGTCGTGCTCTGCGGCTGGGCCGATGTGTTTTTCTGCATCAGCGCTGCCGCGCCGAAGCCGGAGCCGCCGCCCACAAGCGCGCAGGCCAGCAGCAGCGCGACGATCTTCCCGGCCTTGCCGCCCTTTTTCTTCTGCTCGGGTGCCGGAGCGGACGGCTGCGGCTGCGCGGCGGACTGCTCAAAGCTGTACGAATAGGAATTGGAGGACTGCTGTGCGGATTCCGATGAAAACGCATTGTTGTTGAAGACTTCAGACATATCGATGATCTCCTTTCCGCGCACCGGGCGGTGCGTGTGGGTTCTTTGTTTTTGTGCCTTTAGCATACCGCATGATTCTGAAATAACGCTGAAAAATATGAGAACGAATTGTAAAGAAAGCATGAAAAAACTATGCAGCGGCATCTGTCTGCAATACAGCACAGCTAGCGTCAGCTGACGAGGGCACACACGGTTTTTCACGGGGCAAAACGACGGCAGACAGCAGCCCAGTCCGGCCTGCAAGCGTGCGTGCCCTTATCAACTGACGCTTATAACTGTTATGCACAAAAACGATAACAAATAATTGTCGGATGCGCACAAAAATGAATTGACAATTTGAAAAAATATGATATAACGAGTATCCGCAACAAACAGGAGGTACGTATCTATGACACAGGATCTGACCGTCGGCAAGCCGCTTTCGCGCATCTGGAAGTTTGCCGTTCCGGTGCTGTTCGGGCTTCTTTTGCAGCAGGTATATTCTCTGGTCGACACGGCCATCGTCGGCCACGCGCTGGGCGTGATGGCGCTGGGCGGCGTCGGAGCGACGGGATCGGTCAACTTTCTCGTGATCGGCTTCTGCAGCGGTCTTTGCACCGGCATGGCCATTCCGCTGGCGCAGGCCTTCGGCGCGGGCGAATACCGGCAGCTGCGCCGCTATGTGGCAGGCTGCGTCTGGCTGGGGCTCATCATGTCGGCGCTGCTGCTGGCTGTGACGCTTCCGGCCACGCGCGGGCTTCTGCGCATTATGGGAACGCCGGAGGAGCAGATGGGCTATGCCTTCGACTATATCTTTATCATCTTCATCGGCATCCCCACGACGATCCTCTATAATATGGGCGCGTGTGTCCTGCGCGCGCTGGGCGACAGCAAATCGCCGGTGTGGTTCCTGGCGGCGGCCTCGTTCATCAATATCGTGCTCGATCTGCTGACGGTGTGCGTGCTCGGCATGGGTGTGGCCGGCGCGGCGATCGCGACGGTCGTCTCGCAGCTCGGCTCGGGGCTGCTGTGCGTCTGGTATCTCAAAAAGCGCTTCCCGGTTCTGCACATGGAAAAAGACGACTGGAAGACCAGCCGGCCGGAGGCCATGCGGCTGCTCGGCATGGGCGTTCCGGTCGGGCTGCAGTTTTCCATCACGGCCATCGGCTCCGTCATCCTGCAGAGCGCCGTCAATTCCCTCGGCGCGGTATGTGTGTCGGGCGTCGCGGTGGCGGGGAAAATTTATTCGCTGCTGGCCTGCCCGTTTGATGCACTGGCTATGGCGGCCACGAATTTCACGGGGCAGAATCTCGGCGCGGGCAAATATGACCGCATCAAGCAGGGAACATATGCCTGCATGCTGATTGGGATCCTGTACTGCGTTCTGTTTGTGCTGATCGCGCAGTTCGGCACGCGGTATCTGGCTCTGCTGTTCATGAATGCAGACGAGGCCGCAAGCGTCATGGCCTACACGCAGCAGCTGAGCGTCTCGTATGCCTACGCAACGCCTCTGCTGCTGGGCGTCAACGTGCTGCGCCTGTCCATTCAGGGCATGGGCTACAGCCGACTGTCTCTGATCTCCGGTCTTCTGGAGATGCTCGCACGCACCGCCGTGAGCCTTTGGGCCGTGCCTGCATTCGGCTTTGACGCGGCCTGTCTGGCAAGCCCGCTTGCGTGGCTGCTGGCGGACTGCTTCCTCGTTCCCGGCTTCTACGGCTGTCTGAACGCAAGACGCCGCCAGGCCGCCCGCGTCCGGAAGGAGCTTCCGGTCGAATAAGCAAAAAACGCCTCCGGCGGATAGCTGGGTGTACGTAAGACAGTATTGCGCCGAGATTGACGAAGCGGCACGAAACCGCATGGAGCTGATCGTGCCGAAGCTGGCAAAGCAGTACGGCGTGACCGAGCAACTGAAAGCCGATAATCAAATGGAATGGGTGCGGCAGATGAACGCTTGCAAGGCACAGGCAGAGGAGATTGTGAAAGCGGAATTGATTTATGATTGAGCGAGGAAGTCCGGGCAGAAAACTGTTCGGACTTTTCTCATATAGTCCAAAGTTGCGGTAGAACTGTTCACAAGTTTTATGGTATAATTTGAATACGAAAAGTGAGCAACAAATCGGAATTTGATGAGGTGATTGGGTGAAAACTTATACAATTTGTGGAAGCATGAAATTTGCCGAAGATATGAAAAAAATTGCTTATGACCTTGAAATAAGCAAAGGATATAAGATATAATATATTACGAAGATAATATTGTTCCAACTGAAGATGAACTTTTAAAACTTGAAGATGCTCATTACAGAAAAATAGATTTAAGTGATGGAATATATGTTGTAAATATGGATGGTTATATTGGAACATCTGTGAAAAAAGAAATTGAGTATGCTGAAAGGCATGGAAAAGAAGTGTTGTATCATTACAATCAGTAGATTTTAATTCATAAAACAGTTAGATAAATTTGAATTTGACGAGGTATTGATAGAATGGTAGAAGTAAAATTTTATGACAATGTCGCAGATGAATTTTTGAAGTTTGCAGTGATAATATCCAAAACAGATAACAAGTGGGTATTCTGTAAACACAAAGAAAGAGAGACTTATGAAATACCAGGAGGTCACAGAGAACCTGGAGAAAGTATTTTAGAAACAGCTAAAAGAGAATTACAAGAAGAAACAGGAGCAGTTGATTTTAGAATTGAACCAATATGTGTGTATTCTGTTAAAGGAAAGACACGAGTAAATGAAAATATTGATGATGAAACTTTCGGAATGTTATTTATTGCAGACATTAACTCATTTGAGGAATTACATAGTGAGATTGAGAAGATATTGATTTCAGATAAGTTAGTTGAAAATTGGACATATCCTTTAATTCAACCTATATTGATTGAAGAAGCAAAAAAAAGAGGCTTTATATAAATAGACAAGCAACGGAAACTTTCAGTTTGGCGAACTGATAAAATCCCTTTAGGAACTAAAGGGCGCACTTCTATACTCTCCTATCGGGAGTATGTGCGTCCTGCGGAGCTTCATTCTCCGTCAGCAGAAAAAACTGCCAGACCGAGAATGTTTCGTCACTTTGTTCCGTCAAGGGAGCTACACTCCCTTGCGACGCTTGTGCGTCTATCCCTTGTGGACTTGCCGTCCGCAAACGGTTTTGACAAACCGTTTGCCGCCAGCAAGTTTGAAGATTAGACATAAACAAATCCTCCGCATGGTCTAAGCCATACGGAGGATTAACTGTTTTACGGACACCCGTCTATCGCCGGAGGCGTTTTTTATATCGCGCATGATCACTCGTCAGAGGTCAAATATGCCGATCATGACGATGCCGATGACGACCAGCGCGATCATGACGTAGTGCTTCCAGGAGAGCTTTTCCTTCAGGAAAATGCGGCTCCAGAGGACAGATGCGGCGCAGTAGGACGAGATGATGGGCGCGGAGAGCGCGACGTGCGCCTCGTCGGCCAGCGCGTAGATATACGCGAACTGACCCGCCGTCTCGAACAGGGCGCCGGCGTACTTGGGCGCTTCGGATCTGAAGACGAGCTTGTCCTTTTTGATGATCACAACATAAACGAAGCAAATCACAGCGGCGGCGAGGAACGTCAGCTCATACGCGCAGTTGGCCGAGTCCTCATCCAGCGTCCGGAGCACGAGCGAATCCGCGAACGTGCCCGCCGCGTCGAGCAGGCAGTACGCCAGCGGCAGGCAAAGTGCCAGCCACGACTTGGCGTATTTATAGTTGGAGCCCTCCTGCCGCTTTCTGCGCAGCTCGTCGTCCTCCGTCGACTCGACAATGCCGAGGCCGACCGCGCCGATGCACACCAGCGCCACCGCACCGATGACCAGATAGCGCATGGAGCCGGTGATGGACTCGTCCAGCGTCCCGGTGATCAGACACAGGACGGCCACAAGCGCGCCGGAGGAATTGCAGATGGGCGACGAAATGGAAAGCTCAATGTACCGCAGGCCGACATAGCCCAGCGTCATGGAGCCGATGTACAGAAGCGAAACGGGCAGATACGTCCAGATCACGTGCCACGTGACGACGGCTCCGCCGATGAAGATCTCATACGCCGCGTGAAGGCCCATCACAACGCCGACGGCAATGACCATCTTGAGCGGGTTATACTTGTCCCGCCCGTCACGGCAGCCGATCTTCGAGAATAAATCCGAGCCGCTCCAGCAGAGCAGCGCAATAATTGCAAGCCAAAACCACATATTTTTATCTTCGGCAGCACCACAGCGGCGCTGCCGGCTCCTTTCTCTAATCTAAATGAAAACACCGCCCCTACGGAGACTGTGTATATCGTTACTCCGGCAGCTTTGCAAGCCCTGCGTCCACGAGCTTCTGCAGGCTCATGAGAATGCCGAGCTTTGCATGGTACCACGTCAGACCGCCCTGGAAGTAGACCGCGTAGGGCTCGCGGATGGGGCCGTCGGCGGACAGCTCGATGGACGAGCCCTGCACGAACGCGCCTGCTGCCATCACGACCTCTGCATCATAGCCCGGCATGGCCCACGGGACGGGGGTCACATAGCTGTCGACCGGGGCCGCGGCCTGTATGCCGCGGCAGAAGGCCAGCATGCCCTCCGCCGAGCCGAGCTCGACGGCCTGAATGATGTCGTGCCGGGACTCCGTCCCGTTCGGCACGACGCGGAAGCCCAGCCGCTCATACACGTTCGCGGCAAAGATCGCGCCCTTGAGCGCCCCGGAAACGACATTCGGCGCGAGGAAGAAGCCCTCGTACAGACTGGGAAGCAGCCCGAGGTTCGCGCCGACCTCCTGCCCGAGACCGGGGGCCGAGAGACGGTAGGCGCAGCGCTCGACGCATTCCGCCGTGCCGCAGATATAGCCGCCGATGGGGGCAAGTCCGCCGCCGGGGTTTTTGATCAGGCTGCCGACGATCATATCCGCGCCCACGTCCGACGGCTCGGCCCGCTCGACGAATTCGCCGTAGCAGTTGTCGACCATGCACAGAACGTCCGGCTTGCACTGCTTGCAGAACGCGATCAGCTCGCCGATCTGCGCGACGGAGAACGATGGTCTTGTCGCGTAGCCCTTCGAGCGCTGGATGGTAATGAGCTTCGTTTTGGGGCCGATCGCAGCGCGGATACCGTCAAAGTCGAACGTGCCGTCCGGCAGCAGGTCGACCTGCCGGTACTGTACGCCGTATTCCATCAGCGAGCACTTGGACGGACGGATGCCGATGACTTCTTCGAGCGTGTCGTACGGCGCGCCGTTCGGACTTAAAAGCTCGTCGCCCGGCAGCAGATTCGCGCTCAGCGCGACGGCCAGCGCGTGCGTGCCGCAGGTGATCTGCGGGCGGACAAGCGCGGCTTCGGTATGGAAGCAGTCGGCGTAGACCTTTTCCAGAACCTCGCGGCCCATATCGTCGTAGCCATAGCCCGTCGTAGCGGCGAAGCAGCCTGCCGAAAGCTTGTTTTTCTGCATGGCGGCAAGCACCTTTGTCTGGTTATACTCCGCCGTCCGGTCGATGGCCTCAAAGCGGGGCTTTAATCCGGCCAGAATTTCTTCTCCGTATTCATATACCGCGCGGCTCACGCCGAGCGATTCATACATTGTCGTAAGTTCCATCCTCTATTTCTCCATTTTCCCGAAAATGTCATCTGCCGCGTCGCGCAGCACGTCCGGCTTGGTGACGATGATGCCCGTCTCCTCGTCTCCGAGAATGAGCAGTGTATCGCCGGGCTTCACGCCGAAGATCTGCCGCGCGTCCTTCGGGATCACGATCTGGCCCTTTTCGCCGACCTTGGCCGTGCCGAAAATGTGCCGCTTCGCCTTGCCCAGAATATGCTTTCCGCCTGCCACGCAAGCTCCTCCTTTGCGGGGTAATTTTCATACTTGTATAACTTACAGCACCGCTGCCTGTTTGTCAAGCGCAAGACGGCGGAGGACTTTAATATATCATAATTCATATATGCAATGTGTGTTTTTATATCGATATACTCTGACCGTTTTTGCGTGTTAAGAATCCGTCATTTTTCACATAAAATTCGAAAAAACTTGATTTTTTCAAAAAGCCTGATATCGTATATGTCAGATATGCCATGCGGATTTTATATAGGCAGATGGAGACGAACGCAGTATGAGGCGAAGCTGGTTTTTGATCGTTCTGTGCCTGCCGCTTCTGCTGTGCGGCTGCGCGCAAAGAAGCGCGGAGCGCGAATTTTTTGCCATGGATACCGTCATGCAGCTGCGCGCCTACGGCCCGGAGGCAGAGGCCGCGCTGGCGCAGGCGGAAGCTGAAATTTACCGGCTGGAGGGCGAGCTTTCCTGCCGGGACGAACACGCGGCGCTCTCCCGGCTGAATGAAGCGGGCGGCGGAACGGTCAGCGAGGAAACCGCAGCGCTTTTGCAGACGGCGCTGACGCTCTGCGAGAAGACCGGCGGCGCCTATGACCCGTCGCTCGGCGCACTTTCGCAGGTATGGGGCTTTTCGACCGGCGTGTACCGCGTGCCGGAGCCGGATGTGCTGGCAGCGGCGATGCAGCGCTCCGGAGCGAAGCATGTAAAGCTGGACGGCTGCGCGGTCACACTGGAAAACGGCGTGCAGCTCGACCTCGGCGGCATCGCCAAGGGCTATACGGCAGGACGCGTCCGGGCGATGCTGCGGGACGCGGGCGTCACGTCCGCGATCGTCTCGCTCGGCGGCAATGTCGCCGCCGTGGGGAAAAAGCCGGATGGCAGCGCGTGGACGGTCGGCCTGCAGGACCCGGACGAGCCGGAAGCGTATTTCGGCACCGTTTCCATCGAGGACGCCTGCGTCGTCACCTCCGGCGCGTACCAGCGGTATTTTGAGGAAAACGGCGTCCGCTATCACCATATCCTGGATCCTATGACCGGCTGTCCCGCCGAAAGCGGCCTGAAATCTGTCAGCATCGTCGCAGAGGACGATACACTGGCCGACGCACTGTCGACGGCCCTGTTCGTCATGGGACTGGACGCGGGCGCAGAGCTTCAAAAAAGCAGCGGCCTTTCGTTTGAGGCCGTATTCGTAACAGATGAAAACACGGTCTGGATCACCCCCGGTCTTGCCGGGCGCTATCGGTCAGACCGGCCCTATCAGATACTGGAATGAAGCAAAAGCACTGGATTTTGATCTTCGCGGCACTCTTTGCCGTGTGTCTTGCCGTGTGGCTGCTGCCGCGCGGAGGCGGGCAGACAGCGCTTGTGTATCAGGACGGAACCTTATTATATACGCTCGACCTGCGGCAAAACCGGACGCTGACCGTTTCCGGCCCGGCAGGCGAGAATATCATCACGGTGGCAGACGGCAAGGTCTTCGTATCCCATGCGGATTGCCCCGATCAGATCTGCGTGAAGCACGGAGCGCTTCAAAAAACCGGCGGGCCCATCGTATGCCTGCCGAACCGGCTGACAATTGAGTGGGCGAATGCAGATTCTCAGATTGACGCACTCAGCGGGACGGGAGGGCTGTCATGAGGCTGAAAAAGCTCACGCTCACGGCCGTCCTGACGGCCGCGGCGCTCGTCATGTTCGTGCTGGAGAGCCAGCTGCCGCCGCTCACGGTCATTCCCGGCATCAAGCCGGGGCTTTCCAATATTTTTACGCTCTTTGCCATGGAAGCGCTCGGCCCCGGATGGGCCTTTGGGCTGTTTTTTACGCGCGTCACGCTCGGCTGCGTCATCACCGGGCAGGGCTCTGCGTTTTTGTACAGCCTCACGGGCGGGCTGTGCGCGTATGCGCTGATGCTGCTGCTCAGAAAAGCGCTCAGAGGCAATACCCTCTGGGTCAGGAGCGTACTGTGCGCCATGGCGCACAACGCCGGACAGCTGGCCGCCGCAGCGGCCATTGCAAAAACCGGCGCGGTATGGAGCTATCTGCCGGTTTTAATACCGGCTGCGATACTGGCCGGGACGCTGACCGGCCTTTGCGCCCAGCTGGTTCTGAACCGGCTGGCAAAGGCGGGGGTTCTCCCGGAAGAAACGAGGCCCAAAAAAGAGGAGGAAGCAAACGGATGAAACTGCACATCCACGGCGTACACGTGCCGAACCGCAAAAACACGGCGGAGCTGGCTGCGCTGCGCCTGCCCATCCCGGAGACGGTCGAAATCCCGATGTCCATGCACATCGGCGCGCCGGCCATCCCGGTGGTAAAGCCCGGCGAAAGCGTCCGGGTCGGGCAGCTGATCGGTAAAGCAGGAGGCTTTGTCTCCGCGCCTGTCTACGCAAGCGTTTCCGGCACGGTCAAAAAGATCGGCCAACAGGTCGGCTCCGGCGGGCGGCTCATGCAGACCGTCGTCATTGCCGCCGACGGCAGGCAGGAGCCGGACCCGGACCTGAAGCCGCCCAAGCTTGACACCATGCAGGATTTTCTGGACGCCGTGCGCGAAAGCGGCATGGTCGGTCTCGGCGGCGCGGGCTTCCCGACGGTCGTGAAGCTGACGGTCAAGAATCTCGAACAGGTCAAGGCGGTCATCATCAACGGCGCGGAGTGCGAGCCGTATATCACCTCGGACACGCGCACGATGCTCGACCGGTCGGAGGAGCTGATGGAGGGCGCGCGTCTCGTGCAGCACTTTTTGCAGGTACGCCGCGTGATCTTCGCCATTGAAGACAACAAGCCCCGCTGCATTCAGCTGTACCGGAAGCTGACAAAGGACGAGGACGGCATGGAGGTCTGCGCGCTGAAATCTCTGTACCCGCAGGGCGGCGAAAAGGTGCTGATCTACAACACCATCGGCGAGATCGTCCCAGAGGGAAAGCTTCCGCTGGATGTGGGCGCAATCGTGCTTAACTGCACGACGCTTGCCAACATCGCCCGCTACTGCAAGACCGGCATGCCGCTGGTCGAAAAGTGCATCACGGTCGACGGCTCCGCCGTCGCAAAGCCCAAGAATGTGATTGTCCCCATCGGCATGAAGCTCGCGGACGTGTTTGAGCAGGCCGGCGGCTTCTGCGCAGAGCCGAAGAAGGTGCTCTACGGCGGCCCGATGATGGGTATCGCCGTGCCGGATCTCGAACAGCCGGTTCTGAAAAACACCAACGCGGTTCTCGCCATGTCGGAGGCAGACGCCGTCCTGCCGGAGCCCACGGCCTGCATCCGCTGCGGCCGGTGCATCCGCCACTGTCCGCTGCGGCTCATGCCGTCGCATATCGTCGCGGCCTATGAGGCGGGCAATATGGAGCGGCTGGCCGAGCTGAAGGTCAACCTCTGCATGGAGTGCGGCTGCTGCTCGTTCGGCTGCCCGGCGCACAGGCCGCTCGTGCAGACCAATAAGCTTGCAAAGGCGAAGCTCACCGCATGGCGCAAGGCGCAGAGCGAAAAGCTCGATGCAAAGAAGGAGGCCGTCAAATGAAGCTTGTGATCTCTGCTTCCCCGCATATCAGTTCCGGCGCAACGACCCGGAAGATCATGGGCGACGTGCTCATCGCCCTTTGCCCGGCGCTCATTGCAGCCATTGCGATCTTCGGCTGGCGGGCGCTGCTGGTGACGGCGGTGTGCGCCGCGGCCTGTGTGTTTTTCGAGTGGGGCTTTGAAACGCTCTGTCATAAGGAATCCACCATCGGCGACCTGTCCGCCGTGGTGACGGGCGTTATTCTGGCATATAACCTGCCGGTGTCCATCCCGCTGTGGCAGGCCGTGTTCGGCTGTCTGGTGGCCATCGTCGCTGTCAAGCAGCTCTTTGGCGGCATCGGCAAGAACTTTGCGAACCCGGCGCTTGTGGGCCGCATCGTTCTGTTCCTCTCGTTCTCCAAGACCATGACGGCGTGGGTCTTCCCGGACGCCGTCTCCTCGGCAACGCCTCTGGCGCTGCTGGCGGCAGGACAAAAGCCGGAGCTTCTGACGCTCCTGCTCGGCAATCACGGCGGCTGCATCGGCGAGACGTGTGCGCTGGCGCTGCTGCTCGGCGGAGCGTATCTGCTCATCCGCGGCGTGATCACCTGGCAGACGCCTGTCTGCTTTGTGGGCACGGTCTTCGTGCTGTCTCTTGTTCTGGGGCAGGATGCGCTGCGGCAGGTGCTCTCGGGCGGATTGCTTCTGGGCGCGTTCTTCATGGCGACCGACTATGTGACCGCCCCGCAGACCTATTGGGGCCGGGCGCTATTCGGCATCGGCGCAGGACTGCTCACGTGCCTCATCCGCTTCTACGGCAGCTACGCCGAGGGCGTGTCGTTTGCCATCCTCTTTATGAACATTCTCACGCCGTATCTGTCCAGATGGACGCAGAGCAAGCCGCTGGGAGGTGCGAAGGCATGAAAAACACGAAAGAGATCCGAAAATCCATCGTCGTTCTGGTTGTGATCTGCCTGCTCACATCCGCGGCGCTCGCGGTCGTGAACCACTTTACCGCGCCCGTCTCCAAGGCAAACGCGGAGGCCAGAGCCGAGCAGGCGCGGCTTGACGCCGTGCCGGACGCGGCTTCGTTTGCGCCGGTCGAGGCGGCACTGCCGGAGGAGGTCGTCAGCGCCTACATCGCGCTGGACGAAGCCGGAAGCCCCATGAGCTATCTCTTTACCGTTGAGGGTAAGGGCTTCGGCGGCACGATCCAGGTCCTATGCGTGATCGGCACCGACGGCTTGATCCGCGCCTGCCGCACGATAGATGTATCGTCCGAAACAACGACGCTCGGCGGCCAGACGGCAAACGAGAGCTATACCGGCCAGTATACCGGGCAGGACGCCTCGCTTTCCGGCGTGAACGCCATCTCCCACGCGACCATCACGTCGAATGCCTATCGCGGCTGTGTGGAGACTGCGTTTGAAGCATACGAGCTCGTAAAGGAGGCTCAGAAATGAGTAAATTGCAAAATTTCCTGAAGGGCCTCATCAAGGAGAACCCGGTGCTCGTCCTCGTGCTCGGCACGTGCCCGACGCTGGCCATCTCCACGTCGGTCATTGCGGCCTTCGGCATGGGCATCGCGGCGACCGCCGTTCTGATCCTGTCCAACATGGCCATTTCCGCCATCCGCAAAATTGTCCCCGCCCCGGTGCGTATCCCATGCTATATCGTCGTGATCGCGGGCTTCGTCACGGTCGTCGAGCTGGTCATGGAGGCGTATGCCTTCAGTTTGTATCAGTCGCTGGGCGTATACCTGTCGCTGATCGTCGTCAACTGCATCATCCTCGGCCGGGCTGAGATGTACGCCAGCAAGCACGGCGTTGTGGATTCCGCCATTGACGGCGCGGGCATGGGCCTCGGCTTCACGCTCGCCATCTGCGCCATGGCCGCCATCCGCGAAACGCTCGGCTGCGGCACGTTCTGCGGCCTGCCCGTGCCGTGGTTCCATGAAAACCCCATCGGCATTCTGACCATGGCCCCCGGCGGCTTCTTCGTGTTCGGCTGCATGATCGCGCTCATCAATAAGATCTCCAAGGGCAAGGCCATCAAGAAGAAGGAATTCGGCTGCGCCGGCTGCCCGGGCTGCGGCAAGGGCGCCTGCGAAGGAAAGGAGGCGGCTGCAAAGTGAAGACCATGATCCTCGTCATTCTGACCGCCGCGATCACGAACAACTACGTGCTCGTCAAATTCCTCGGCATCTGCCCGTTCCTCGGCGTGTCCAAGAAGCTCGATCAGGCCACCGGCATGTCGCTGGCCGTCATCTTCGTCGAGGTGCTGGCCACCGCCGTCACCTGGCCGATCTATCATTTCCTGCTCGCGGGCAAGGTCGACTTTACCTATATGGAAACCGTTGTTTTCATTCTGGTCATTGCTGCCCTCGTCCAGCTGGTCGAGATCGTCCTGAAGCGTTATATCCCCGCGCTTCACAAATCCCTCGGCGTCTATCTGCCGCTCATCACGACGAACTGCGGCGTTCTGGGCGTAACGATGAACGTCATTTCCGACGGCATGAACTACGGTGAAGCGCTGCTGACGGCGCTTGGCTGCGGCCTCGGCTTTTTCCTCGCGATGGTACTGTTCTCCGGCGTCCGCTCGCGCGTGGCCGAGGCGGAGCCGCCCAAGAGCTTTGAGGGGCTTCCCATCACGCTTGTCTCAGCGGCGATCGTATCCCTGTCATTTTTCGGACTGACCGGTATCATCGACCGGCTGTTCGGCTAAGGAGGGCGCGGCTATGATGGAAATTCTGATCCCGATCCTGGCCGTGACTGTGATCGGCCTTATCTGCGCGGTCGGCCTTGCCGTGGCGTCGAGCGTCATGGCAGTCAAGGAGGATACGCGCTTTACCGAGCTCCGCGAATGCCTGCCCGGCGCGAACTGCGGTGCGTGCGGCTATACCGGCTGCGACGGCTACGCGAAAGCCCTGCTGGAGCCCGGCACGAAGACAAACCTCTGCGTCCCCGGCGCGGATGCAGTCGCGGCGCAGATCGCGGCGCTGCTCGGCGTGGAGGCTGAGGACGTGGTAGAAAAGATCGCCGTTGTGCAGTGCGCGGGCACGTGCGAAGCCACGAGCGTCAAGGCCGATTATCGGGGCATCCCCTCCTGCGCGGCGGCGAAGCTGTTCTACGGCGGCAACGGCAGCTGCATCTTCGGCTGCATGGGCTTCGGCGACTGCGCCAGAGCCTGCCCGAAGGGCGCGATCTCCATGCAGGACGGCATCGCCTGCGTCAACCATACGGAGTGCATCGGCTGCGGCATCTGCGCGCAGACGTGTCCGCAGAAGATCATCGAGATCGTGCCGGATATCATCCGCACGGAGGTGCTCTGCTCGAGCTATCACAACGGCCCGTATACCAGAAAGGTCTGCTCCTCCGGCTGCATCGGCTGCCACAAGTGCGAAAAGACCTGTCCGCAGGGCGCGATCAAGGTCGACAACTTCCTTGCCCGCATCGACTGGGACAAGTGCACCGCCTGCGGCGCGTGCGCCGGCGTCTGCCCGACCGGCGCGATGGTCTATGGCGATTTCTCCGGCGCATCCAGAGTGCAGCCCCGCAAAAGGGACTGCGGCGCCTCCTGAACAAAAGCCAAAAGCGGCAGCCGGAGATCCGGCTGCCGCTTTCTGTTTGTAAATAAGATGGATTTCTATCACTTGCAGGCTGTTCCAAAGCACAAATGCTTCGCTGGTTTGTGCCCTGGCCGCGGCTGGACTTACTGCTCTGCTGCACGCAGAATAACGGCCAGCAGCTCGTCGCGGCCGTCGCCCTTTTCGGCGGAGAAGGGGATGAGGCGCACACTCTCCGGCAGGGACAGAACCGCGCGGATGCGGGCAAGATTTGACTCGATCTCGCTTTTTTTGAGCTTGTCGAGCTTGTTGGCCACGACCACAAAGGGCTTGCCGGACTGCAGGAAATAATTTGCCATGACCACGTCGTTTGCCGTCGGCGCATGGCGCGCGTCGACAAGCATCACGCCGAAGGTAAGCGTGTCCGGCGCGGCAAAATAGGCCTCCATGAGCCGTCCCCAGCGCTCTTTCTCCTTCTGCGGGACCTTGGCGTAGCCGTAGCCCGGCAGATCGACGAGGTACATGGCCTCGTCGATGCGGAAAAAGTTGATGTGCGTGGTCTTGCCGGGGGCTTCGCCGACGCGGGCGAAGTTTTTGCGCAGCAGGAGCTTGTTGATGACGGAGGATTTTCCGACGTTGGACTTGCCCGCGAACGCGATCTGCGGCAGACCGTCCTTCGGGCAGTCGGCGACGGAGGTAACGGAGCGGACAAATTCCGCGTTGTGCAGATTCATGCGCGCCTCCTCACTGCCGGATGCCGGGCTTGCGGCGCGTTTTAGGCGCGGGGATCGGCATTGCGGGCGCGGCGGGGATCACCGCGGCCTCCGCAGGCTCTCCCGCGGGCAGCAGCGCGGCCTCCAGAACGCGGTCGGCACTGGAAACCGTGATAAACTGCAGCGCCTGACGCACAGTCTGGTCGATCTCCTCCAGATCCTTTTCGTTTTCCGCCGGGATAATGACGGTCTTGACGCCGTGGCGCAGCGCGGCCATGGTCTTTTCCTTCAGCCCGCCGATTGCGAGCACGCGGCCCCGGATGGAAATTTCGCCTGTCATGGCGACGTCGCGCCGCACAGGACGGTTCGTGAGCGCCGAGACGATAGCGGTGCAGATCGTGATGCCGGCGGACGGCCCGTCCTTCGGGACGGCTCCCTCCGGGAAGTGGACGTGAATGTCCTTCGTTTTGTAGAAATCCGG
>CAKUND010000026.1 GCA_934668295.1 uncultured Oscillospiraceae bacterium
CGCTGCCCTTCCAGCAGACGGAATGGATATAATGCAGCGCTTCGTCAAGCGTCATGTCAATTACCTTCTTTTGATTTTGTTTCGTATTTCACCGGCGGCCAGAGCTTGGCAGCGGTAAAGACCTTGGATTTATAGAGCAGCCATACCACCAGCACGTCAATGACGAACGTCACGCCGAACTGTACCGAGCGGGTCGCGAGCTTCGTGAGGAAAAACGCCGTTTTCGCGTCGCCGCCGTAGACAAATGCGAGGGAAACGCTCTGATAGAGGATCGAGCCCAGCACGATGGCGGGCAGGAACGACAGCGCGATGGTCAGAATAGACGTTTTTTTCACCAGCAGCGGCTGGAACAGACCCGCGCAGAGCCCATAGAGAATGGGCGGCACGCAGAACATCGGGTTATAGCCGTAGCCGGAGAACAGGCAGCCGACAAAATCGGCTACAAAGCCGACCAGCGCGCCGGGCAAGGGCCCAAAGAGCATACCAGCCAGGAAAATGGGCACGGCTTCAATCGAGAAGCGGGTCGTCTCGTTCGGCATCGGAATGATGAAGCGGGCCAGCACGACGGAAACGGCAGCCAGCAGCGCACAGGACACGAGCGTGCGAACATTCTGCAGCCCGTGCCGCGGCGCAGTCCGTGCGGCGGACATGTTTTTTGTAAAATTGGACATAAAAAAGCCTCCTATTGTGTCAATGGGAGGAGGTTCGAATGATATGGACTTTCAAACAAGAAAGAAACTGCTGTACAATTTCAGTTTGCTATAGCGGATGCGAAATGACACCGCGGAGAAACTCCTTCGCCCGGCGGCAACCTCCCATCCAACCGGTACTTGACGCGTCATTTCTACTCATGCAACGTTCGGGTACGCATGCTCTGTTTGTTAAATTGACAGGCTCACATCTTCCTGCCCTTCCTGTGCTCCTTCGAAGCTTATTGTATGGTGTCCGGCAGAAAAAATCAAGTATCAATCAATATTTTTTTATTGATTCCGGGAATTATTTTCTGGCCCGCCAAAAACCCGAAACACCCGTTCCGCCTGCGGCCCCTCGCCGCCCGCTGCCCGCCACCCGGCCAGAAACGCCGCCCGGACGATCGTAAACAGCGCAGCCTCCGCGTCGTCGTACTCATGCCGGTCAAGAAATTCGGAAAGCGCGGCCTCGAAGTTGTTATCCATCATACAGCTATCCCTCCAAATTCCGAGATATTTTCTGATATTCTAACATAAAAGTTTCTGAATGTCTATGATGATAGACATTATTTTTCGCTTTTTCTCCTACACTAAGCAGGAAAAGAGGCGATCATGTGCAGTATCAGCAAAGCGCCGTCGGCGAGACGATCCGGCGGCTTCGGATGGAAAAGAATATGTCGCAGGAGCTGCTCAGCGGCCTTGCCGGTATCGCGCGCACGCATCTGAGCATGATCGAAACCGGACGGAAGCAGGCCAACTTTGAAACGATCTGGCGTCTTGCGCTGGCTCTGGAGCTCCGCCCAAGCGAGCTGGTCGCGAAAATCGAACAGACCTGTCAGGACAAATAGTATCAACAGGATGTGATACGATGCAGACAGAGTATGCTGAGAAATATATTACGCTCGGACTGAAAATCGCGTATTACCGCAAAAAGCGCGGTTACACACAGGAGGTCTTTGCGGAGAAGATCGGCAAGAGCCTCAATTTCCTTGCGCAGGTCGAAGGGACGGGGACCGTGCGCGGCGTGAGCCTTGAGACGCTTTTCAAAATTGCAGATGTCTTGCAGATCCCGCCGGCAAAGCTGCTGGAGGATGATTGAACAGAAAAGTTGTAGGGGCCGATGTTGGGCATCGGCCCCTACAAATGCTATACGCACAGCGCCGGAATTCCAGAGCTGCTTCAAACTTCGCGGATAAGATCCAAGAAAACGTTTCTTTTGGAGAAGCAAAAGAAAAAGGGATGCCGCAGATGCAAATTTCTGCGAGTGTTCTTGCATTGACAGATGTATCGCCGACCACAAAACAGCGCCCGGACGGAAGTCCGGGCGCTGCTGATTTTATTTTGCGTATTCGACTGCTTTCGTTTCGCGGATGACGTTGACCTTGATCTGGCCGGGGTATTCGAGCTCGGACTCGATCTTCTTGGCAAGATCGTGGGCCAGAAGGATCATATTGTCCTCCGTGACCTCCTCGGGCTTGACCATCACGCGGACCTCGCGTCCGGCCTGAATGGCGTAGGCCTTCTCGACGCCGGGGAAGGAGTTCGTCAGCTCCTCGAGCTTTTCGAGCCTGCGGATATAGTTCTCGACGTTCTCACGGCGTGCACCGGGGCGTGCAGCGGAGATCGCGTCGGCAGCCTGCACGAGACAGGCAATGACGGTCTGCGGCTCAACGTCGCCATGGTGCGCCTCGATGGCGTTGATGACGACGGGGTTCTCCTTGTACTTTCTGGCAAGCTCGACGCCCAGCTGGACGTGGCTGCCCTCCATCTCGTGGTCGACGGATTTGCCGAGGTCGTGGAGCAGACCGGCGCGCTTTGCCAGCGTCACGTCGACGCCCAGCTCGGACGCCATCAGACCCGCGATGTGCGCGACCTCGATGGAGTGGTTCAGCACGTTCTGACCGTAGGACGTGCGGTATTTCTGGCGGCCCAGGAGCTTGATGAGCTCGGGGTGCAGATTGTGGACGCCCGTTTCGAACGTGGCGCGCTCGCCCTCGACCTTGATGGTGTGGTCGACTTCGCGGCGGGCTTTTTCGACCATGTCCTCGATGCGGGTCGGGTGGATGCGTCCGTCGGCGATGAGCTTTTCAAGCGCAAGCCGCGCGACCTCGCGGCGGACAGGATCGAACGAGGAGACCGTGATGGCCTCCGGGGTGTCGTCGATGATGAGATCGACGCCGGTGATGGTTTCGAGCGTGCGGATGTTGCGGCCCTCGCGGCCGATGATGCGGCCCTTCATTTCGTCGTTGGGCAGCGGTACGACGGAGACGGTCGTCTCCGCGGCATGGTCTGCCGCGCAGCGCTGGATGGCGGTGGCAATGATCTCGCGGGCGGTCTGGTCGGCCTCCTCCTTCATCTGCGCCTCGATCTCCTTGATCTTCATCGCGGTCTCGTGGCGCACATCGTCCTCGACGCCCTTGAGGATATAGGCCTTGGCCTCGTCCTGCGTCAGACCGGAGATCTTCTCCAGAACCTCCATCTGACTGCGCTTGAGGGAGTCGACCTCCTCCTGCTTCTTGTCGATGGCCGCGATCTTCTTGGCCAGCTCGTCCTCTTTCTTCTCGTGAAGATTGATCTTCTTGTCAAGGGCTTCTTCCTTCTGCTGCAGACGGCGCTCCTGCTTGGAGACTTCCGCGCGGCGCTCCTTGACCTCCTGCTCGTATTCGCTGCGTGATTTATGGATCTCTTCCTTCGCTTCGAGCAGCATTTCGCGCTTTTTGCTTTCTCCGCCCTTGATGGCTTCGTTGATGATGCGCCGGGCTTCCTCTTCGGCGGAACCGATCTGCTTTTCCGCAACCTTTTTGCGGTACAGAACGCCGGCCGCGAAGAAGACCGCGCAGAGCACGACTGCCGCGATGCTAAGGATGAGGCATAGCGTATTAAATTCCATAAACTGCGAATCACACCTCCTGTTTTCAGTATTGGGTACGCCGGCACTCCGGCGACTTGAATCATAAAGCGCAATGAGCTTCCCCAAGTCCCATTACAGCCATACAAATCCTACCCTACATTGTACCGGTTTGACACGTGTCTGTCAAGGCGCAATTCGGAAAAATGCACGAAACAGACCGTGCCAATTTGGGCGCTTTTGGCAAGAACCGCCCAAGTAACCGCAGGCGATTGACCCATCGGTTACGGATACACGCGGTTGACAAGCAGGAAAAAGTGTGATTCTATAAAGGAAACGCGGGCAATCAGGCGGCTGCGAGCACCTGCGGCAGCCGCTTCGAAATGGCCACGCACAAAAAGCTTCCCAGCGCGATCTTCAGCAGATCGCCCGGCAGATAGATCAGCATACCGTTTTTAATGACCTGCCAGAATGTCAGTCCCTTCCCCAGATACGCATTCGCAATCAGCGCCATATACGGCACGCCGATGGCATACAGGACTGCCAGCCCGGCCAGCATGGCAAGCGCCGTCCCCCAGAAGGTCAAAGGCCGCTTTGCCAGCTTCCCGATCACGAGCGCCGACGGGATCAGCCCCAGCAAAAACCCGAACGTCGGCTGCAGCACGTACGAAAATCCGCCGCCCAGCGCGAAGATCGGCACGCCTACCAGCCCGATGAGCACATACACGCCCTGCGACAGCGCGCCGTAGCCTGCGCCGAGCAGAATGCCTGCCATGGCTGTGAACAGAAACTGCAGCGAGATCGCCGCCAGCGCAAAGGGGATCTTGAAGAATGCGCCAACTGCCGTCAGCGCGGCAAACAGGGCTGTCAGGACCAACATCAATGTCTTTCTGTGCTGCATAGAAAACGCTCCTTTTTGTAAACCAAATTTAAAAACAGGTTTACAATACACGAAACCAACCGAAAAATCAAGGGGATATTTATCATGTTGAAAGAAGAAGTTCTCTCCATGCTGCTGAACGCGCGGGAACCCGTCTCCGGCGAGGGCATCTGTAAGACCCTCGGCGTGACCCGTGCCGCTGTCTGGAAGACCATCGACCAGCTGCGGCAGGAGGGCTATGCCATCGACGCCGCGCCGAAGCGCGGCTATACGCTCTCCTCCGTGCCTGACCGGCTCGATACGGCCCTTGTGCGCGCATATCTGTCCGGCCACCCGTGGCAGGCGCTGGTGACAGTCGTGCCCAGCGTGGATTCCACGAACAATGCCTGCAAGCGCCTCGCCGCTGAGGGTGCGCCGGACGGCACCGTCGTCCTGACCGATTGCCAGACCGCCGGGAGGGGCCGCCGGGGCCGGACGTTCGTTTCCCCACCGGGCGGCCTGTATTTCAGCACGATCCTGCGCCCGCACGCAAAGCCGGAGGCGCTTATGCACCTCACGGCCATGGCTGCGGTCGCCGCCGCGCGGGCGGTCTTCGCAGTCAGCGGCGTGTATCCCGATATCAAATGGACGAACGACCTTGTGCTCGGCGGAAAAAAGCTCTGCGGCATCCTCACCGAGATCGGCATCGAGGCCGAATCACGCGAGGTCGACTATGCCGTCGTCGGCATCGGCATCAACTGTGCGCGCGTCGACCTGCCGCCCGAGGTCAGTGCCATGTCGGCCAGTCTGGAGGCATTCACCGGGCGGAAGCCCGACCGTGCCCGCCTCACCGCTGCCCTCGTTCGCACACTTTATGAGATGGAGCAGGCTCTGTTCACCGAAAAAGGCGCCTGGCTGCAGGAATTCTCCGCGCACTGCATCACCATCGGACAGGATGTCAAGCTTGTCCGGGGCGACGACGTGACCTATGCCCACGCCGACGCCATCGACTCCGACGCCGCCCTCCTCGTCACGCTCCCCGACGGAACAAAATCCACCATCGCCTCCGGCGAAGTCTCCGTCCGGGGCATGTATGGATACGTATAAAGAATCAAAAAACGGACGCAGGCGAATCCGTACAGCCCCGCAAATTTCGAACGCAGGGCGAATTTACCGCAGCCACGCAAAGGCAGCGGCTCACAAACCTGGTGTACCGTGACAGGCGGCGCGTACCATAGCGCCGGCAGGATGAGTATGTATGTTTGCAACGATTGAAACATTGCTGCCTGCCTGAATTGTACCCGCAGGATGCACCAAACGCGTCCCCGCTGTGCGCGAAGACGCGTTTGTATGAAGGAGTACGTTTACTGCGACACCGTATACAGCGCGTAGAAATAGCCCTTCTGCACCATCAGCGCATCGAAGGAGCCGGATTCGGCGATGCGGCCGTCCTTCAGGACGAGAATGCCGTCGTAGCGGCGCAGCGCCGCCTGCTCCAGCGTGTGCGTCACAACAATGCGCGTGACGCCGGTCAGCGACAGAATATCGTCCGTGACCTGATGTGCCGTCTGCGCGTCCAGCGCGGCGGTCGCCTCGTCGGCCAGCAAAACGGACGCGTGCTTCAGAAGGCTCCGCGCGATGGAAATGCGCTGCTTTTCACCGCCTGAAAGCCCGCTGCCGTTTTCCCCGCAGAGATAACCCTCGCCGCGCGCTGCGATCAGGGCTTCCAGCTGCGCGCGGCGCACGGCCTGCGCCAGCTCCTCCGGCGGGAAGCTGCGGAACATGGTCACGTTGTCTCGAATGGAGGCGTTGAACACAAACACGTTCTGCTGGATGAGCGACACCGTCTCATACAGGGATTCCGGCGAGGCCGCGCGCAGCTCTGTCCCGTCGAGAAGAATGCTCCCCTCATACGCCATCCCCGGCGACGTCAGCAGATTCAGAAGCGTTGATTTTCCGCTTCCGCTCGCGCCGACGATCGCGTAGGCCTTCCCGGCCTCAAATACCGTGCTGACCCCGCGCAGGATCTCGGTTTCCCCGTCGTAGCTGAACCGCACGTTCTCCAGCCGGAGCTGACGCGTCAGCGGCGCGATCTGCATGCCGTCCGGCTGCGTCTCGTCCTGCTCCAGCGCGTCTGCCAGCTTGTCGATCAGCCCCCGCGCGGCCTTTCTTGCCGCAAGAAGTGCAGGCAGTTCTGCGACCGGCTCGATCATGAAGTTCATCAGATTGACGAATAAGATCACGGCGCCCGCCGTCAGCCCCTTTCCGCTCAGCGCCAGATATGCGCCCGCCAGAAACACGCCCAGCTGCGCGATGATCCCGGTGGTCGCGCCGATCATACCGACCAGCGCCTTGACGCGCCGGCGGCTGAATTTTTCCTGCTCCAGCGCGCGGTTGCTCTCGGCAAACAGGCGGAAGATCTCCTTTTCCGCCCGGAAGGTCTTGACGACGGAGAAGCCGTCCAGACAGTCGGAAAGCGCGGCGGTAAAGTCGCGATTCCGATCGGAAACACGCTTTTCCGCTGCCTGCAGCTGCCCGCCCGTCAGCACGGACGCGATCAGCGGCAGAACGGTCACGCCTGCGGCGATGGCCGTCATCAAAGGCGAATACCACAGCATCATCGCCAGCGCGCCAAAGAACGTCACTGCCTTCGTAATGACGGAAAGCAGCTGGGAAAGATCATCCGCCTCGATGCTGGCCGCGTCGATGGTCAGCGCGGAGAGATAGGCGGCGGTGCTTTCCGCGCGGAAGGAGGAGATGCTTTTCTCCGTGAGCTTCTGAAACGCGAAGTCCTTATACTGCCGCATGGCCTTTTCGATGAAGCGCGGCTCCGACGCGTATTTGAGCAGCATCAGCGCGACACACAGCAGGATAAACCCGCCCGTGATCCGCGCCAGCTGCCCGAGCGGCAGCGCGCCGGGCAGACCGGAGGCCGCGTCGATCAGCTGCTGCATGAGCCATGTCACGATCAGATTCAGCGTACCGCCCGTCAGCGCGGCAAACACCGCAAGGGCGAACATCGGGACATTTCCCCGGAAAAACTGCGCGGTCAGCTGCCGCGCCAGCGGTTTATGCTTCATCTTTGTCCAGCTCCTTCCACCATTCCAGTAATTCCGCGTCGTCCAGATCCCGCACGATCTTCCGCACGCCGTCCATGGCTGTCGCGCCCAGATCGTCGTAGATCCCCGCAGGCTCGCCGCCGCTTACAAAGCGGAGCGCGTCGCCGCGGTAATCCGGCGCAGCGTCAAACTGCGCGGCAAGCGTCTGCGCCTGCCGCAGAGAAGCGGCGGCTGCTTCCGGAGCTCCGCAGTTTTTCTGCGCACCGGCCAGACACACCAGCATCGACGCGTTGACCTTGTCCAGAAAGCACGGTTTGTCTGCGTCCTTCAGCCCGCCGAGCGTGTCCAGCCCCCAGTGGATCACGGCCTGCACCGCGGCAAAGTCCTGCTGCTTATAATAGACGTTGAGATAGCCGATCACGATGTTGACAAGATCCGCGCATGCGTTCAGCAGTGCGTCGGACAGAAACGGCAGCGCCTCCTGCGGCCGGTCGCAACTGCTCGAGAGCGTCGAGCCGATAATGGCGCTGTACTGCCCGCCCGCATTGTGCGTTTTCCAGAGCGAGACGGCCTTGTCGGCCTCGCCGAGCGCCGAAAGCGTCTGCGCGGTCTCCGCGTAAAGCACGGTCTCGCTGAGTTTGGGGTCTGTATTCTGCGGCAGCAGCAGCCGCGCCTTCTCCAGCAGAGCCAATGCCCGGCGCAGCAGCGCTTCGTCCGTCTCCACGATACCAAACACGCGGTAGAGCGCCGCGCTTCTGTAGACGATCTCAAAGTCGTTCGGATATTTCTGAAGCGCCTTCTCTGCCTCTGCAAGTCCCGTGCGGTCCTTCTCCACCCGGTATCGCTGCAGGCGCTCCGCCGCCGTCTGGCGGCGGTTGTCCTTCATTTCATAGCCCAGCAGCACGTCGACCGACGTGTCGAACAGATCTGCCAGCTCGACAATGATCGCCAGCTCCGGCTGCGAGAGCCCCGCCTCCCATTTATAGACCGCGCCGGGCGTCACGCCCAGGCCCTCGGCCAGCTGCTCCTGCGTGAATCTGTGCTGTCTGCGCAGCGCGCGGATATTTTCCGCAAGTCTGATCTGCATATCCATCCCTCCTGCTGATAGTATCGTATCAGATGGTGCGGCAAAATGGAACACATGAATCATACGATTCGGATGGAGATTATCCATACTGACAGTATGAATTTCTCGCCCTGCCGCAGAAAAAACTTCCTGCAGCGCCGATGTTCCCGTTGTTTTTTGAAGCGGAATATGGTATGATAAACGAAATTTTTATGCACGGCATGTGCATAAACCGGGGTGGACATCCCGGAAAATACGGGTACAGGAGGTATTCTTATGAAGTTGTCCAGCAAAGCGCTTGCATGCGGGCAGTCCCCCATGCGCAAATTCCATCCTTATGCAGTGGCAGCAGCGGCAGCCGGAAAAAAGATCTATCATCTGAATATCGGCCAGCCCGATATCCACACACCGGACGCGCTGTATGACGCGATCCATAATTTCCGCACGCCGGTTCTGGCCTACGCTGCCTCGCCCGGCATTCCGGAGCTGATCGAAGCCATCCGGAGCTATTATGAAAACATCGGCGTCGGGCTTGACGCGGCCGACATCCTCATCACCACCGGCGGCAGCGAGGCGCTGCAGATTGCGGCGAACTGCCTGCTCGATGACGGCGACGAGGTCATCATCCCCGAGCCGTTCTACCCGAACTACCATACCTTCATCACGACCGCCGGCGGCGTTATCCATCCGCTGCACACAAAGCCGGAGGAGGGCTATTTCTACGCTGACCGCGCGCGCATCGAAGCCTGTATCACGCCGAAGACAAAGGCCATCATGATCACGAATCCCGGCAACCCCACCGGCACGTGTCTGACGGCGGAGCAGATGAAAATGCTGCTCGACGTGGCCGTGGAGCATGATCTGTATCTGATCGCCGACGAGGTCTACCGCGAGTTTACCTACGACGGCGAGCCGCTGCATTCGTTCGGCAAGTTTGACTACGGACAGGAAAACCTGATCCTCATCGACTCCGTCTCCAAGCGCTTTTCCGCCTGCGGCGCACGCATCGGCTGCCTCGTCAGCCGCAACCGGGAGTTTATGGCGAACGCCCTCAAATACTGTCAGGCGCGGCTGTCGGTCGCGACGCTCGACCAGATCGCGGCTGCCGCGCTCTATTCCGTCGGGCCGGAGTATTTCGAGCAGGTGCGGCAGGAATACAAGCGCCGCCGGGATACCGTCGTGCGTAAGCTGCACGAGATCCCCGGCGTCATCTGCGAGTGCCCGCGCGGCGCGTTCTATCTCATGGCTGCCCTGCCGGTCGACGACGCGGAAAAGTTCCAGCTCTGGCTGCTGCAGGAATTTGAGGATCATGGCGACACCGTCATGTTCTCCGCCGGCGAGCCGTTCTACGCGACTCCGGGCAAGGGCCGCAATGAGATCCGCATCGCATACGTTCTCAAGCAGGAGGATCTGGAGCGCGCCATGGATCTGCTGGCTCTCGGTATCCGGAAATACAACGAAACGCACTGAAGACGCAAAACGCCCCGCCTGCCGTTGCGGCAGGCGGGGCAAAGCTTTTCCCTATTCACGATTTCCGGGCTGGCCTGCGCTCTGGCAGGCGGACTGGAACGCTTCTAATGTGGTATCGCGCTTGACGGCAATGCGCTCGATGAGCATGCTGTCGCTTCCGGTCACGTATACGCCCTCAAAGGTGCGGATGCCGTAGGTGTAGAACCAGCCCGCGATCTTCCGCGTACGCTCAGAGCTGCGGCCGTTCGGATAGGAAACGGCATAGGGGACGCGTCCGCTGGCCGCGGCGATGGCATTGCGGCTGCAGAACATCTCCTTGAGCAGCTCCGTCCGCTTCATCGTTTCCATCTCGTGGTGGCTCCAGCCGTGGCTCTGGACGCTGACCAGACCCGAGCGCGTCAGCTCCAGCACCTGCGCCTGCGTCAGCTTGTGGTTTCCGCCGATGTCCCGGCCGATCATGAAGATCGTAGCCTTCATCTGATACTTTTCCAAAAGCGGCAGCAGGAGGGTGTAATTGTCGTCATATCCGTCGTCAAAGGTCAGAATGACCGGCTTGTCGTATTGCTCCACATGTGAAAGATCCTCGAAAAAGATCGTCTCGTATCCGTTTTCCTGCAGATACTGCAGCTGCGCTTCCAGATCCCCGGGCCGGACAAACAGACCCTCCTCGCCCCAGCAGTCGTCGCCGACCGCGTGGTACATGAACACCGGGACCTGAACGCCCGCCTCCGGCTCTGAGAGGGAAACGCGCCGGGCGTAATACTGCTGCCCGTTCCAGAGCCCCCAGACCAGCGAGAATTTCCGGGCCAGAGCGCGCACCGGCAGATACTGCTTCCCGTCCTGCTCACGCAGGAGCGCACCGACGTCTGCCTGCACGCCGTTTAGCTCTGCCGTCGTTCCCTCGAGCCGGATGCCGCAGTCCGGCAGCGCGTCCGTGCAGACGTATGCGCGCAGCCCGTTTGTCAGCGTGCTTACCGGAGTGCCGCAGAGCAGCACCTGCCGCCCCGACAGGCGCAGCGGCGCAAATAAAAGCAACGCACCGACCGTGACGGCCAGTATGGCGAGGATGCCCGCGAGCACAAGCAGAACCGTCTTTTTCCTGCGTTTTTTCTGCGGCATTACAAATTTCTCCTTTTTATCGAATCGTTTGCTCTGATTTTATCACATCCGGAACCATTTGTCACCGGAAAAGAAAAAGAGACAGCTTTTGCGCGGAAAAAACCGGCCGGACGGCCGGTTTTGGTTTACTTTCCGCGCAAACTCCGCTATACTGTTCGCGAATGAGAAAGACAGGAGAAGAACGAATCATGACCACTTGTATCAAATGCGGTGCACCGATCGCGGACGGAGAGCTGTTCTGCGCGCAGTGCGCGCAGAACGGTGCAGCGGAACACCCAAGACCCGCCCCTCTGCCTGTGGGGCGGATGCAGATCCCGCCGCAGACCAAAAAGCAGCCGGCAGAGCCGGCAAAGCCTGCCGCAAAAAAGCGGGCTGGATCGCCTGCCGCAGGCATTCTTGCGGTCTGCTGCGTGCTGCTTCTGGCTGCGGGTGCGTTTTTGTATCTGACCGGCAGCGCAAAACTCCGCAGTCAGCAGGCTGAGCTTGACCAGCTGCGGGAGCAGACGGCGTTTTTTGACCAATACGCCGTCTGCGTGAACGTCGGCGGCGAATGCTATCACCGGTACGGCTGCGCGCGCTTCACGCCGGAAAACTTTGAGATCCTCAACGAGAAGCTGGCCGCAGCCAAGGGGTATCTGCCCTGCCCGGACTGCGTCGGGCAGTAAGGAGCGGGCACGATGGATATTCTTTCTCTATGCCGGCGGATGGTCATGCTCTTTTTCTGCATGGCCTGCGGCTTCTGCGCCGCCAAGCGCGGCGTGATGGACGCGCAGAGCAACAAAAAGCTTTCGGCCCTGATCGTAAACGTTGCGAATCCCATGCAGATCCTTGCCTCTGCGCTGACAGGCGAGCATCTGCGCTCGACCGGGCAGACGCTCCAACTGTCGGGATTGACCGTGCTGATCTACCTGGCGATGATCGCGCTGAGCATCCCGGCCGTGCGGCTTCTGCACGTCAGGGATGGCGAGCGCGGGCTGTACCGGTTTATGTTCATCTTTTCCAACACCGGGTTCCTCGGATATCCGGTCGTGGAGTCGCTGCTTGGCAGCGGCGCAACGTTTTATGTCACGATCTATGTCCTGTTCTTCCAACTGTTCTGCTGGAGCTACGGGGCGAGCCTGATGAGCGGCGCGGCGCGCTTCCACTTTCAGTGGAAGGTGCTGCGGCAGCCGTGCGTCATGGCGGCGATTGCGGCGTTCGTGATCTATCTGTCCGGCTGGCAGCCGCCCGCGCTGCTGCACCAGACCGTCAAATACGTCGGCGACATCACGAGCCCCGTCGTCATGCTGATCGTGGGCTGCTCGCTTGCGCAGCTGCACTTCGGCCAGATATTCGGAAACTGGCGGATCTACGCGCTGGTCGGGATCAAAATGGTGGCAATTCCGCTGCTGGCGCATGCCGGGCTGCGGCATGTGATGACGAATGAATTTGCGATTTGCGTCCTGACCGCGCTTTTGTGCATGCCCATCGCTACCAACACGACGATCCTGAGCTACCAATACGGCGTCGATGAGACTGGCGCCTCCTCCGGCGTGTTCATCAGCACGCTTCTCAGCCTGCTGACGATCCCGCTGATGATGAAGCTGCTGTTCGGGACATAGCTGCAGGGGCCTGCCCGCAGAATGCAGCGCCTTGCCTATACGGTACCGTACGGGAGCGTCTTCCGGTCGGCGAAGCGGTAGGTGCGCAGAAACGGCTCCGGGCGCAGGCCCTTTTGCAGATAGTTGAGCAGCAGAAGCGCGCAGGCGCGGCTGTCGCTGCCGGCGTTGTGGTGGTCCAGCGCGAGCTGCAGATGCTCGCAGAGCGTGTTCAGCTTGTGGTTCTGCAGATACGGATACGCCTTCCGCCCCATCTGGCAGGTGCACAGATACACGGCCTCCGGCTTCCAGTCGATGTGATAGTCGTGCAGGCAGCTGGCCAGCACCCGCAGGTCAAACGGCGCATTGTGCGCGACCAGGATGCTGTTTCTGAGCATCGGCTCCAGCAGCTGCCAGAGCGCAGAGAAGTCCGGCTGGCCGCGCACCTGCTCCGGCGTGATGCCGGTCAGCGCAATGTTGAACGGGTCAAAATGCGTCTGCGGATCGACGAGCGTATAGAGCTCCTGCACGATCTCGCCGCGCTCGATCACGCTCACGCCGATGGCGCTCATGCGCCGATTCTGCGCGTTCGGCGTTTCCACGTCGAACGCGACGTAACGATCTTCCATACTTCCACCCCATTTGACAGGATGGAACCAGTATAGCAGATTTTCTGCCCCTTGTCAGCCCTCCTCGATCGCGCTCGTCGGGCAGGCGTCCATGGCCTCGGCAGCAGTTTCCTGCGCACTTTCCGGCACAGGGCCGGACTTCGCCTCAGCAAAGCCGTCTTCCTTGAGCGAAAAGACCTCCGGACACGTTTCGGCGCACAGCCCGCAGCCGATGCAGGCGTCTTCATTTACGTGATACTGCATAGTTTTCTCCTTTTCAAAAAATCTGAGCCAGCCGGAAAACCCGGCTGGCTCTAGTATCTGCGGATTTGTTATCTTTTTTTCCTGCGCGGGAAAATTCCCTTGTCTACCCGCACCTTTACCCTGCGCAGTCCACGCCGGCAGACGAACATGACCGAGAACGCCAGCAGACCCAGCACAACGAGGATCAGCAGCGACGGCCTGTCCAGCGCGCTCAGCGTAAACAGCTCCGGCAGGAAGAAATAGCACACCGCGAACGCCGCGCAGAGTCCAATGAGCATGGCCTTGCGGAGCTTATTCATCGGCAGCGAGGTCTGGTGGACCATCAGCAGGCCCACGATGCCCATAATGCCGGTGCAGAGCGTGGAGAGCATGTCCTCCCTGATGTGGAACGCCAGATAGAACAGCATCACGCCGACCACGAGAATGAGATCGGACAGCGCCGCGGGCAGCGCCCGGTAAATGACGTTCGGCAGAAAGCGGCCGCTGATGCGGTTTTCGTTCGGCTCCATGGCGAGGATGAACGACGGGATGCCGATCGTCAGCGCGTTGACCAGACTCAGCTGCGCGGGCGTATACGGATAGGGGAGCGCAAAGAACAGCGTGATGAGGGAAAGCACGAACGTGAAAATATTCTTGACGAGATACAGCGACGCGCTGCGCTCGATGTTGTTGATGACGCGCCTGCCCTCGGCCACGACGGACGGCAGCGCGGAAAACTGCGAATCGAGCAGGACGATATGCGACGCCTGACACGCGACGCCCGAGCCGGAGGCCATGGCGATGGAGCAGTCCGCCTCGCGCAGCGCCAGCACGTCGTTCACGCCGTCGCCGGTCATGGCGACCGTATGCCCTGCCCGCTTCATGGCCGCAACAAGCTTCTTTTTCTGATCCGGTGTGACGCGGCCGAAGACGGTCATGGCCTCCGCTGCCTTTGCAATGTCAGCGTCGGTTTTGAGCGTTCGCGCGTCGACGAATTTCTCCGCGTCCGGGATCCCGGCGCGCCGCGCGACCTCGGAAACGGTCAGGGGATTGTCGCCGGAGATGACCTTCGTGCGCACGCCCTGCTGCGCGAAATAGGAGAATGTCTGCGGCGCCTCGGGCCGGATCTTGTTGCTGAGCAAAATCAGCGCCAGCGGCATCAGCTCCGCGTCCAGCGTCTCGTCTGACAGCTTCCCGTCATAAAGCGCCAGCAGAAGCACACGGCAGCCCTTCGCCGACCATTCCTCCGCCAGCGGCAGATACTGCTCCTTTTCCGGGCAGTTCGCCAGCAGGATTTCCGGCGCGCCGAGCAGATACGTCTCGTCCTCATGGAACGACACGCCGCCGTATTTCTTTGCCGACCGGAAGGGCATCGCCTCGATGGCCGTCTGCATAGACTGTCCGGTAAAATACCGCCGCAGGGCGGCCATGGTGTCGTTGTCGTCCTGCATGGCGCAGACGTAATCGGCCATGATCATGCGGATATCGTCGGCAATGTAGCGCTCCGGCTGCAGGGGAACGACATCGTCGACGGTCATTTTCGGCTCCGTGATCGTGCCGGTCTTGTCGACGCAGAGCGTGTCGACACGCGCAAGCGTCTCGATGCAGCCCATGTCGTGTACCAGCGTACGGCGGTTTGCCAGCCGGATGACGCTGGCAACCAGCGCAAGGCTCGTCAGCAGATATAACCCCTCCGGGATCATGCCGACGATAGAGCCGACCGTGCTCGTCACCGCGTCCGCGATCGGGCTTTTCAGCCACAGGTATTCCTTAATAAACATCACCGCGCCCAGCGGAATGACGAGGAAGCCGATCCATTTGATGAGGCTCGTCAGCGAGCGCATCATCTCCGACTGCGGCTGCGAGCCGGTCTGCTTGGCCTCCAGCGTGAGCCGGGAGACGAAGCTGTCCGCGCCCACGGCCGTCAGCCGTGCGCGGCAGCTGCCGGACACGACGAAGCTGCCCGAGAGCAGCCGGTCGCCCGGCTTTTTGACGATCTCGTCGGCCTCGCCCGTGACGAGCGCCTCGTTGACGCGGCACTCGCCCGCCGTGACGACGGCGTCCGCCGGGATCTGGTCGCCGGGGGAAAAGACCGCGATATCATCCCGCACAAGCTCGGCTGATTCCAGCGAGACAGTCTGCCCGTCCCGCACGGCGCGGCATTTCGGCGCGGCCATGATCTTCAGCCCGTCGACCTTTTTCTTTACCCGCAGATCCTGCACGATGCCGATGAACATGTTGCAGAACACGGGGCCGAGGAACGTCAGGTTCAGCCACTGCCGCACAGCGATCACGCAGCCGGCCAGCAGGAAGAACAGAAAGTTAAAGTAGGTAAAAACGTTTTTCGCGATGATCTCCCGAACCGACGCGCCGGGAGACTCGACCGGCGCATTGCCCCAGCCGCCGTCCAGCCGCTCCTGCGCCTGCGCGGCGGTTAAGCCTGTTTCGGCGTCCGTCTCCAGCACGGGGATCTCCTGCCGCTGCGGCCGATCCGGCTCCTTCGGTTTTCGTTTCAGGAATGACGCTGCCACAAATGCCGTCCTCCTCAGTGCTTCTAAAATCATTGCTGATATCATATCACATCTGCGGCAGAATTTATCAACAAAGTGTATATTTTCAGAAAATCATAAGAAACGCTGCACCGGACATGCCGCGAAGCGTTATCCCCGCTTGATTGCAATGGCGTTCAGATCAATTCCCTCAATGATAATCGCAGTCCGCTTCAGCCGTACCGCTGCTTGGAATTCCTCTTTTGTTTTTACCGTGACGGGAACAATTTCATTTGACATGACAAGACCTCCTATTCTGCCGTTCATAGAGAGTATTCACGCTATCAGAACAAGCTAATACTAATAACTTTTTAAAAAGATTGATAATTTATCACTGTTGATGTATAATGAAGATGGTGATGAGAAATGAAAAGATACACTTTC
>CAKUND010000027.1 GCA_934668295.1 uncultured Oscillospiraceae bacterium
GCTTTCGGTCAGGCGTTCTTCTCCCTGTCCGTCGCGGGCAACGGCTCCGTCATCTATGGCTCTTATCTGCCCAAGAATGAAAACCTGCCTGGCTCCGCCAGAAACGTTGCGATTTTCGACACGCTGGCTGCTCTGCTCGCCGCGTTCGTTATCATCCCCGCCATGGCAGCGGGCGGCGCTCCGCTGGAGAGCGGCGGCCCCGGCCTCATGTTCGTCTGGCTGGTCAATGTTCTCAACGGTATGCCCGGCGGCCGGATCATCGGCGTCATCTTCTTCGTCTGCGTTCTGTTCGCCGGCCTCAGCTCCATCATCAACCTGTATGAAGCACCCGTTGCGACCCTGCAGGATAACCTGAAGCTGAAGCGCGTTCCGGCTACTGCCATCATCCTTGTCATTGGCTGCGTGATTGCGATCCTCATCCAGGAGATCACCTCCGACTGGATGGACGTCGTCTCGATCTACATCTGCCCGCTCGGCGCTCTGCTGGCCGGTATCATGTTCTTCTGGGTCGCCGGTAAGAAATTCGTCCTCGACGAAGTCAACGACGGCCTCCAGAAGCCCATCGGCGGCTGGTTCTATCCGCTTGCCAAGTATGTCTACTGCATCCTCTGCATCGTAGCACTTGTAGCAGGCGCAGCCCTCGGCGGCATCGGCTAAGCCATTCCAGTTTCAAAAAACGCGCGTACCGGCCCCCGGTACGCGCGTTTTCGCACAAGTCCGCATATCCGCTTTCTGCATAAAACAGGCGCTGTGCGCTGAAGCTGATGCCATTGCCCTGAAAGGGGAGGCCTTTCCTGGGACGGCATACGGCAGATCGGCGGATTTAACTGTTGTTTTTTCCGGTGCGGCGCGGCATAATATGCTTATCTTAATGATTCTGGAAAGGAAGTTCTTTTTATGGAATCCATCCGAGGGTATTTCAAGGCGCTCAAGTGGCGCAGTCTGATCGTCGCATTTTCGGCGATCCTGCTTGGTCTGCTGTTCATCCTGACGCCGCAGACGTCGGCGGACGTGATCTGCTATGTGGCGGGCATTTTGCTGCTGGCCTCCGGCATTGCGGCGGTCATTTCGTATCTGGCCTCCGGGCGGCTGTTCGGCTCCTACGCGCTGGTGTCTGGCATCGTGCTGCTGGTGTGCGGCGTGTTCTGCCTGCTGCGGCCGGAGATCATTCAGGGTCTGCTGACCGTACTGTTCGGCGTGTTCCTCGTCATTGACGGCATGATGACGCTGCAGGACGGCGTGGACTGCGCGCGGACGCGGCTTGCAGGCTGGTGGGTGCCGGCGCTGCTGGGCGCGGTCACGATCGCGCTGGGCTGCGTGGTGCTGTTCGGCAAATTTGACTCGATCATGCTGCTGGCCGGGATCTCGCTGATCGCAGACGGCGTGTTCGACCTTATTGTGACCTTCGCCTTCTCCAAGCGCGTCCGTACCGCAAGGGAAAAGCTGCGCATGTACGCAAACGGCCCCATCATCGACTCGGAAAAGGTCGACGAGTGATCTCGGCATAAGTGCCAAAAACTTTAAGGGCAGATAAATATTTTTTGCTTTCCACGTGCAGAATGCTTGACACTGCTCTGTCAGTCCTGTACAATAATGCTGGGGATTTTGTCCCCGCAATCATACAGATTGAACATGATGGAGGAACAAACATGAAAAAGATCATCGCATTGCTACTCGCAGCAATCATGGTTCTCGGTCTGGCGGCCTGCGCTTCCAAGACGGAGAACACAGAAGCCTCTGACGTCAAGAACGTCGTCTACATCGTCAACGGCAACCTGGGCGACAAGTCCTTCTTCGACTCCGCACAGGCCGGCATCGACGAGCTGGTCAAGGCAGGCCGCATCACCTGCAAGACCATCGAGCTCGGCGGCACCGACGAAGACCAGCCGAAGTGGCTGTCCACGCTGTACGACGTTTCCGAGTCCGGCGAGTATGACCTCGTCATCTGCGGCACCTACCAGATGCCCGACTACCTGAAGGAAGTCGCCACGCAGTATCCCGATCAGCTCTACCTGATCTTCGACGACAACACCTATGCCGGCAACAACTCCAACGTTGTCAACATCACCTACAAGCAGAACGACATGGGCTATCTGGTCGGCACCTACGCCGCCTGCATGACCACTGACACGAACCTCGACAAGATCAACGAGGACGCAGTCGTCGGCTTCGTCGGCGGCGTTGACTCCCCGGTCATCAACGACTTCCTGACCGGCTTCATTGAGGGCGCTCTGGCCGTCAACCCCGACATCAAGGTCGACACCCGCTACACCAACGACTACGTTGACACCGCCATCGCCAAGGAGTTCGGCTACTCCATGATCAACGACAACAAGTGCGACATCATCTGGGGCGTTGCCGGCAACGCGGGCAACGGCGCGGCTGAGGCTGCTCTGGACACCGGCAAGGCATGGTTCATCGGCGTCGACTCCGACCAGGAGCTGACCTTCTCCTCCGACCTGGCAGCGCTGACGCTGACCTCCGGTCTGAAGAACATCGGCAACTCCATCATCTGGATCTTCGACCAGTGGGATGCCGGTAAGACCTACTGGGGCACCGAGGTTCAGCTCGGCCTCGCAGAGGGCGGCGTCGGCATCGTGACCGACAAGAACTACGACAAATACGCCTCCGCCGACACCAAGGCCGCCGTTGAGGCTGCTCAGAAGGGCATCATGGACGGCAGCATCAAGGTCGACACCGCGTTCGACGCCAACTTCGACCTCGCCGCTCTGCGCGACTCTGTCAGACCGTAAGTTCATTTTCGATCAAGCTTTCTTTTAACTTTGTAGGGGCGGGCGACTCTGCCCGCCCCTTACATGCTTCTGCGATAAAAGCGGGCGGCAGAGTCGTCCGCCCCTACAAAATCAGATCCCCCTTTAAGTAACAGTGAATAACGAAAAAACGGATGTTTGTTCTTTATTCACTATTACTTATTTTCATACGCACGACTTTTTCTAAAGAAAGAGAGGAACATATCGTATGCCAGACGAAAAAACCGGCCGTTTGGACGAGGAATACGTCGTCCAGATGAAAGGGATCACGAAGGTGTATCCCAACGGCGTCGCGGCCAATCAGGGTGTGGATTTTAACCTCCGCAGGGGCGAGATCCACGCGCTGATGGGTGAAAACGGCGCCGGCAAGTCCACGCTCATGAAGATGCTGTTCGGTCTGGAGCAGCCGACGAGCGGCGAGATCTGGGTGCACGGCGAAAAGCTGACGCTCTCGTCTCCCACCGTCGCTATCTCGCACGGGATCGGCATGGTGCACCAGCATTTCATGCTCGTGCCGAGCCTGACCGTCGCGGAAAACATGGTGCTCGGCATGGCCCCGCGCAAGGGCCTGTTCATCGACCACGCGAAGGCCGTCGCCATTACGAAGGAATACGCGGAAAAATACAATCTGCACGTTGAGCCGGAGGCCAAGGTCATGGATATCCCGGTCGGCATGAAGCAGAAGGTCGAGATCCTCAAGGCGCTCGTGCGCGGCGCGAAGATCCTGATCCTCGATGAGCCGACGGCCGTTCTGACCACGCAGGAAACCGTCGAGCTGTTCAAGGAGCTGCGGCACCTGAAGGAGCAGGGCTATACCATCGTCTTCATCTCGCACAAACTCAACGAGATCATGGAGATCACCGACCGGCTGACGATCATGCGCGGCGGCCGCTCGATGGGCGTTTACAACACGTGCGACGTGACGAAGGAAGAAATTTCGCGCCTGATGGTCGGCCGCGATGTCATTCTGAACGTGCAGAAGGACAAGGCGCAGCCGACGGACGTTGTGCTGCGCGTGCGCGATGTCGAATACGTCAACGAGTGGCACAAGAAGATGCTCGATAAGATCTCCTTCGACGTGCGCCGGGGCGAAATTCTCGGCATCGCGGGCGTCGAGGGCAACGGCCAGAAGGAGCTGGTCGACATGCTCTTTGGCTTCCTGACGCCGAACGCGGGCACAGTGACGATGCAGTCGGAGAATCTTCTCGGCCTTTCGCAGCAGAAGCTACGCGACAAGGGCGTTGCGCTCATTCCGGAGGACCGTATGCTCTACGGCATTGCGGGCAGCGCGTCCATCGAAGAAAACCTCATTTCCGACCGTTCGGCGGAAAAGCGCCTGAACCGCGGGCCGCTCTTTAACATGAAGGCCATTCACGACGAGGCGGACAGGCTGATCGAGGACTACGCCGTTTTGTGCAAGTCCCGCAAGCAGCAGGTCGGCATGCTCTCAGGCGGCAACATTCAGAAGGTCGTCGTCGCGCGCGAATTCTCCGGCAACCCGGTGCTTATTCTCGCTGACCAGCCGACGCGCGGCATTGACGTCGGCGCGACGGAGTTCATCCGCAAAAAGCTCGTCGAGCTGTCGCGCTCCGGCATCGCGGTGCTGCTGATCTCGGCCGATCTGGCGGAGGTCATGGAGCTGTCCGACAGTCTGATCGTCATGCACGGCGGCAAAATTGCCGCGTATTTTGAAGACACCTCCACCCTCACCGATGATGTGATGGGCGAATATATGCTCGGGCTCAAGACCCAGAGCGAAGAGGAAATCAGGAGGGTTTGCCATGACTAAGAAACGTCAGATCCTGTTCTCCGTGATCCGCGGTCTGCTCGCCATTCTCATCGCGCTGCTTGTGGCGACACTGCTGATCTTCCTGTCGGCGGACGGCGGCAGCTTCGGCGCGAAGCTTTCTGCTACCGGCGATGCGCTCAAGCAGCTGCTGATCGGCCCGCTGTTCCGCATGGGCCGGAACGGCACCACCCTTGACTTCAAGCGCCTGACCGACATTCTGGCCTCGATGATCCCCATCATCTTCACGGGCCTGTCTGTCTGCGTCATGTTCTCCGCCAACCAGTTCAACCTCGGCGCGGAGGGCGGCATCATGCTCGGCGCGTTCACGACCGGCATGGTCGCGGTCTATGTGCCGATGGCAGCGTTTTTACATCCGGTCGTGGGCGTTCTGGCCGGCGGTCTGGCCGTGGCGGCGATCATGCTGCTGCCGGCGCTGCTGAAGACCAAGCTGGATGTGAGCGAGATGGTCTGCTCGCTGATGCTCAACTACATCATCATGTATCTCATCAAATACCTGATGAATACATATCTTGCCGACAAGACCAAGGGGCAGATCCAGTCGTATGAATTTCTGGAGACGTCCAAGATCGCGCCGCTCATCGACAACGGCTCGAAGCTCTCCTGGGGCTTCGTAGTCGCGATCGCGTGCGTTGTGCTGATCGGGCTTTTCATGTTCAACACCCGCTGGGGCTACACCATCCGCATGATCGGCATCAATCAGGCGTTTGCCAAGTATTCCGGCATGAAGGTCGCGACGGTGATCGTGCTGTCGCAGGTGCTGGGCGGCTTCCTGGCCGGTATCGGCGGCGGCATTGAAATGCTGGGCCGGTACCCGACGTTCTCGTGGAGCTCGCTTCCCGGCTACGGCTGGACGGGCATCACGATCGCGATCCTCGCGGGCAACAACCCGTGGTTCGTGCCGTTCGCGGCGTTCTTCATGGCCTATCTCACAAAGGGCTGCGAGCTGATGGCAACGTATGCAAACGTGCCGTCGCAGCTGATCGATATCATTCAGGGCGTCATTTTCCTGTTCTTCGCCGCTGAGCAGTTCCTGTCAAAATACCGGCAGAAGCTCGTCGTCAAGACGGCGCAGGAGGAGCTTGCCGCAAAGGCTGCGCTCGAAGCGCAGAAGGGAGGTGCGGAGCATGCTTAATTTTCTGAAAATGCTGCTGACGCCGGAGTTCTTCTTCTCCATCATCCGCATTTCCGCGCCCATCCTGTTCGCGACGCTTGCGGCGATCGTGGTCGAAAAGGCGGGCTTCTGCAACATCGGCCTGGAGGGCCTGATGATGTTCTCCGCGCTGACCGGTTCGCTCGTTTCCTATTACGCACAGAGCTGGGTCTGGGGCCTGCTTGCCGCGCTGGCCATCGGCGTTCTCATGAGCCTGATGATGGGCTTCTTCGCCTTCCAGCTCAAGACCGACATCACGCTTGTCGGCATCGCCATCAACATGATGGGCTCCGGCGGCACACTGTTTTTGTGCAAGGTCATTACAAACCTGACCAAAGGCACATCCATGGCGTCCTCCACGGGCCTCATCAATTCGAATCTGCTCATCCCGAGCATCAATATCCCGCTGATCGACAAGATCCCATTCCTGGGCGGCATCATTTCGGGGCACAATCTGCTGACGTGGCTGGCGTTTATCTGCTGCGCGCTCACGAGCGTGATGCTGTATAAGACGAGCCTCGGCCTCAATATCCGCGCGGTCGGCGAAAACCCGAACGCGGCAAGCTCCGTCGGTGTTTCCGTGCTGAAGATCAAATACATCGCCATCGGCTTCTCGGGCCTCATGTGCGGCTTCGGCGGCGCGTTCATGTCGATGTATTACGCGGCGGGCTGGTCTCTTGACATGGTCGCGGGGCGCGGCTTTATCGCGCTGGCCGCACAGGCCATGGGCGGCGGCGAATGCCTCGGCGGCATGCTGTCCTCGCTCGTGTTCGGCTTTGCGCAGGCGCTGGGCATCAAGTTCTCCGCCGTCGGCCTCGACTCGAACCTCGCTTCCCCTATCCCCTATGCCGTTACCATCATCGGCCTTGTGATCTTCTCCCTCGTGCGGCGCAGCCGCGCGAAGAAGCTGCATTCGGCTGCCGCGCTGAAGTAAGGAGGGCTTTATGTCCGAATTCAAAAAGATCCCCGTCATTCTCGACGGCGATCCCGGCCATGACGACGCCATTGCGTGGGTCCTGGCGCGGGCCAGTCGGGAGCTTGACATTCTTGCCGTGACCTCGTGCTGCGGCAACCAGACGATTGAAAAAACGACCTATAACGCGCTGCGCATCTGCACGCTGATCGGCCTGCATGCGCCGGTCGCAAAGGGCTGCGCACATCCGCTTCTGAACGACGTGATGAACGCGCCGTCCGTCCACGGCGAATCGGGCCTTGACGGCCCGGCGCTGCCGGAGCCCGCGTTCGAAGCGTCCGCGCTTTCCGCGCCGGAGCTGATGGCAAAGGTGCTGCGCGAATCGCCGGAGCCCGTCACCATCGTGGCGACCGGCCCGCAGACGAATGTCGCGGCGCTGCTGCTGGCACACCCGGAGCTGAAGGCAAAAATTGCCCGCATTTCCCTCATGGGCGGCGGCATCGCCACCGGCAACTGGACGCCTGCGGCGGAGTTCAACATTCTTGTCGACCCGGAGGCCGCAAAAATCGTGTTCACATCCGGCATCCCCATCACAATGGCGGGACTGGACGTGACGGAAAAGGCGCTCATCCTGCCGGAGGATTTTGAACGCGTGCGCGCGCTCGGGAACCCGGTCAGCGATATCGTTGCGCAGTGGCTGGAGTTCTTCTACAAATTCCACCGCTCCATCGGCTACACCGGTGCGCCGATGCACGACCCCTGTGCGGTCATGGCACTCATTCATCCCGAACTTTTCACCATCCGGCCCATGTACGTGCAGATCGAGACGGCGGGCGAATACTGCCGCGGCACGACGGTCGGCGATCTGCTCGGCTTCTCCGGGCACGCGCCGAACGCGGACGTGCTGATGGGCGTTGACCGTGACCGCTTTGCCGATCTGCTGGTCGAAGCCATCAAATTCTATGGGGAGGCAGAGGCATGACAAACAGACAGATTCCCGTCTGGATCGACTGCGACACCGGCACGGACGATTCCGTCGCGATCATGCTGGCGCACGCACTGCCGGAGCTTTCGGTCGTCGCGCTGTCCGCCGTGGCGGGCAACAGCCCGCTGTGCAACACCTTCCCGAACACAAGGCGCATCGTGCACCTGGTAGGCGCTGATTATCCGGTCTATCCCGGCGCTGACCGTCCCCTTGTGCGCGAGCCGCATGTGGCAGGCAAGTTCCACGGCGAGAACGGCCTCGGCGACGTCGAGCTGCCGCTGCCGGACGCTGAACCGGAGACCACGCCCGCATGGGACGCGCTCTATGAGACAGCAAAGCGCATGCCGGGCGAGCTGCGGCTGGTCGCGACCGGCCCGCTGACGAACGTGGCCATCGCGCTGACAAAATACCCGGAGCTGAAGCGGCTTCTGCACTCCATCGCCCTGATGGGCGGCGCGGCCGTCGGCGGCAATGTGACGCCTGCGGCGGAGTTCAATATCTACGACGACCCGGATGCGGCGCAGATCGTGTTCAAATCCGGCGTACCGATCGTCATGTGCGGTCTGGACGTGACGATGCAGGCAGAGCTTCGCCCCGCGGACTGGGACGAGATGGCCGGATACGGAAACCGCTGCGGCAAGCTGGTGCGTGAGCTGTTCGCCTGCGCGTGGAGCGCGGTGCAGACCGTCGGTCTCACAGGCGTTGCGCAGCACGATTCCTGCCCTGTCCTGTATCTGGCGCACCCGGAGCTGTTCGAGGGGAAGATGGCAGGCGTTTTCGTGGAAACGCAGGCCGAGATCACGCTCGGCAAGACCGTCACCGATCTGCAGAGCGACAAGAAATTCGGGCAGAAAAACGCGCTCGTGCTGCTGAAGCTCGACCGCGAAGCATTCATGCAGATCCTGAAGGACTGCATCCGGACATTGCCGTAAAGAGGAATAACAGCCCCCGCATGCAGACGCATGCGGGGGCTGTTTTGTATAGAAGGTTACAGTTCAAGCCGGTTGCCGGAGAGATAGACAGCTTTTCGGTTCAGCGTCTCATCGCAGACAACGAAGTCGGCCAGCTTGCCGGGGGCGATCGAGCCGGCCTCGGCCTCACGGCCAAGCTCCTTTGCGGGGATCAGCGTCGCGGAGAGGATGGCCTGCTCCTTTGGGATGCCGAATTCCACGGCCTTGCGCATGCAGTCATACAGATTCGTGGCCGAGCCTGCGATGGTGCCGTCGGCAAGGCGCGCGACGCTGTCTTTCAGGAACACATCCTGCCCGCCGAGCGTGTACTGTCCATCCGGCATGCCGCAGCAGCGCAGTGCGTCAGAAATGAGGCAGATCCTGCCCGGAAAGAGCTTGAAGGCCATACGCACGGCGCTGGGGTGGACATGCTGTCCGTCACAGATGAGCTCTGCGACGACATTCTCACGCTCACTGCCTGCGCCGATGGGGCCGGGCTTGCGGTGGTGAATGCCGGGCATGGCGTTATACAGGTGCGTCAGATGACTTGCGCCCGCGTCAAAAACAGCGGAGGCTTCCTCATACGAGCAGTCGGTGTGCGCGATGGAGACCGTGCAGAGCTTGCTTGCCTGTTCCGTAAATTTAGCCGCGCCGGGCAGCTCCGCAGCCACGTCCGCAATGCGGAGGAGGCCCTCGGACACGTCATAGAGCCGCTTGAACGCGTCAAGATCCGGATCTTTCAGGTACGCGCCGTTCTGCGCGCCCTTTTTCTTTTCGGAGAAAAACGGCCCCTCCATCTGGATGCCCATCAGCCGGGCGCAGCCGGACGGCTGCTCGCTTCCAAGCCGGACAGCGGTTCGATACGCCGTCTCCAGTACGTCATACGGGAGCGTCATGGACGCGGGCGCAAAGCCGGTCACGCCGTTTTTTGCGAGATAGCGCGCCATTTTGACGAGACCGTCGTAATCGCCGTCGGAAAAATCTGCGCCGGAATTGCCGTGGTTATGCACGTCGATGAGGCCCGGAATGACGTACTGGTTTTCCAGATCAATGCCGTCCTCTGCAGGGACTGTGTTCAGAACTTCCGTAAATTTTCCGGCTTCCACACGGAATGCGCCATGCTGAAACTGTCCGTCCACAAAAATATTTGCGTTTTTATAGAGCATACTCACACCTCCGGCAGACTGGCCGCGGCCATGGACTGACCGACACGGCGGAAGTTCTCATCCGGCAGCATGACGTGGAGCTTCTTTGCAAGCTCCGGGTATTCCTCTGTCAATACCCGCTGGCACTCGGCGACGATCAGATCGCCGCCCACGCCGGAGGCCACGCGGCCCAGCACGATCAGATTGCGGATATCATAAAGCATTTCGTACAGGCAGAGCGTATGTCCGAGGTACACGCCGATGGACCGGAAGATCTCCAGCGCGTACGACAGGCCCTGCTCGGCCAGCTTCTGCACCTCCTTGAGCTTTTCTGCAGGCGTAAGATTTTCTGCCAGCGCAATACCAGCCGCCGGAGCCAGCTTTATGACAGCGTCCTGCGAGAAATACTTGCAGCCGACGCCGATGTCGCCCGACCACTCGTCGCGCATGGCGTTCTCGTTCAGGTCGACCGGGGCGAAGGCAAGCTCGCTGATCCAGCCCAGCAGATTGCAGTCTGCGTTCACATAGCCGACTGCCTCGCTCGTGCCCATGGCAAGGCCCATGACAGAGCCTTCGCCGAGACTCATGGAGCCTGCCAGCGCCGACACATCGCCGTCGTTGGCGACGACGATGGGCACCTCGCCGAGTTCTTTTGCCGCGCGGTCATAGATCGTCTTGACCTCCTCGCGGCGGGCGCGCGGGACCTTGATGAACAGGGACGACACCATCGGCGCGTTGCCAACGAAGGTGCCGGCCGAGGAGACGCCGATGGCGTCCACGCGGGGCATCCTGGACGCTGCGGTTTTAAACGCGGCGACAATGCCGTCGTACTGGTACTGCGGATCCTCGCTCGTCTTGGGGTGCCAGACGACCTCCTCGGAGTAGACCGTCTCGCCGTCTATGACGGCAGAGACCTTGCGGTCGGAGCCGCCCGCGTCGAAGCCGATACGGCAGCCGTTCGTATGGCCGCCGGCCTTCTTCGTCTGCTCGTGCGCCTGCGGGAAGCCCGCCTCGTCCGTGATCACGATCTCAAACGGGCGCTCGTACACGTCCTGCATGAAGCCGGCGTCGAATTTGCGGGTTCCGCCCGCGCGGTATTCATCCTGCATGCGCTTCGCGATCGCGTCGTCGCCGCACAGATACACGCGCCAGCCGCCGACGCTCCACAGAAGCAGCTTGACCATACGCTCCGCGTACCGGTAGTTTGCTTCTGCAAGCGCTGCGCTGCGCAGCTTCGTCTCATAGACTGTCACAAGCCCGTTTTCACGTTCGACCGCGATCTTGAACGGGCGCGCCGCGCCCGCTTCGTATGCGCGTGCCCAGACGCCGAAGGGGATGAACGCGTGATCGAGCGCGGGCAGGTTCTTGACCGAATATTCAATGCCTAAATACTGCATAATCATCCTTACTGCGGCATTCTGGCTGCCGCCGCCTCGTCACAGATGAGCGTCACATCGGAATGGAACTGCAGAATGGAGCCCGGAACCTCCGGCGTAACGGGGCCGAAGAAGACCTTATGGAGAATGTCGGCCTTGTCCGCGCCTGTGATGACCATGACGATCTTCCGCGCAGCCATGACCGTGCCGACGCCCATGGTGATGGCGGCGGTCGGGACTTCGTCGATGGACGAGAAGAAGCGCTTGTTCGCCTCGCGGGTCATGTCCGTCAGCTGCACCTCGTGGGTCATGACGGGGAAATGGTCGCACGGCTCGTTGAAGCCGATGTGGCCGTCGTGGCCGATGCCGAGCAGCTGGATATCCACGCCGCCCCAGTCCTCAATCTTCCGCTCATACGCCTCGCACATGGCAGGGATGTCGGCGGCGAGGCCGTCGGGGACGATGGTGTTCTCGGGCTTGATGGAGATATGGTCAAACAGATTTTCCTGCATGAACCGGCGGTAGCTCTGCGGATGGTCGGGCGCAAGACCCTTATACTCGTCCAGATTGGCCGAGCGGACGCGGCTGAAATCGATCAGCCCGGCCTTTTCACGGGCAATGAGCTCCCGGTACAGCGGCAGCGGGGTCGAGCCGGTGGCGAGGCCCATGACGCAGGCAGGCTTGGCATGGATGACAGCTTCAAATTCGTCGGCAGCGGCCTTGCCCATTTCTTCCGGGGTCTTTACTTTGATGATATTCAGATGCAGCATAGTTTATTTCTCCTTTTTTGCTTCTTCAGCAACAATTTTCTGCATTTCGCCCCACTTTTTCTCCATGTCGGCGACGAGCTTAAATTGCGTGCGGGCGCGGTCGAGGTTCTGGCCGTCGCGGTGGACGGCAAAATAGTGGTCGCCGTCCAGATAGTCCGTCAGAAAGCGGACGCCGCATTCCATTGTCATGGTCTTCGCGCCAAGCCCCAGCAGCTCCAGTTCCTTTTGCGTCAAACCGGGACAGGAGCGGACATAGCCGCGCGTAAACACGCGGAAGCGATCGAGGCTCAGTTCCATTTTGGACAGATCCTGCTCGTCCTCCGCGGCGGTCGCCGCGCCGAAGCGGATGGAATCGCCGAAGTCATAGAGGCTGGAGCCGGGCATGACCGTATCGAGGTCGATGACGCACAGCGCCCGGCGCGTCTTTGCGTCGAGCAGGACGTTGTTGAGCTTCGTGTCGTTGTGCGTGACACGAAGGGGCAGTTCTCCGGCCTTCAGGGCATTCTGGATCGCCGCCATTTCAGCCTGCCGGGCAAGCGCAAATTCAAGTTCGGGCTGAACCTGCGCCGCCCGGCGCATGGGGTCGCGCTCCAGTGTCTCAAGGAACGCGCGGTAGCGGTCGGGCGTATTGTGGAAATTCGGGATCGTCTCATGGAGCTGTTCTGCCGGGAAATCCGTCAGAAGCTGCTGGAACGTGCCGAAGCCGACGGCACTCTGGTAAAAATCCTCGTCCGTTTCCGGCTGCTGGAGGCAGATCGTGTCCTCCACAAAGTCATACACGCGCCAATAGCCCTCCTGCGCGTGCAGATAGCTTGCGCCGTCCGCTGTTTTGACCAGCGTCAGGACGGCGCGCGGGTCGTCCGTTTTCGTGCGCAGAAACTCTGTGACGGACGTGATGTTCTCCATCAGACCGGCTACATCGCGGAACGTGTGATGATTGATCTTTTGCAAAATATAGCGCCGTCCGCTGGCCGTCACGGCCAGGTACGTCGCGTTGATATGTCCGCAGCCGTACGGCACACAGGAGACGGGCTCCGCGTCCAGTCGGAAGCCGCGCAGGATCGCAAACAGTGCTTCGTTCATCCCATTGCTCCTTTTTCTTCTTTTCTCCATCTTATCCTCCCCTGTCCCGGAAGACAATAGGTTTTTGAGATTTGTGCAGAATTTGATAAAATCCGGGCAGGATTTGAAAAAGCAGTTGCCTGCGGTGCGAAATTATGGTAAAAAAGAAGAAAAGGGGGCGGTCATTTGCAGATCAAAAATCTTTCCGCTGTTCAGGTGCAGCCGTTCGGCGAAATTCTCTCCGCAAGTCCGGAGACGCTGCCGTGCACGGAGCACTGGCAGATCCGGCCTGGCGAGCCGGTCGGGGAGCTGTGCGCGGACGGGCCGGTCGTGCTGGACTATGTTTCGGGCATGCCGCTGCTGGTGATCTATGAAAAGGACGCGCGGAGCGTCTATTATCTCGACCGGGTGCTTGCGCTGCGGGCGGGCGTCCGGTTTTCCATCGCCGCGCTCGGCGATGGCTGCGAGGTCGACTGCCGTGCGCAGCAGCCGGGGCTTTTGCGGCTGCTCGCGCGCCACCCGGCGGAGGAATTTGCCGGAGCGCAGAGTGAGCTGAAGCTGGAACGGCTCTACACGTTTTTTTATCAGGAGTGCGCCAGCGATTTTTATTTTCGCGGCGAACGGCACGAGGCGTTTGAGCTGGTCTATGTCGACCGGGGCGAGCTGCACAATCTGGCCGGCGGCGCGGACGTGCTGCTGCGCCAGCAGCAGCTGATGCTGATCGGGCAGAACGTCTGGCATATGCAGTACGCTGACCGGCCGGTCAGCTTCCTGACCGTATCGTTCCGCGCAGCGGAGCTTCCCTGCGCCCGTCTGGCCGGACAGGCGCTCAGCCTGACCGCCCGGCAGATCGGGCTTGTCCGGCAGATGCTGGAGGCGCACGGGGCGGAAAGCTACGCGTATGACTGCGTGGAGAGTCTTCTGAAGCTGCTGCTGGCCGATCTGCTGCGCGGTCTGAACCGGCAGCAGCCCGCCGCCTCCGCGCAGCGCCTGCCCGCGACCAGCCACGCCGAGCAGCGCATCATGGACAGGCTGATCCAGATCGTCTCCGCACGGGCCGGGGAAAAGCTCAGCCTGCAGACGCTGGCGGATGAAGCGCATATCAGCACGACGTATCTGCATCGCCTGTTCCGCTTGCAGCTCGGCATGGCGCCGGGCGCGTATATCGCAAAGATCCGCACAGAGGAAAGTAAGCTCCTCCTGCGCGGCGGGACGATGTCCATGGGGGAGATCGCGAAAAAGCTCGGCTTTTCCAGCCAGCAGCACTTTTCCCGCCAGTTCCGCACCGTCACAGGCATGACGCCGTCGGAATACGTGCGCAGCCTGCGGTAATGCCCGCGCCCGCCCCTTCAAACATGGTTTGAGCTGCGGATGGGTCTTTGATGCAGCCCCCGGTTTTGCCGGATAACGAAACAAAGTTGGAGATGAATGCTTGACGTGGAAGATCGATGCAGGATACGGTACGATGAAGGATGCGTTTAAGCGGCTGAAGGATCCGGAGCAATCCCCGCTCAACAGAGGGGTCGCAAAGGATCTCGAATCATTCATGAAGGAAAACGGGTTTATGTCCACTCCGCGAAACAGTAAGCTCGGTGTCAGCGGCAAGATCCAGCTCATGGGCATTTTCACCGGAAGCTTCAGACCGGATAGAAAGGCCAACATAACGGAGCTGGATCTGGCGCTGATCGGTACCGGCAAGCTCAGCTATACATATCAGACATACATCGCACTTCCGACCGGGCCGCTTCCGGCTTATTTCAAGGTTGAATTGGAGTCCAAGCTGCAGCTTATGCTGAAGGAGGTCTATGATGAGGGCCTGAAAGAGATGGTGCTGTGCCGCGCACCGCTGAATTTCTCGATGGAGCTGTCGGCAGAGGTTGAACCCGGCTGGGAAGGGTATCTCTCCTGCGGAGTAAAGGGTACCGGTACGGTGAAGATCTACGGCTATGTGCCGATCGTCCCGAAGGATATTACCGCGACGCTTGCCGCAAAGATCGGCCTTGTCGGTACGCTGCACCTCATCTCAGGCGAATGGGAAATCGTAAAAACAAAGGAGATGACGTTCTGGAAAGACGGCTGGCTAGTGTGGGAGGAATATGCACCCAAGGACGACAGCCTCATCCAAGCGGCATTTATCCCCGACACCAACATGCAGGTCATGACCTTTGCGCTTGCAAAGCAGGCGGACGGAACGCTGACGCTGGACGTCAGTCTGGAGCATATCTCGACAGCCGTCCGGGCGATCACGGCAGCCTATGACACAGACGGGCGTCTTCTGCAGACAGCCGCGCAGACCGGCACCGACGGCAGTCTGGCGCTGAACCTGCGCACGGGAGCAAAGCCCGCGTCGTGGAAGCTTTTCCTGCTCGATGCCGCTACCAATCAGCCGATCTGTGACTGCATGGAAGGCTGAGCAAAAAAATTTTCAGCCCGGCGGCCGCACACGCGGCCGCCGGGCTGAGGCTTATTTTTCCTTATAGTAGAGCATACAATGACAGTAGCCCTCGAAGTCGGGATCCTTGATCTGATCGCGGAACTCCTCGCACATGCACTTGTTTTCCTCCGTGCGGGCCAGCCTGCATGGGCAGTAGCCGCCGGTGCGCTTCAGCCCCTCCTTGATGCGGGCGACGACCTCCTTGTCCTCGTTCAGCCGTACCTTCACAGCGCTTCCAGCTCCTTCTTGACCGCGTCCTTCTCGCGGAAGCCGACCAGCCGCTTCACGACCTTGCCGCCCTTGACGCACAGCAGTGTCGGGATGGAGTCGATCTGGAATTCCATCGCCAGATCGCGCTCGTCGTCGACGTTGACCTTGCAGAATTTCACGCCGGGAACCTCCGGCTCCAGCGCCTCCATCACGGGCGCGAGCATCATGCACGGGCCGCACCAGCTTGCCCAGAAATCCACCACGACAGGCGTTTTGGCCTGCATGACTTCCTGCTCAAAATTATCCAGTGTTACGATCGTCATATTTGCGTGACCTCCCTGTTTTTCATTAGAATCCCACGCCTTGTCAGGATTATGCCTCCAAACGGTCGCAGATGGCCTGCGCGGCGGGGGTTTTGTGCATGGCAAGCAGTGATTGACGCATGACGAGACGTTCCTCGTCGTGCTCCAGCAGCTGTTTGCAGAGCGCGGCGATGGCCTCCGGCGTATCGGCCGTGGCCGCACCGCCATGGGAGACGAAAAACTCCAGATTCGGCGTCTCGCAGCCGCCGACCACGTTGACCAGCACCATCGGCAGTCCCTTGACCATGGCCTCGGTCGT